>QHZP01000044.1 GCA_003224715.1 Acidobacteriota bacterium | reverse complement strand
TGGCTTTGGTGAGTTATCCATTCCTGGTGGAACCGGCCTTACCCCTGAAAATGCAGGCGCTCGTGTGGTCGTGGGGTTACATTATGTTTACTCTTTTGTGTGGCTACTGTACTGTTCGGGCGACCCGGGTGGGAGGCGGGCTGTCGAGCGGTGTCGATGCGCCGTTTGGAAAACACCGTCATGAGCCCGCGGCATTACCAACGCCGGCTACAAATCGCCCGGGCCGCGGTGATCACTTACTTTGGCTTAGCCTGGCTGCTTGCGCCTCAGTGACGCTTCTGGCCACGACCAACCAAATTTGCCAGGAGATCGCCGTCATCCCGTTTCTGTGGGTCCTGCCACTTGGTATTTATTTGCTTTCGTTCATCATTTGCTTTGAAAATGACAAGTGGTATTCCCGCCCTTTATTGCTGCTAGCCTTACTTCCAGCAGTAGGCCTTGCATGTATGGCTTTGTACAAAGGAGTACACTTCAAGATCCCGGTCCAAATTCTTATTTACTCATTCGGGCTCTTCGTCTGTTGCATGTTTTGCCATGGTGAGTTGGCCGGTTTGAAGCCTGCTTCGGCTTACCTGACCTCGTTTTATCTGATGGTAGCGATGGGTGGCGCTTTGGGAGGAATCTTTGTCGGTCTGGTTGCACCGCGCCTTTTCAACGGCTATTGGGAGCTCCACCTGGGCCTGTGGTTGTCATGCCTTCTGGCGCTGGTCATCCTGGTACGGGATACAAGCTCCTGGGTGTATAAGCGGCATCCCTGGCCGGCTGGCGTTGCTCTGCTAGGCACGTTTGTCTTCGCCAGTTCTATCCTCGACGAAGATTTTTCCGACTCAGTGATCGATGCTGTAAAGAATGCTCTCCACGCCTGGCAAACTGGCCTGGTGGCCTTCACAGTCATTGTGTTGATGGGGATCGAAGGCTCCGGGAAATTGCGGTTGCATCGCAGCCGGCCCTGGTTTGCGGTTTCCTGTCTTTTGTTGGTATTGGGCACACTGGGATTTGTATTCCACTCTCATGCCAAAGGCTACCTCGAAGGTTCGGTTACCGTGTCGCGGAATTTCTATGGAGTGCTGGTGGTCGTCGAGGAGGATCCAGACGATCCCAACGAACATCTATATAGACTGCGACACGGGCGGACGACCCATGGCCTACAGTTTCAAACCGAGGATAGACGCTATTTGCCAACTTCGTACTATGGCCTGAATAGCGGGATCGGCCTGGCCTTGCTTCAACATCCCCGACGTTTGGCTATGGGAGGTGACGGGAATCTACGGATCGGCGCAGTCGGGCTAGGCGTCGGAACGATCGCAGCCTACGCCCGAGCGGGAGACTACCTTCGTTACTATGAGATCAATCCAAATGTCGTTGGGCTCTCTCTCGGTGAAAGCAGCTATTTCAGTTATCTTAAGCATTGTCCCGGCAAAGTAGACGTGATCCTGGGGGACGCACGCATCTCGATGGAAAGCGAACTCGAGCGGAAGGCACCACAAGGTTTTGATATTCTGGCCATTGATGCTTTCAACAGTGATGCCATTCCTATCCATCTGCTAACCCAGGAAGCCATGGCCGTCTACTTGAGGCACCTTAGAATGCCAGACGGGATTGTGGCCGTTCATATTTCGAACCGGTATCTGGACTTAACGTCCGTCGTGTGGGGGCTGGCAGACTACTTTGGCCTGGCTTCCGCCTACATCGAATCCAGGGCTGCTGGAAGCCTGGCTTGGGGCAGCAGTTGGATGTTGCTAGCCCCGAATCCAGCGATCCTGCAAAAGCCGGAAATAGACAAAGCCACGACTCCCCGGAGGAAAGATTCTCCCTCTCGGCTCTGGACCGACGACTACAGTAATTTATTCCAGATCCTGAAGAAGTAAATCAAAGCTCAATGATTCTGCCTTGGGCTTGCCCTTTTTCAATCTCCAAAAGACCCAAACAACGTGGCAGGGAGAAGCGCTTGGGGCCAGCGCTCCCGGGATTGAAGAAGAGAACAGGTCCTATTTTTTGCAAGAAGGGTTGGTGGCTGTGACCAAAAACGAGCACGCGAGGCTGGATCCTGCCTATCAAGGTTTGCATCTCAGCGGTTAAGCGATGAGGGTGTCCAAGAATATGGATCATAAAAATGCGGATGCCATGAAGATCAACGGTTCTTTGCGATTCGAATCCAGATGGCAAGTTGCCTTCATCGATATTTCCGCTAATAGCCGTGACGGGTGCCAGCTTCTGAAGTCTGTAATAGACTTCCAGGTTTCCCAAGTCCCCGGCGTGAAGGATATGACCAACGCCTTCAAAAACCGTGGGGATCTTTGGGTCAAACAATCCGTGTGTATCCGAGATAACGCCAACGACCTGTTTTTTCTGCATAATTTGAAAGTTTACACCCCGGTTCAATGTGCTATACTTTGGTCGCCTTCACAAGAAAGTCCAGCCGTTGACCCAGCGGGTCACTATAACTGATCTGGGGAATGAAGACCGAGAAGATTTCAGAGTTTACCATTAATCGTCTATCCATTTATTTGCGCTGTCTTAACCTCCTGGCGGCTTCTGGCGTCACTACCACTTCCTCTCAGTCCATGGCTCAGCAATTTCAGTTAAACTCTGCCCAAATCCGGAAAGATTTGACCTATTTCGGGGAATTCGGTGTTCGCGGGGTGGGGTATAGCGTGTCCGAACTCAGAAAACACCTCAGCCAGATCTTGGGTTTGGGGGAGTTGCATAAAATTGGAATCATAGGAGCCGGAAA
Source organism: Acidobacteriota bacterium (assembly GCA_003224715.1). Lineage (GTDB taxonomy): Bacteria > Acidobacteriota > Terriglobia > Versatilivoradales > Versatilivoraceae > QHZQ01. Next base: position 5,761 of record QHZP01000044.1, on the reverse strand, counting down.
TTTGGGGATGGCGTTGGCGAACTACCGTGGGTTTGATCCCAAGTATTTTCAGGTTACGGCTCTCTTCGATAAAGATCTCTCTCGGGTTGGAGAAATTTCCCGGAGCGGTGTCTTTGTTTATCACATTAAGGATTTCAAACCGATTGTGATGCGGGAAAACATCACGATGGGAGTTATCTGCGTCCCTGCGGAAGAGGCTCAGGCGGTGCTGGATCTCATCACCGATGCCGGTGTTATGGCGGTTTTGAATTTTGCGCCCGTGCAACTGAATGCTGAGACCGGGGTCAAACTGAAATCCATGGATCTGGCAATTTCTTTCGAGAGCCTATCCTATTTCCTTGCCAGACAAGAAAGCGGTTCCGCTGAGGGGCAACCAAAATTCCTTAGACCCTACTCCAAGGACAAAATCCTCCCCGAGTGATCATCTCTTTGATGAACAAAACTCTGGAGCAACATCGTAAAGATATTGTCGAGATTGGCCGGCGTGTGTATCGTCTGGGCTTCGTTGCCGCTTACGATGGAAATATCAGTGTCCGCTTGCCAGACGGCAATGTTCTGGCTACTCCCACTGCCATCAGCAAAGGCTATATGTCCGAAGAAGACCTGGTGGTGGTCGACGCGGAGGGAAATAAGCTTGAGGATGAGCGGAAAGCCTCTTCAGAAATTGCCATGCACCTGCTCATCTACCAATTGCGACCGGATATTCATGCAGTCGTGCATGCCCACCCACCGTGTGCTACGGGCTATGCGGCTGCCGGAGTTCCTTTGACCAAAGCGCTGATTTCGGAGGTGGTTTTGTCTTTGGGGTGTATTCCACTTGCCAAATATGGGACACCGGGTACTCCGGAACTCGCCGAGGCCATTAAGCCCTATATCCCGCATTACGACGCTCTTCTGATGGCTAACCACGGCGTGGTTGCTTATGGGGCCGACATTTATCAGGCCCACGGAAAAATGGAAACCGTCGAGCATTTTGCCCGAATCAGTCTGACCACACGTATTCTGGGAAAGGAGACCTTGTTGAGTTCGGAAGATGTGGACAAGCTTTTGGTCGCGAGAGAAAGATATGGGATCAAGACACCTCTAAAGATTACTGAAGCCTGCCCACGAGTTTCGGATGCAGGTTCGGAGCCAACGATTACATTGACGAAAAGCCAGTTGGTCGATATTATCCAGTCAGCTTTGGCAGAGTTACAAATAAAGCGACATTGAAACGAAGAGAAATGAACCAGCCGTTTGGCACTATTTCACTTCAATAGCGATGGAAAGGAAAAGGCGATGGGTGAAGCATTAGGAATGATAGAAACTCGTGGACTTGTGGCCATGATCGAGGCGGCAGATGCCATGGTTAAAGCGGCCAAGGTAACTTTGGTAGGCTGGGAAAAAATTGGTTCCGGTTACGTGACAGCCATTGTCCGCGGAGATGTGGCCGCAGTGAAGGCTGCCACCGACGCTGGCGCAGCCGCCGCACGCCGTGTGGGTGAGCTAATCAGTGTGCATGTCATTCCCAGGCCTCATTCCAATCTGGAAGACGTCCTTCCTATCGGTAAGGCGACCAAGTAATTTTGGGAGGATCCGCTCATGCCGCACGGCGGCACCAGCATGGATGAAAATTATTCCCCCTTCGAAGGAGGTGCAGGGGGATGTCCTGCGGCGAGCATTGCACTGGAAAGCCGAAGACCCGCCCCCTTATGCCCCACTCGATAGAGGGATTTTTCAGGAGACTCAAGTAAATCCAAAAAAGTTATGCGTTTTCTCTTTTGGGTCCTGTCATGCTTTTAGCCAGGGTTGTCGGTACGGTAGTTGCCACCCGCAAGGATAGTCGCCTGGATGGGAAGAAACTTCTAATCGTCAAACCTATTGATCCTTGGGGGAAAGATGAATCTGGCTACCTCATTGCCGTTGACACGGTTAGTGCCGGTTTTAGAGAAAGGGTCATCATTGTTTCTGGAAGCTCGGCTCGGATGGCCAGCGGCTGCAAAGATTGTCCCGTCGATACGGCCATTGTTGGGATTGTGGATAATGTGGAAGTAAGTCCATAGGATCAGGCAGCGGTCTTGCGCCTGGAGTGCAGCCGTTGCGCGGAGTGCGCCCTGGGGGCAGAGAGGGTCTGCCTCAATTCGGAACCATGCAGATAGGTCGCGTCAGTGGCAGCGTTGTTTGCACCATTAAGATTGATCCCCTGGAAGGAAAAAAGCTGCTGGTGATACAGCCTGTGGACAAGAACGGCAGCAACCACGGAAAGCCGCTGGTCGCCATCGATGCGGTGGGGGCCGGAGCAGGGGAAACCGTATACTGGTGTCGAGGCAGAGAGGCTTCGATGCCCTGGTATCCAGATCAGGAAGTGCCAACCGAGGCAACGATTGTGGGAATTATAGACCACATTGATCTGGTGTAGCCGATGCTGATTGGAAAAGTCATTGGTGACGTGGTGGCCACACGCAAACATTTGAGCCATGATAACCAGAAGATTCTTTACGTCCAGATAATGAACCTGGATGGATCTGAACGGGGCAGCCCCATCCTGGCTTTGGACGCCGTCGACGCCGGCATCGGAGATCGGGTGTTAGTGACTCAAGAAGGTTGGTCTGCTATGACTTCCGTGGGTAAACCGTTTTCACCGATTGACATGGCCGTCATTGGAGTGATTGATTCCGTGGAGCTGGCGCTTGAACCTGATTCCCCTGAAGAGCTGCGCCACAACACATGAAAATATTTCCCTTTGAAGGGGACAGCGCTCTCGGAGAGAGAGCGCGCGAGAGATGCCCAATCGGCCGGAACAGAGACGGCCCGGGCGGCTTCGCCACCCCCCTCCAAGGAGGGATTTTTGTAGGATCCAATCACGAGGCATGAGGTTTGAGGATTTTTAGGTAATTCCCCAACATGATTGCCCACCTATCAGGCAAACTTCTTAGTAAACAGCCGAACCAAGTGATCATTGACGTCCAGGGGGTGGGCTACCAAGTCAACATTCCGCTCTCCACCTTTTATGAAGTGGGAGAAACTGGAAATTCCATCCAACTTTTGATCCACACTCATGTTCGAGAGGATACGCTTGCTCTGTTTGGCTTTAAGACTGCCAAGGAGAAACAACTCTTCGAACAATTGACTTCAGTCTCTGGGATTGGCCCCAAGCTGGGAATCACCATTCTTTCGGGGATGAGCGTCGATGAGTTGATGCCGGCAATTCGTCAAAACAATATCCTGCGGCTCACCTCGATCCCAGGGGTTGGAAAAAAGACGGCTGAACGCATGGTGGTTGAGCTAAGAGACAAAGTCTCCAAGGTTGAAGCTGCTGCTGCGGGTACGCTATCTCCTGTTGGAACAGCCTCTCAACTGCAAGAGGACGTCATTTCGGCACTGGTTAATTTAGGTTATCCCAAAGCTTTAGCGGAAAGAGCTATTCAAAAAGTGGCCTCTGCCTCCGGCACCAACCAGCCGTTCGAAGCGCTCCTTAAGAACTCCCTGCAAGAACTCTCCAAATGAAGTGTGGGTGCGTCAAAATGGGCCAGATGATTTCCCAGAGCGTCATTGACGAGGCCATTCGAGTCTCACGGGAGTGGGCATCGCCGTCGCGGATCACTCTGTTTGCTTCATATGCCCGGGGCGATCGATTTTCGAAGTCACGAGCGCGAAAAGCCGCCAAACCCGAAGTTGATAAAGAATTCCAGCGATTCCGCATCCATAATTTTTGATTCCACCCAACAATCTGAGCGGCAAGCAGATCGAGGCGTCAGGTGAGCTGACAGCAGATTCGCATTCGATTTTTGGGCTTGACAGGCGCAATTGTCTGATATAGTATTATTATATCAGACAGGAGACGCCTATGCATCGCTCCAACCTCTCGGCTTCCGAACGGCGGTTTCGATCTCGGTTGACGCAGTTGATCCAGCAGCACTGGTTGTTGCGCGGGACCCTGTCAGTGCGCAGTCGCAAGTGCGGCAAGCCCACCTGCCGCTGCACCACCGGCGAACTTCATACCTCCTTATATTTGGTGCAGAGCCAGCAGGGGCAGCCTCGCCAGGTTTGCATTCCCAGGGATTGGGAAGACCGCGTCCGCCAAGCCGTGAGCGACTACCAGGAGATGCAGCTGCTGCTGGAGGAGCTTTCCCAACTGGAGTGGCAACGGGTGCGGGAGCGACGAAAGGAATAAGACCGTTCTCCGACGACTGGTCCGATACGGTGAGGAGCTGTATGGCCTTTCGCGCGACCTGGTGGCGAAGGTCTCGGATCAGCGTTGTCTTCCGCGGATTCCCACGACTGTGGTAGTGAAATCCGCCTTGGTGATGTTCTGGGCTCGGCTGGGAAGTCTGCATGCGTTGGAGTCGGTGCGGGAGGCGCGGTTTTGGAACAGCTGGCTGGGACAGCCGCCGTCGAGTGGTGACACGGTCGGGCGGGTCTATAGTCTGCTGGAGGTGGAAGCCTTGCGAACCGGCTTGCACCACCTCTACACACGCCTGAAACGCAACAAGGCGTTGCCCGGACTGGGAGGCCTGGCAGTGGCCGTGATCGACGGCCATGAAAGTCACGCCAGCTACCGACGTCATTGCTCGGGCTGCCTGGAGCGAACCATTCATACCGAGCAAGGAGATCGCCTTCAGTATTACCATCGGCAAGTGGTCCTGATGCTGCTGTCGGAGGGTGGACCAGGTCGAGCAGCTTTGCGACTGCTGCTGGATCTGGAGCCCCAACGCGGTGGGGAGGACGAAGTGGCAGCGGCGCTGCGATTGCTGGAGCGAGTGCTGGCCCGTTACCCTCGAGCCTTTGATCTGGTGCTGGCCGATGGGCTCTATGCCCAGGCCCCGTTTTTCAATTTTCTGCTCGGTCATCATAAGCATGCTTTGGTAGTGCTGAAGGACCCGCGTCGCGACCTGTACCAAGACGCCTTCGGATTGTTTCAGCTGACCCCGCCCCAGAGCGGTCAGTATCGCTCACGGGATTGTCAGTGGCAGGACCTCGAGGACCTGCGCTCTTGGCCCCAGGTCCAAGTTCCCGTCCGCGTAGTCCGCTCACAAGAGCGTTACACCCAGCGGCCCCAGCTCACCCGGCAACCAGTCGTGCGGACCACCGAGTGGATTTGGGTGACCACCCTGGCGACCATTCAAGCCTCCACGGCGCTGGTGGTTCGTCTGGGCCACCAGCGTTGGGATATTGAAAACTACGGCTTCAATGAAATCGTGACGGACTGGAACTGTGATCATGTCTATCGTCATCATCCCAACGCCATCGTGGCTTTCCTGTTGACGGCCTTCCTGGCCTACAATCTTTTTCACGCTTTCCTGCGGCTCAATCTCAAACCCCAGCGCCGCTGCCGCCAGCCCGAGATCTTCTGGGCCCGCCTGATCGCCGCCGAGTTGTACGCCTCGGCCGGGCTCGTCGCCACCGACTCTTCTCCCTGAATCATCCTCCTCGTGGCCCCGACTCGTTCCATTGCTCCGTCCGTCCGGTCTCCCCCGTGGTGTCTGCCTCATTACCGCTCCAGCCCCCATCATGGCCAGATTGCAGGCCGCCCTGCCACCAGAATCTCTGATCGAATCTCCCGCCACTCCACTCAACCAGCTAAATCAGCCCGTTTCAGCGAATTTCCCCCATTCGCCGCCGCGAATGCGGAATCGCTGTCCCCAAAGGTAAAAGATTGACAAGCTTTCATCGAACCAGATATATTGACTGGCTCTTATTGCCGGATTTTCCCAGGTAAGGAGAGAATCACGGATGTTAAGGCAGACAGCTATCGATTTGAGGAACAGATCCAAAATATCTG
>QHZP01000043.1:18461-19081 GCA_003224715.1 Acidobacteriota bacterium | reverse complement strand
GGCGCGCGGCCCTTGAGAGATCGCCCTTACCGTCTCCCTTGAGTCACCTCCCAACCCATGAGCCCTGTGCGTCTACAGGCACCAAACCGCGGTAAGGAGCGCGTGTGAGCAGAACAGGAAACACTCTCCAGCCGAGTGAGCCCAGCAGAACCGCCCGGCGAAGTCCCAAGCTTCGCGAGGCCTGCTTCAAGGACTATGAGCAGATTGCCTCGCTGGAATCGCGCTACGGACTCGAGGCCAAGAACTACGAGGAGTGGAGCCATCTCTGGCTGGGTAATCCGCGCTACCACGAGCTTCAACCGGGCTGGACCATCGGGTGGGTGGTCGAAGATGAGAACCAGCGAATTGTCGCGTCGGTGGGAAATATCCCCCTGCAGTACGAGGTCGAGGGAAAGAGAATCCTGGCCGCTTCGGGCCGTGCCCTGGTCGCCGAACCCGCCTACCGGAGCGCCTCGCTGCTGCTGCTGGATCGCGTGATCAACCAACGCAATGTGGATCTCTATGTGAACAACACGATGACGGTCGAGGCGGCGGCCTCTTTCAGCGTTTTCGAGTGCCCGCGCGTGCCCGTAGGCGTGTGGGATGAGTCTGCTTTTTGGATCACGCACTACCAGGGCTTT
>QHZP01000043.1:0-18453 GCA_003224715.1 Acidobacteriota bacterium | reverse complement strand
ATGAAGAACTGCCCGCTAGTCAGACCGCTGAGCTATCCACTTTCCGTGGCGGTCCTTCTCAAGGATCGGTTTACAAAGAAGGCTTTGCGCGAGAGCGACATCGAGCTGCAAGTCTGCCACGGTTTCGATGATCGCTTTGACAATTTCTGGGAGGACATGAAAAGCAACCACCCACATCTGCTTTTGGCTGTTCGCGCGCGGGAAGTGCTGGAATGGCACTATAAGTACGCGCTGCTGAATCACCAGCTTTGGATCGCTACCGTGGTCGATGGTCCTCGGCTGGTCGCCTACGTCATTTTCGATAGAAAGAACAATCCCAAGCTGGGTCTGAAACGCATGCGGCTCGTCGACTTTCAGTCGCTCGACGGAGGTACGGCTCTGCTTTCGCCCTTGCTCGCGTGGGCCCTGAGAAAGTGCCGGGACGAAGGCATCCACATGCTGGAAAACGTTGGTCGATGGCTGGAGAAGGGGGAATTGATCGAGGCTGTCGCCCCCTATAAGCGCAAGCTCTCCGCCTGGACGTACTTCTATCGCGCAAACAATCCAGAATTGGCGGAGCGTCTGAGAACCCGGAGCGCGTGGGCACCTTCCCTATTTGACGGCAACGCAAGTCTTTGAGAGGGGGGCTTGCCGCAAGTGGCATCATGGCAAGTTCACCACGATGTGGCTAAAGGCGGCAATCTGTCTTCGGCTCGCCACAACGTGCTTCTGGTGTGGGTAAGTATCCTGGGCTTAGTAGTGACTGAAAGGTCATCCAGCACGGTAGCCTATGCGCAAAGCGCTCACCCTTCAGTGACCATGACCCGGCCAGCCAATGGCCAGACCAATGTGCTGCGCGATGTTTTCGTTTCTGCGGATGTCTCGGTGCCCAATGGAGGGATTAACCCTGCCACACGGCAGAGCGACCGTGAGTCAAATTTGAAACTCAGCGTAATACCTCAAAAGCTGTCAAGAACTTAGTACTGGATTTCGCGATTCCAACGGCGTATTTCACCTGATCCCGATGGTCCGGATTGGTTTGATACATGCTCGTTTTCATTAGCCCCGTGCTTTAGCGCGGGGTGGCTGGCAGGGTTTTCTTCGTCCCCGCCCGCTGCCTGGGAGCGCGGACGTCCTCGTCCGCATCCGATCGAGATGGGCTTCTCCTTCCAAAGAAGCCCGCGGGCCGGCGGCCCGCGCTGCGGACGAGGACGTCCGCGCTCCCAGGCAGCGGGCCGGGACCACCCAGAGAAAAGGCCCGTATGTTTTCCCCGCGCTGAAGCACGGGGCTAATGAAAAGCCAGCGAATTTGCGAAGCCCATCTGACAATGCAGCGCTTAAAATGTGTCACTGTATTTTTGAAACGATGTACTTAGGCATAGAGAATTCCAATGTCTTGTTCCTCCCTCGCCCCCTCGGGCGAGCGAGGTTGGAGCGAGGGTGGTCGTCGATTTTTTCACACCTTCTCAGTACGGGTGGCAGAAAGGGTGAAGTGGGCACGCCGAATGAACGCGCGCGTTCCAACCCGCTGCAGTGAGGCATTATAACTCAGCCTTAGCGCACCTCTGGGCGGTTCTAAGAACCTAAGGAGTAACATATGTCAACGAATCTAACCTTGATTAGCGATGCTCCTGCGCCTCCGGAACGGGGCGCGTCCCGGTCCTTGCCACAGGTGTTTTCAACATGCCCATCCTCTGCGCTGACGCCGGACAACTATCTCGAGAGGGTGGCCCAGGTGGCTCGCTGGAGCGAACGGGCCGGCTGTACCGGGATCCTGGTTTATACCGATAACTCGCTGGTGGACCCGTGGCTAGTCTCCCAGGTCATTATCCAAAACACAGGCTTGCTGTGTCCTCTTGTAGCCGTCCAGCCTGTGTACATGCATCCCTATTCTGTCGCAAAGATGATTAGCACTCTGGCTTTTCTCTATGGAAGGCGAATCTATTTGAACATGGTCGCAGGCGGGTTCAAGAACGATCTGACAGCCCTAAATGACACGACGCCCCACGATAGCCGGTACACCAGGCTGATCGAGTACACACTCATCGTGAGGCAGCTTCTGGAGGGGCGATCACCAGTGACGTTTGAAGGGAAGTTCTTCCGAGTGAATGCCCTGACGTTGAGTCCCCGCCTCGCTCCGGAGCTCCTTCCAGGAATCCTTGTTTCCGGCTTGCAGCGCGAGCGATGGGAGCGATCGCGGTAAAGTACCCGGAGCCCCCCGAACTTTGCAAGGCCGACGCGTTGCAGCGGAGCGATCCGTGTGGGGTTCGGATCGGTCTCATTGCCCGCGCCCAGGACAACGAAGCATGGAAGATCGCGTTCCAGCGCTTTCCAGAAGACCGAAAAGGGCAAATCACTCACCAACTGGCCATGAAGGTGTCAGACTCAGCCTGGCACAAGCGTCTATCGGAGATCGGCTGCCAGTCAAACGGCAAGCGGGATACGTACTGGCTGCATCCGTTTGAGAATTACCAGTCCTTCTGTCCTTACTTGGTTGGCAGCTATGACGCAGTCGCGACGGAGTTAGCCCGCTACCTGGTGGCCGGTTATCAGACCTATATTCTTGACGTCCCGCCTGAAGAAGAGGAGTTCGAGCACATAGGTACGGTGTTTCAATTAGCATCACTGAGGGCAAATCTATGACTCAGAGACTCCAGGACTGGGTTACGCTGCAAGCTGAGCGACGTCCGGATGGGTGCGCCATTGTCTTGGGTCGGCACCGCATCACGTACGGAGAACTGGAGGAGGAAAGCAACCGGCTTGCGCGGGCTCTGAAAGTGGCGGGTTGCAAGCGAGGAGATCGGGTGGCGCTCCTCTTGCCCAAGTCGATCGAGGCATTGGTCGCTATGTTTGCCGCGCTCAAGGCGGACTGCATCTATGTGCCGTTGGACCCAACCAGTCCCGCGGCGCGACTGGCGCAGATCCTTCACATCTGCGAAAGCCGGTGCCTGCTGGCGGTCGAATCCACGGCCGCCCGGCTAAAGGATATTGGCGAGGATGACATCCTGCTCGAATTTCCGCGAATCGGATGGATGGACGATGGTAGTAACTTGGACTGTGCGATGGAGACTGAGTTCTCCAGGGATGACGTCCGGCGCCTGTCGGGTTCTGCCGTAGACTCATTGAACAGCGATTCTGACCCGGCCCATATCCTGTTCACGTCGGGCTCGACGGGCGTACCGAAAGGTGTTGTGATCACGCATTCCAACGTGATCCACTTTGTCGACTGGGCGATCCGAACCTTCGGGATTGATCCGTCGGATCGGATCTCCGGTCATGCTCCTCTTTACTTCGATTTGTCTACATTCGACATCTACGGCAGCGTTGCAGCCGGGGCCCAGCTCCATCTGGTTCCGCCGGAACTCAGTCTCTTGCCCCACCGGCTGGCGGCTTTCATTCGGGAGTCGGCCCTGACGCAGTGGTTTTCGGTTCCATCCGTCTTGAATCACATGGCCAAGTGTGATGTTGTGGGATGGAACGATTTTCCCGCACTGGAGAGATTGCTTTGGTGCGGTGAGAAGTTCCCGACGCCCGCGCTGATCTACTGGATGCGCCGCCTGCCCAAGGTCAGCTTCGTCAACCTCTACGGGCCCACCGAGACGACCATTGCGAGCAGCTACTACCGCGTGCCGTGTTGTCCGGAAGATGACGTGGCCGAAATACCAATCGGCGGGCCTTGTGAAGGAGAGCAGCTCCTGGTGCTGGATGAGCAGCATCGGCCTGTGGCGCCTGGGGAGGTCGGCGACCTGTATATCGCCGGGTTGGGCTTGAGTCCAGGTTACTGGAGAGACCCTAAGAAAACCGAGGAAGTCTTTCTCACGAGCCCCTACGGCTCAGATCCATCTGATCGAATCTATAAGACGGGCGACCTGGCCAGGATCGGAAGCGACCGGCTCATCTACCTGGTTGGCCGGTCGGATTCGCAGATCAAGAGCAGGGGATACCGGATTGAACTGGGTGAAATCGAAACGGCGGTCCACGCGGTGCCGGGCGTACAAGAGGCCGCCGTCGTAGCCCTTGATACGACCGGCTTTGAAGGCACTGCGATCTGCTGCGCCTACGTGCCATTGGCAGGCTCCGCACTCTCTCCCTTGACTCTCAAGAAGCATTTAGCCGGGGTTCTGCCGCATTACATGCTGCCGGTCCATTGGATGGTCTTGGATTGGATGCCCCTTAACGGCAACGGAAAGGCTGACCGTCGTTGGGTGAAACAGCGCTTCTGTGAGCCAGCCAGCCTGGCAGCCCAGGAGGCGGGGCGCGAACGGCAGGTATTAAGGACGAGAGTTACTAAAAGTGACACTCCAGCGATCCAGGCTTAACGTCCTCCTGGTCGGAGAGGAATCCGCTGCGATTCAATTGCTGAGAGCGCTGTCGCGTCAGTCCGACAGAATCGTGGCGGTCATGGCTTCGCCCTCCAAGACAAGCCGCGACGGGGCGAGCTTGTGGACGGCCGCCCGCCAACAGGGGTACGACACTTGGCCGGCTGAGTTCGTCAAGGACCCCTCGTTCGGGGACCGGCTGCGGTCCGAAGGGGTCGATGTTCTCTTAAATGTCCATTCCTTATACATCATTCACCCGAAAGTTCTCACAGCGCCCCGCCTAGGCAGCTTCAATATGCACCCCGGTCCGCTTCCTCAGTATGCGGGCCTGAATACCGTAAGCTGGGCGATATACCGCGGTGAAGCTCGGTACGGCGTCACGGTTCATGAAATGACCTCGGCTATCGATGCTGGCCGGATTGCTTATCAATCCTTCTTTCGCATTGAGGAGACCGACACACCCCTCTCGCTCACATTGAAGTGTGTTCAAGCGGGCGTTCCCCTGCTTTTGCGGCTACTGGACACGGCCGCGGTCAAACCGGACGCCATACCACGCGTAGGCCAGGACCTGACGAAACGCGAGTACTTTGGCCGGGAGGTTCCTGACGGCGGCTGGCTCTCGTGGAATGGTAGCGCGAAAGATGTTGTGAACTTCGTACGTGCCTGCGACTACTATCCGTTTTTGTCTCCATGGGGGCATCCGCGAACGCGGATCGGCCGGCAGGAAATCTTTGTCATCAAGGCGTCTCGCACCGGTCTGAGATGCGCGGTCCCGCCAGGTACTGTGGGAGAGCCGCGCGGCGGGTGCGTCAGTGTGGCGTGTGCTGACGAATGGATCCTGCTCCATCACATTCAGGCTAACCAGCGTCCAATAGACCCGCGACTGTTGTTAAAACCCGGCGACCGTCTGGTGAATGACCTGAGCTCTTTGTCCGCTTGAAGGGATTCCACATCTATTGCCAAGAGGAATTACCCATGCTGCCCAGGCCGTGTCACAGAGCAGGAAAAGTTGGACTGAGCCGCGACTGTAAGGGAGCGGTTGAGGCAATCGGCCGCGTCTGCCCTCCCTGACGGTCGGGGCTCGGATTTCGGCTATTTTCGCGGGAGAACCGTAAGGTGAATAACACGGTTGGTCCGTGACCCTAAGGAGGCGCTCAATGTTGTCAGAAAACGATCTGGTTGACGAAATCCGTGCGCTGCTCTCTGAGAAACTGCTGGTAGAAGTGGAATCGCCCGATACTGACTTGCTGGAAGGGGGCATTCTGGATTCGCTCACTCTGGTTCAGTTGTTGGTGCTCTTGGAGGAACGCTTTGAGCTGAAGTTTCCAATGCATGAACTGGAGATCGAGAACCTGCGCTCGCTTCATTCCATCGCGCGGTTGGTAGCCAGCCAAGAAGATTCTGCGCGGGCGCGGGAGATCGAAACCGACCAAGCACCATCCGAGCCTTATATAGCCATGGAAAGGATATGAGCGTTATCATTCAACCCTATACCGAAGAAGTGACCGAGTCCGTCGTGGAGTTCAACCGGCGAGTCAGCCCAGCCAACGTGCCTTTCCAGGTTCCCGAGACGCCGGTTGCGCCTTGGCTGCCAACGGTTGACGGCCGGAAGATCTATCAGGAAATCTTTCTGGCAGTCGAGGAGGGTTGTGTTAGGGGCGCATACACATTCAAGCATCAGGAGTTTTCTGTCGGAGGGTGCATCCGGGAGATCGGCATGTGCCGGATGCCAATTTCTGAAGGAGTTGTGGACAAACGCTACGGCAGGGTCGGTGTCATGCTGGTGAGCGACGCCCTCCGAAGACAGCCGCTGCTGTATGGTTTGGGCATGGGCAGCTTCGATGCAGTAATCACCCGCATGGTCCAAGCCATGGGCTTCCGTTTGAGAGTCATTCCTTTTTTCTTCAAAGTGCGGAACGGATTTCAATTCCTAAAGAACATCCAGTACCTGAAGACGACGAGGTTTCGCCAATTCCTGTTCGACGCAGCGGCTTACTCAGGTCTGGGGTGGGCCGGCGCAAGCATGGCCGATGCGCTGCTCACCAGAAACGGCCACGGTGAGATCGTTACGGCCGAGCAGGTCGGCGAATTCTCTGCCTGGGCGGACGAAGTCTGGGACCGGTGCAAGGACGCCTACTCGATGGTGGCGGTCCGCGACGCCAGCGTGCTGAAGATCCTCTACCCGTCGGACGACCTGAGATTCATACGGCTAAAAATCATTGAGGGCCAGCGCGTTGCAGGTTGGGCCGTCTTGCTGGACACTATGATGTCTGATTCCAAGTATTTCGGGAATATGCGCGTGGGTTCAATTGTAGATTGCCTAGCTCTGCCCGAGGACGCCAACAAGGTGATTGCCGTGGCGGCACGGCTCTTGGAAAGGCGCGGTGTCGATCTGCTGCTGTCTAACCAGAGTCATCCGGGCTGGGGCAGGGCACTCAAAAGGGCCGGTTTTATAAATGGGCCATCAAATTTCCTTTTCGTTACGTCGAAACCGTTGACCAAGCTGCTGGACGAGATCGATCCGAAAGGCAACGGGATTCATCTCAATCGAGGAGACGGGGACGGTCCGATCCATTTGTGAGACCGTGCTGCGGATGCAAACATAGCGGGACTCCAACATCGAGTCGAAGTTTGTGAGCTTTTTCGGGTATCAGAAATCTCCGCGCCTTCTAACCTGGCTAATTGTAGTCGGACTAGCTACCTTGGTAGTCGTCGCGGCAGTGCGTGAAGGCCCGAAGTCTGGGACTGATCCAACGACTTTTCCCGTCTGGGTGATCTCCAGCCTGGAGCGGGCAGGCCCCCGTACTCCTGCGGGAGCGACAACCTCAGCTAAACTTTTTGCCGCTCGAGGCGAGTATGAGGCCTTCCAGCTTGTCATCAAAGCCCCGATCACGGGCCTCCGCAACGTCAACGTGGTCCCCTCGGCCTTGGCCGCTTCAATTCACCAGACGATTTCGGCGTCAAATATCACTCTCTACCGCGAACATTTTGTCAACGTGGAAAGCCCCAGCCCTGACTGGCAAGGCCCAAACCGTTCCGTAGGTGTCGGCTGGTATCCCGATCCCTTGATCCCTTTCACTGACTCTCGTGGCAAGCTCACACAGGGCAGCTACCGTGCCGTCCCGTTTGACCTGGCTCCAGGCGATAATCAGCCGATTTGGGTTGAAGTCTTCACGCCCCGCGAAGCCAGCGCCGGCCAGTATCATGGAACTGTCATGATTACGAGTGACCAAGGCAGCCAACAGGTTGCTCTGCAGCTGACGGTTTGGGACTTCGATCTGCCTTTGGCGCCCTCCTTCAAATCATGCTTTGTGTGCTGGACTCCATTGAACCAAGAAGCTTTGGAGGAGTTGCTCAAGCACAAGATCATGCCGCGGTGGGCCACTTCGAGCGGGCTTAGACCGACGCGGCCAGGCGAGCGTGACCTGAGGGACCGGCTCGGCCTTATGATGGTGGACACCGGGTTGTGGGGTGGCGCAGATCGCGATACTTGCACCATGCAACCAGCGCCTTCTGTGCAGGAATTTCAACAGGTGGCAAAAACCCATGAGCCGGACTTGTATTTGTTTAACTACACCGCTGACGAGATCGGCCAGTGCAAGGATCTTGAGGGCACGATTAAGCAGTGGGCACGCAATATGCACAGGGCAGGAATCCGGAACCTCGTCGTGATGAGCCCCACACCGGAACTCTTTGATGACGGCTCTGGAACCGGCCGTTCGGCCGTTGATATCTGGGTGGTCCTGCCCATGATGTATGACAACGCCTTAGAGTATGTGACCGCAGCTCGAAAGAAGGGAGATGAGATCTGGTCCTACAATACCTTGGTCCAGGATCGTTATTCTCCCAAATGGTTGATCGATTACGATCCCATTAACCTGAGAGTGCAAGCGGGGTTCATTAGCCAGTGCTTGAACCTGACAGGATTGTTTTACTGGGGCATTGATCGTTGGACCTCCGACCCCTGGAAAAACGTGAACAACCGCGGCATGTTTGGGGAGGGAAATTATCCTGGCGAGGGGGTGCTGGTTTATCCTGGTCAACCAGCGGGTGTTTCTGGAGTGGTCCCATCCATCCGGCTCAAACAACTTCGGGATGGCATCGAAGATTATGAATACGTCGAGATCCTGAAGAAACTCGGGCGTGGCCAGTGGGCCGTCGAGATGGCCAGGAGCGTGGCTCCGGATTGGGCCAATTGGCGCAAAGACCCTGGCGGCGTGGAGATGGTGCGCCAGCGGCTGGGTGAAGAAATCCAGCGGTTGGTTGGGCGTAGCGAGCCGGCCCCAGCTGGGAGGTTTTCCGCCCGGTCACGCCTATCGAAAGCGCAGCCGGGCGGAGCAGTAGTCGATACTGGTAGAGGGGATCAGCGAACTGTCCAGGTTCCTAGTGCCCGGTAGTTCGAGATCCGTCGGCTGGTGTCGCTAGGAACTGTAGTCATCATGGTTGTCCTGTCATTTTACTTGACCGTAAGCGAATCAATATTGGGTCCGCTTAAACCTATGGCCGTGAGCCGGATTTTGTTGGCGCCAGTCTGTAAGGAGGTGGGGACCGTTACTCCTTTCCAGGTGGCCCAACTACCTGTGGGCAGAAAAGAGACGCTCGCCTGAGTGACCACACCATTCACCCGTAAGGCGAGTGGTCGGTTACCACTGCTACCGTTCGCATAGCGAAAATCCAACGAGTAATTGCCGGCCGGGCTGGCATTCACCGTCCACTCAATGTAATCCCCACTGAGGTTTTGGTAATCCGCATAGCCCGCGCCGGTATAACCAGGATTATTGTTCGCGATGATCGCTCCCGACGTAGTGGCATTCTCGGCTTCAGCCGTTGCACCGTTTGCAGGAGGAGGGTTGGGCGGTGGCGGCGTGGCTCCCGCCAGGTTGTTGATCGCATCGCCAAGCTGTCTGCGCACGGACTCCAGAGTGAGCGGATCGCGAGTCCAGTTGGCCCAATCAGCTCCTACCGAGTTTGCCATTTGCATGGCCCAAGTTCCTTGGCCGAGGTTTTGGAGGATGGTGACATACTCATAATCCTCGATGCCGTCTCTTAGCCATTTCAGCCGCATCGAGGGGGCGACACCCTGGATCCCCACGGTCTGGCCCGGGTAAACCAGCATCCCCTCGCCGGGATAGTTCCCGGAACTGAATTGTCCTGTGTTGTTCACGTTGTTCCAGGGATCGGAAGACCAGCGGTCAATACGCCAGTACAGCAGCCCCTTCAGGTTCAGGCACTGGCTGATGAAACCGGGCTGGATTCGGAAGTTGATCGGATCGAAATCGATCAGCCACTTGGGCGAGTAGGAGTCCTGGACCAGGGTGTTGTAAGACCAGGTTGCGTCCCCCTTTTGTTGGACATAAGCGACTGCCGCCTTCGCGCCGTCGTACATGATGGGCAGCATGGTCCAAATGTCCACGGCGGAACGCCCGGTGCCGGAGCCGTCATCATAGAGGTAGGGCGTGGGAGCCATCGTGATCAGGTTCCGAGCTCCCGCCTGGTGCATGTTCCGCGCCCACTGCCGTCGTACAGGTTAGTACAGTGGCCGATTTCGTCGGCGCTATAGTCATAGAGATACAGGCCCGGCTTCTGCGTCGTTGCAGCAGCTTGGAACTGCGCCACCGAAGGGGCCGGCGACATCGTGCAGCTCCCAATATCGGCACCGCTCCAGAAAGGCAGGCTGCTGCTCGAAAGCCCATACTGGCTGATCAGCGCGGATTGGTCCGTTGGACTGGTCGCCTTGGGAGAGAGCTTGTGCCGGAGTAGTTCCTGCTGAGATTGTATATTGCCCGCCTGCCAGAAGAGAAAACTGGACTTCAGCGTGGGCTGTAGCGGGAGGGTGAAGTTCCACACCGTCAGTACAATCTGGCCGGTGAAGGATCCTTGGCTGCTGGTCACGGTGTAGCTGCCGGTGTAATTGCCGGCAGTCGCCGTTCGTGGCACGAGAATATCGACCCAGATGGGCTGGTTTTGCCCAGCCGAAAGGCTAAAGGGCACCGCCACGAGTGGCGCTCCGGACAAAGGTAAGCCCGTGCTCGGGTCCGTGAACGGAATCAGAGCGTCGGGATACCAGGCGGCCCCTTTCGGTCGATTCTGCCCGCCCCAATCGGGACTCGACTGGCTGACGTAGACATAGCGCTCCCGGTAGAGCAGGTAGCTCTTTTTTGAAATAGTCTGTCCCGCTGGGCCTTGCAGATCGGAGACCGACACGTTGACGTTGCTGAGTCCGCCCGCGGGCGCCCTGACCACAATCTGAAAAGACTCGTATTCTCCGCGAGCTGCCCAGAGCTGTGCCTGCGTGGCACTGCCGGGGGCATCGCTCGGACCGACTCGCTGTAAGCTCTGCGCCACCCAAACCTTGGGTCCGGTCTGGGCGTGGGCCATGGGTGCAGCCAGTAACCACGCCGTCGTCAAGAGGGACGGCAGAAGCCACTGTGATTTGATTCGCATAGATAAACCTCTCTTCATCTGATTCAACATCTGATTCAACGCTTGATTGCCTGACACAGACGCGTTCCGTGAGCCGGTGAAGCCAGATAAGTGCGCAAGAAGGCAGTGACGTGTATTAGCGTGGGAGAAAGCAAGGGAGGAACGAGCACGGACTGCTAAACTTAGGAAACCCACTGCACCGTCGGGTCGGCCATCAACATCGTTACTAAGCCGAACGATTCTATCGGCTGTTCACATTGCGGCACTATTCGGAAACAACCTTAGGAACCGAGGTTATTTACCCTAGGTTTTGCGAGCTGTTTGCATTCGGTATGGTGGAAGAAGCAGGGGACCGCCATTGGGGGCGAAAAGGGATACCCTGGAACTCAGGATAGCCATCAACAACCCCGGCTTGCCCGTAGATAAGTAGTCACGCTCGACAAGAGAACCGCGCGGGTCGCTTGGTTGGGTCTCAATGTGGTTGGCTCGTCGTTTACGACGCGCAGGCTTCCGGCTGCTTTAGGAACTCGCTTCACCACCGCTGCCAACGTAACTCCTTGATTGTCACACCCCCCGTGCCGTCTTCCCTAACCCCCTGAGACCCCCTCTGCTCGAACGACTCCCTCCTGCCGCTTTCCCGGTTCGAGGCCCGAACTGACCGGCTCCGCGAAAGCAGACAGCGAACTACCCTCCGCAGAAAAATCCTAAAAGGAATCCTCCAAGCAAACTCATCTTAAAAACTGTCCCCCGGTCCCGCGTCTCTCCTTACTCCTGCGTTTACCCAAACCGACACACCACCCTGCTGTGGCGCAACTTGTGCCTTAGCGGTTGAGGCTATAGCCATGGCTAAGCAGCACGTCCCGTTAAATTCTCGTGATTCGGAATAATCTGTGTCATTATTTCAGGTGGATGACGTCGAGCTGAAGATGTTGATAGAACGACACTATTCCTGTTTTATTCTCTGCCTCCTGTTCTCTTGTGTGTCGGTCCTGGACGGGCTGGCCCAATCTGGGGACCCTTACGAGAAGGCTCTCCAACAGGGGATGGCGACCATGTACGCCCTCGATTATGACCGGGCGGCCCAGGAGTTTGGGCAGGCGGTTCAAATTCAACCGCAAAATCCCCGCGCCTATCTTTACCTGGCTACATGTTATTGGATGAAGATCCTGTATCTACAGAACAAGTTTTTGTCCACCCTATTTGCTATGCCTCCAGATCCCTATGGGAAGCCGCCGATTGACTCCTATCCTCATGCGCTACGCAGCAAGTTCGATGACGCCATTCGCCGCATGAAGGAAAAGTGTCAGGCGCTCATTAATGCTCAACCAAAGGAGGCTGAAGCTTATTTCTGGCTGGGAATGGCGGAAGGGGCCGAAGGTGCATTCGTCATCTCGGTGGACAGGAAACTGCTGGCGGCGAAGAGACACGCCGACAAATCCTGGGACTTGATGGAGCAGGCAATCAAGCTCGATCCGAAGTTCAAGGATCCTTATTTCTCCATGGGTATGCACATGCACCTGCTGGGGACTCGCGGCTTTTTCACTCGGGTATTGTTGAAGATGATGGGCTACAGGGTTTCCAAGGAAGAAGGCCGCCGCTATGTTCAACTGGCCACGGAGGAGGGCCGCTATGTCAGGGATGATGCCCGTTTAGGGTTGATTCTTTGCTATAGTCGAGAGGGTATTTGGAGAGAAGCGATAGGCAACATCAAAACCGTATTAGAGAAGTTTCCTCAGGACTCGCTACTGGCGCTGGTGTTGGGGCGCTTGCAGAGCGTGAGCGGCGATCCTAAGGGCTCTGCATCGACCTATCAGCAGATTCTGCAGCGGATAGACCGATCCTATCCTGGCTATAGTATTCTTTCGAAGGGTGAAATCCAGCTCAGGCTGGCCTTGGCCTTATTGGCTGTTGGACAGAGCCAAGAAGCTCAAGTGGAAGCCGAAAAAGCTGTTCGCGACCCTTCGACAAGTGTCTTGGTGCGAGCGGCTGCCCATCTCACTCTGGGACAAGCGCGAGACCTCCTGCAAAATCGACAAGGAGCCATTGCTGCTTACCAGGCAGTGCTGGCCTTGACTCCGGTGACTCCCAGCCACGAAAAAGCGCGCCAGTTTTTGAATCGTCCCTACGATGGAAAGGTACCAGCCGGCTAGGGTAATGCAAATTTTCAAGTTTCCAATTGGCAATTCCGGTCGAGATCTTTTCCCACAACCCACCCCTCCACCGAGGTGGTCAGGGTTGGTGCCGGTCGAGTTTGCCGCCCTGGCTTCAACTGGCCTTATCGGCAGCTAAAGGCGATATCGCAAACCAGCCACCTTGGTTGGGTCAAGCTTCCACACTCCTCGGCAGTCTGAGGTTGCACGCTACACATTGGCTATTGAGTTACGATGGGAGGAATTGAAATTCATGAGTGACGGTTTTACGGGTTTTCCATCGGATGCTTTGCGCTTCTTGCGTCAATTAAAGCGTCACAATAATCGCCCATGGTTCTTGAAACACAGGGAGACCTATGAGCAAGAGGTCAAGGCTCCCATGGTGCAACTAGTTCTGGCTCTAGGAAGGGAAATTCGAAAGTTTGCGCCGGAGATGGCGGTAGACCCGTCGAGAGCCATCTATCGTATCTATCGTGACACCCGTTTTAGCCACGACAAGTCACCCTACAAGACCCAGATCGCGGCCGTGTTCAGTCCACGTGAGTTTCCCAAGCACACGGCTGCCGGTCTTTATTTTCATGTGTCTCCCAACGAGGTGGAAATTGCCGGTGGGATTTACATGCCCGGGTCTGCGGAACTGCTGGCCATTCGTCGCCATATTTCAGAACAACCGGAAAAGTTGCGTGCCATCCTGGAGGGAAAAGAATTCAAGCGGCTGTTCGGGGGTCTATGGGGAGAACAACTGTCCCGTGTTCCAAGAGGATTTCCGGCGGACCATCCCGCCGCTGACCTTCTTCGCTACAAACAGTTTCTGGTAGATGTTACCCAGCCAGCCGACTTAGCCACGACTCCAGGCCTGTTCCGAGTCATTGTCCAGCATTTCCAGACGATGATGCCGCTCGTGCGTTTTCTGAATTTCCCATTAAAACCAGATCGAAGTTCGAAGTTCAAAGTTCAAGGTTCAAGGTTGCAAAACCTTCAACTTTGAGCTTGGAACCTTGAACTTTGAACTTCGAACTTATGTCCTTGATCGAGGTTCGTAACCTCAGCAAAATCTTTAAAACCTTTGACCGTAAAGAAGGCGTTTGGGGCGGGATTCAAAACCTCTTTGTTCGGCAGTACCGCGATCTCAAGGCGGTGGATGCTATTTCCTTTTCCATTGATCAGGGCGAGATGGTTGGATACATCGGCGCCAATGGAGCCGGCAAATCTACCACCATCAAGATGCTGACCGGTATACTGGTTCCCACCAGCGGTGCTATCAAGGTTGGAGGCTATATCCCTTTTCGTGATCGTAACAGTTACACACGCACTATTGGCGTGGTTTTCGGGCAGCGCACCCAGCTCTGGTGGGACATCGCCGTTGTAGAGTCTTTTCAGCTTTTGAAAAAAATTTACAATGTGTCGGATAAGGATTACCAGGAACGGCTCGAAACTTTTGACCAGGTGCTCAACCTCAAACGCCTGTTGCATACGCCGGTGCGCAAGCTGAGTCTGGGCCAGCGTATGCGGTGCGATCTGGCGGCTTCGCTACTTCACAATCCCATGATCCTGTTTCTTGACGAACCAACGATCGGGCTGGACGTGGTGGCCAAGGAAAATGTCCGGCAGTTCCTGCGCCGCGTTAACCAGGAACTTAAAGTCACGGTTCTGCTGACTACGCACGACCTTTCTGACATCGAGGAGCTATGCCGCCGGATCATGATCATCGACAAGGGCAGGCTGTTATTTGATGGAGCACTAGCAGAGCTGCGAGAAAGGCTAGCTTGCAAGTCGCAGGTCTTGCTGGAACTCAAAGAGCCCGGCAAGGTCAACCCGGCAGCGCTGGGTTTGAACTCTGACATTGAATTTAAGCAATTGGATGAAATGCGGTGCCAGTTTATCTTCGATAAAAGGATCGTGCCGTCAGCCGAGCTAATCAAAATCGTTGTCAATTCACTGCCGGTGCGCGATGTGGTTCTGGAAGACACGACCATCGAAGAGATCGTTCGCGAAATCTACAGCCGGGGAGGAATTGAGTGACGACCACGCTGGCCCCATACCTGGCTTTCGCTCGCATTGCCTTTCTGCAAATCCTGGCTTACCGGTTAAGATACTTCACCGGCATCATTACCTACCTGGTCAACGTTACGGTCTACTACTTTATTTGGAAAGCGATATACCGTGGGGATACAGTAATCCAGGGATTCAACTTCCCGCAGATGATCACCTATGTGGCGGTTGGCTGGATTATCCGCACGTTCTATTACAACAACGTTGACCGGGAAATTGCCAATGACATTCAACAGGGGCACATCGCGGGGAAGCTGACCCGGCCCGTAAGTTATCAATGGATGCAGATCTCCCAGGCAGCAGGCGAATCTTTGTTTCGACTGATGATGTTCACGGTACCGACTGGAGCTGTGATCCTGTTGATCTATCCGGTGCAAGCTCCCCGATCCGTGTCGAGCTCTGGCGCTTTCCTGATTTCGCTGCTCTTTGCGTTTGTCATTTTTGCGGCCATCAATTTTCTCATTGGCATCTGTGCCGTTTACCTTCAATCTGTTCTAGGGCTGATTCGCGCCAAGTATTTTTTGATTGAACTTTTGTCCGGCCTGGTCATCCCCATTAATTTCTTTCCGGACTCGTTGGTCCGCTGGTCACAATGGCTGCCTTTCCAGCACATCAGCTATATGCCTTTGATGATATATATGGGAAAAGTAGGCGGCAAGGAACTTGCCAGCGTTTTGCTCGTCGAGTGTGCTTGGGCACTAGCGCTTCTCTTGGCCGGAAAATGGTTCTGGCACGTGGCGAGATTGAAGCTGATTGTTCAGGGAGGATAGGGAGAATTGCCGATTGCCGATTGTGGATTGCGGATTGATCCTACTGAGTCGCTCCATTTCAGAAAGGGTAACCGATTTCGTACTCGCACTCGTGCTCTTACGCCTATTCTTGCTCTCCCCTGCAGCAGCGACTGGAGGAAGAGTAAGAGCAAGAGTAAGGGTAAGAGAACAAGCAGGGTCACATCCTTCTAACAGTGCTTCGTATGAGTTGACCCAACATTCCACCCTTCCAGTCTCCCATTCCTCTCCGCTCCGATGCGGCATCTCTCGATCCTCATTCACTACTTCTCGCAATACCTTAAAGCTCGGCTTGAGTACAAAGGTGATCTCCTGATTGCTGTCTTCACCAGCTTTTCAGCCACCGTCGCCAGTTTCGGCTTCCTTTACATCTTATTTCACCGGGTCAGCTCTCTGCAGGGATGGAAGTTTGAGGAGCTGATTTTCATTTACGGTTTTTCCCTGACATGCTTGGGATTTTTCAATGTTCTGAGCCTCAATCTTTATGAGTTTGGTGAACGCTACATCATGGAAGGAAGGTTCGATCAGGTGCTGCTACGGCCTCTGCATTCTCTGTTTCAGATTTTGTTTGAAGCGTTTCGCATTGAATCTCTTCAAGAGGTACTGACGGGATTGGTTGCGCTCGGTTATGCCGGTTGGAAACTGCGATTGCAGCCGACAGTGATTGAAGTTTTCTTGTTTCCATTGATGGTGGTTTGCGGTGTTGTCATTTACCTCAGCATCTTCATCATTCTGACTAGCGTTAGCTTCTGGTTTGAAGACCGCATTGGAATCATTCCACCGGTCTATAATATGATCCCCTTTGGTCGTTATCCTACGACCATCTACAACGTTTTCCTTCAATTCCTGCTGAGCTGGATCATTCCTTTTGCCTTTGCCTCTTTCTATCCCACCACCTTATTCCTTGATCGTCGTGAGTTTCAGCCTTATTTTTATCTAGTGCCCTTGGTCGCCGCCGTCTCGGGAACAATGGCTCTGCTGGTTTGGAATCGAGGCGTGAAGAGCTACCAGAGTACGGGGAATTGAGATTGAACCAGCCAGCGACAGGGAAATCTGCAGAAAGGATAGGAATCCTTTTTTCGCACCATCACGCCTGACGCCTCACGGAGGAACTTCTATGTCGAAAGTGCTCTTTTGGGATGTCGACACGCAATACGATTTCATCATGCCAGACGGCAAGCTATGTATTGCCGGAGCCCTTGCTTTGCTGCCCAACCTGGCTCGTCTGACACAAACAGCACGAAAGCACGCCACACAAATCCAACTCATTGCCTCGATGTGTGATCATGAAGAAAGCGATCAGGAGATCTCCGACCGTCCGGATTTTCGTGACACCTTTCCGCCGCACTGCCTGCGCGGCAGTATCGGGCAAATGAAAGTGATGTCTACCGAGCCCAAGAATCCCTGGAAAGTTTCTCAAGGGAAGCTGGACCCAGGGACGCTTCAACACCACTTGAAAAAGCAGCGGGGTGAAATCGTAGTTTTAAAGAAAAAGTTTGATGTCTTTTCCAATCCTAATACCGAGCCCATCGTGCAGTGGCTCGATCCCGAGGAGATTTACATTTATGGAGTGGCCTTGGATGTTTGTGATGCCTGCGCCATTGCAGGACTGCTGCGAATGGCGCGCCCCAACCTGTTCCTGGTCCGTGACGCCACTGAGTCTATTGACCGGGCTCGGGGAGAGTCACTAGTTAAGGCATGGAGGCAGAGTGGCGTGCATTTGATCAACACAGACGAAGTCTGCCACAAGTTTGAAAGTCCTTGAGGTTAGTCAGCATTTCAGAAATACGGGACGTCATTTCCATCCAGCTGTCTATCGACTAATTTGGAATCTAAAGTTGAGAATGTGGGAGGCGGGCTCCGCGCGGCGACCAGCGCGGGTGCAAGGGAACGGACTGTACCAGAAACTCTTGGTCGCCGCTCGGAGCCCGCCTGGCACACTACACGGTTGTTCTCATTCCAATATCTTAAATTTAACAGGAAGGGAGGACTTGAGGGGGTGCGGAAAGAGGAGGGAATTCTCTTTTCGATCTACATAATCGTCCAAGCAACAAGGTAAAGGTAAAGAATTCGCAGGGTAACTTGACGGCACGTGGACTGGTTCCTATAATCCTCGTTACCAGCAGCCGCGACCAGCGAGGTCCGAGATGCGAATAGTTTTGAAGGCGCCAGCCGCGCTTCTATACCTGGTGATACTGGGGAGATTCGGACCTGCAGACTGAGAGTAAGACGTTGATCTGATCGGTCAGGAGGGTCCCCTTGGCCAATTACAGTGAACAGCCCCACCGGCGTTATAACCCGCTCACCGAGGAGTGGGTGCTCTGTTCCCCGCAGCGCACCCAAAGGCCCTGGCAAGGACAAGTAGAGACCTCGGCGCCCGAAAACCTGCCGGCGTATGATCCGCAGTGTTATCTCTGTCCGGGAAATGCGAGGGCGGGAGGTGCGAACAATCCATCTTACAGTTCAACTTTTGTTTTTAGCAACGACTTCGCCGCGCTAACGCTTGAAATGAATTCTTGGGAAGTTAACGAAGATGGTTTGATTGTGGCTCACGCAGAGACCGGCACCTGCCGAGTGATCTGCTTTTCTCCGCGACACGACCTGTCGATTCCTCAGATGGAGCGGTCTGCCATTAGGCATGTAGTCGACGCCTGGGCCGAAGAGACCGAGAGCCTGGCTAGCCATAATTCTATTGGTTATGTGCAGGTCTTCGAGAACAAAGGCGCCATGATGGGATGCAGT
>QHZP01000728.1:530-4749 GCA_003224715.1 Acidobacteriota bacterium | reverse complement strand
TGCGAGTGGTCTCGTAGAGTTCCCAGGCAACCGGCATGGGCTCGGCGTGCGAGAGGGCAATCTGAACACGGTTGGGGCCTCCCTGCTTGGTGCCCACCACGGCGATGCCATTGGCAGCGTTGCGAAAAGCAGAGACCAAGAGGTTCGGGGCTTCGGTGCTGGCGGCGATTCTTTGCGATCCCGGGCGAGCAAAATGATAGAGCTGCTTGGCCGCATAGTAACGCTTCTTGGGCGCATAGATATGGTCGCTGTTCTGGACCAGCCCGTAAAAGGTTAAGCGGGGATAATGTTCATGGTAATTGTCATAAGTATCCCAAAAAAGCGCCGCGCTGGCGCCCTGGTTGAGGGCTCGCAGGGCGCGCTGGGTGGCAGCCAACGAGAAGCCCTTCCATTCGTTTTCCGATGACCTATCCAGGTCGTTCAGATCTCCGTATTCGGTTAACCACACCGGGATGTGAGGGGTCTTGCTTTTCTGAATGCGCTCTACCTGTCTACCTGGGGACCCACCGAATCCTGGCTATAGGTATGGAGTGAAAAAACTCCCACCTGCTTCATCAGCTCAGTCTCTTCCAGGATGGGACCGATGTAATTGTTGGTGACGATGGCCTGCTCAGCCACCACCAGCTTCACGTCACCCAGGCCCTCTTTCTTCATACGACGGGCAATGGCGCCGAGGACTTTTGGCATCTCCTCGGGATCGATACGCGGGCCTTCGGCGGGATAGCAATCGGTTTCATTCAGCGGCCCAAAATATTCAAAATCAATCCGGGCTTTGGTCCGGGCATAAACAGCCAGTGAGACGATCTCCTCAGCGAATTCTTCGTACATCGCCGGGTTCAGATGGTCCGGCTTCATGCTTCCCTGGTGAGCCATGCCAGCGCCACCTTTACAGACTTTGTGCTGGGGTGGCGCAGATTTGGCGTCCAGCATCCAATCGGGCGCGATCCCGCTTAAAGTCAGGAAAGGTCGGATGCCGCGAGAGTTCAGGTAACGTGCGGCCGCCCAGGCAGCCTCGAAGGTGGGAATGGAATAGCGGTCATTGTAATATTCCCAATTCATAACATTCGGGTCATCGTTATCGTTGGCTGCTTCCCAGTTGCTGAGACCGTAAGGGTCCAGCCGGAAAAGGGTGGCGCCCAGATCGTCGATGAGTTTGTCGATCATGGGTTTCTGAGCATCCCGGAAATAGGTCCCATTAAAATTGACGCCGAAGCCATCGATCATCTGGAACCGCTGGCGGGGATCGATGGTGATGCGCGTGGTGGCGGGAGGGACTTGAGAAAACAGGGGGACAGCAACAAAGAGTAGAAGGGTGAGTGCTGAGGTTTTCATCGGTGTTGTGATTATAGCGGCCCTCCTGGGAAGAAGCTCAAACAGGGGGGACTAAGCGTTTGAGATCTTTTGGAATTCTCCCTCTCGCTTGGGGAGAGGGTCCGGACATCAGACATTTTGCCGCACCGAAAAACGCGCTTGACCCTCACCCGTCGCTTCGCGCCACCCTCTCCCACAAGGAGAGGGAGAACAACAAGTGGGGTTTGTGGCTCAAAAGCGACGTTTGATGCGAGGCCGTTACCCCTGTGTCATGAAACGTCTGTTTGCAGACTTGAAGTCAGCGCTCTAATCCGTGAATCTCTCCCTCGCCCTTCGGGAGAGGGTGGCCGCAGGCCGGGTGAGGGTCAACCCAGAAGAATTACTCCTCAAATTATCCAAAACTTTAGTCCCTCCCTTGGGGAGAGAGTGGCCGCGGGCCGGGTGAGGCGAGGTGCTTCGAGATTTCTTTCAAGAACGCCTCGGGATCACCCATCACAATTCCATTGGGAAGCCGAAGCACTTTATATCCAAGCCGTTTCAAGTAAGCTTCTCTTTCTTTATCCTTCAATCGCCATGAAGGCTGGGAATGAATACTGCCCTCAAGCTCAACAACAAGCTTATATTGATAACAGCAGAAATCAACAATGCAAATTCCAATAGGGTATTGCCGGCGAAACTTGAAACGCTGAAATCGTCGATCCCTCAACAAATCCCATGCCAATTTTTCTGCAAGAGTTTCTGATCGTCTGAGCTGACGGGCTTTGTCAGGATAATTTCTCATGGCGATCCGCCTAACCCCTCACCCGGCCTGTGGCCACCCTCTGCCAGCGGGAGAGGGAGAATTAAATAACCTTCCCCTCGCCTCTTGGGAGAGGGGCCCGGGGGTGAGGGGAACCGAATGCGCAAAGAATAGCGCTTGGCATTACCAGTAAAACTTCAGAGCAAACTGCATGGCCCGAGGGTCAGTCTGGATATTGGTGATCCGTCCGAACTTGCAGCCATCCTGGTGGACCAGATCGGTCGAGCCGTCAGATCTGGGTGGCAGGCACCAATTCGTGTCTGGGAGTCCGAGGTTTTGATGGTTCAAAGCATTGAAGACCTCCCATCGGAATTCGAAATACCGACGTTCCGTCAAGTGGAATTGCTTGGCCAAAGCAGCATCTAGATTCCAAAAGCCAGGGGACCGAATTCCCGGGAGATGAAGTCCTGCATTGCCAAAGCGCCAGGCTCGGTCGTCAGTGGGGTCATAATTGGCCCAGAAGTTCTCGTCGCTGCCAAAGGCCGGCTCGAAAGCCGCAGGATTAATCCACTGTTGAATTCGCTCTTCTTTTGTGCGGTTCCCACTGAACTTCGGATCGCCGATCAGGTTTTGTCTGCATACGCCAGTTCTTCCACTGTTTCCATGGTTCATGAGTTCAGTACAGGGGCCATTGATGGAGAGCGGCAAGCCGCTTTGGGCGTTGAAATTGTTGGTCAAATGCCAACCACCGAGGATGGTATTCAAAACGCCTTTTCGGTTCGCAAAAGGTTTGCCGTTGCCAAAAGGGAGCTCGTAAGTCACAGCGAGATTGAACATCTGTGGAATATCGTCTATAGCAATGGCCCGGTCAGCATTCTTATTGTCAAAATCCTGGAAAATGTCTCCGCCACCACCAGCCCAGTTCAACCCTCGGCCTCCGAGATTTCCGCTGCGCGCCCAGTGAATGGGATCAACCAGCATAGCGGCCGCATTTCCGGCTACAGCATTGGTGATCTTCTTGGAAACCGTGTAGGCGGCAATGAAGCTCAGTCCATGCGAATACTGCTTTTGAAGTCTGAGGTTCATTCCATGGTAGATGCTGGTCCCATCAAATGCAGTGTTGTTCTGCAAGGAGGAGAGCGCTCCGTAGAAGGGATAATCCTTCAAGAGAAGACTGCGGGGCAATTCTGTGACTGGCACTCCATCATGTCCGGCATATGTTTGGCCCAGCAGCGTTGCGGTCTTGCCTGAATACACGTCTGTTATGGGGATATTGGCGTCAATAGTGGTGCGATAGTTGAGAAGATCTCTGGTGTGAACATAATTGAATTGGCGGAACTGTTCACCCACCAAATGAGTCCCGTGACTGCCCACATAACCTACACTGATCATCATATTGCCCGGCAATTCGCGCTCGACCTGAAGGTTCCAGCTCTGCACCATAGGGTCGTGAGGTGGTGGCGTGAAAAACTGGAGCAAGCCAATACCAATCAAAGGATCCCGATTGGCGCCAGGGAAGGTGCTGGGCAGCGGCGGGGTGGTTAAGCTGCCCTTATCAATAGCAGTGTCACTTAATGGGAAAGCGACGCACTGCCCTGAGAAAGGCGCGCACTGATTTGGATAGAAGCTACCTTGCCAATCGTATTCCTGGTTCCAGCCGGGAGAATTGGCCGCCGACTGGCCCGGGGAGTTGATACCGGCGAAAGCGTTGCTGTAGAAAATGTCGTAGCCGCCCCGAATAATCGTTTTCTGATTGAGAGCCCAGGCAAAGTTGACTCGGGGTCCGATATTTTTCCAGTTGGGGGGAGCAATGTCACTCCCACCTCCTGGCCATTCCGGATCTCCCTCGTAGATGGTCTTACCTTTTAGCCCAGTCACGTTATTCGGGCACTCTAAGCAAAAGTTGGAAGCTGGACCGTGTCGAGTCTTGTACAGCCCATTGATGTCATAACGAAGACCGAGATTCAACGTGAACTTCGAGGTGATGCGGAAATCATCCTGGAGATAAAACCCCCAATAGCGAAAACGTTCGTATGGCTTCCACATCACACCCGTGTAGGAGCCCCTCCCACCGCTCGCAACAGCTCCCAACATGAACTGAGCGAGGCCGCTGGCCCCCAGATTGGTGTTGGGATCTTGTACTAGCTCTCCGCCAAAACCAAATCCGGT
>QHZP01000728.1:0-412 GCA_003224715.1 Acidobacteriota bacterium | reverse complement strand
ATGAATGTCTGCACCTCCTGGCGCAGTTATGCTCCAATTGGGGACAGGGAAAAATGGGTCAGAGGGAATACGATTGGCCTTCAAGCGCTGCTGGACATTGGACTGGTCAGTGATGCTGTCCGGATAGGGCGCTTCCGGGTTGGTATTCAGGAACTGGCGGCTGAAGCTGGTGCGAAATTCATTGATCAGCCGGGGACTAATTGCATAGGTGTTTCCAACGGCAATGATTTCGTTCTTGAAATCAACCGGATACTGTGATCCAAAACCAACGTCGTCTTGAGGAAAGGTTGCACCGGTCCAAGGAACGCGGTAGTTGCGGTACTGTCCGGGATTGTAGAGCCATTCCACAAAGTACTTACTCTTCTCACTCCACTGATGGTCGATCTTGACTGAGAAATTGTACGGATTCTGG
>QHZP01000727.1 GCA_003224715.1 Acidobacteriota bacterium | reverse complement strand
TACGATACCCTCAATGAGGTCATTGAGACCAATGAAAGGATGACCCGGGAGCTTGAGCGTATCAGCACGGTTGTGGGTAAAGAAGGGAAAATAAAGCAACGTGCCTCGCTGGTTGCTGCCGGTGGTTCATGGGCCGCCTGCGTGGATTCTGTCAATGCTCTGGTGGCTGATCTGGTTCAGCCCACCACGGAAGTCGCTCGTGTGATTGGCGCTGTAGCCAAGGGCGATTTGTCGCAAACCATGGCACTCGAGATCGAAGGGAGACCCCTGACAGGTGAATTCCTGCGTACAGCCAAGATTGTTAACACCATGGTGGATCAGTTGAGCACGTTTGCTTCGGAGGTTACCCGCGTGGCCCGAGAGGTCGGCACGGAAGGACAACTGGGAGGGCAGGCCGAGGTCAAAGGAGTGGCGGGGACCAAGTGCGCAACATTGCTGAAGTGACCACCGCCGTAGCCAAAGGGGATCTTTCCAAGAAAATCACCGTAGATGTCAAAGGTGAGATTCTGGAGCTCAAGAACACCATCAACACCATGGTGGACCAGCTCAGCACGTTTGCCTCAGAGGTTACCCGCGTGGCCCGAGAGGTCGGTACGGAAGGAAAGCTCGGAGGTCAGGCTGAGGTTAAGGGAGTGGCGGGCACCTGGAAAGACTTGACTGAAAGCGTCAACTTCATGGCGAGTAACTTAACCAACCAGGTGCGCAACATTGCCGGGGTCACCACGGCAGTGGCCACAGGCGATCTCTCTAAAAAGATCACAGTCGACGTGAAAGGTGAGATCCTGGAGTTGAAGAACACCATCAACACCATGGTGGACCAGCTCAGCACGTTCGCCTCAGAGGTCACGCGTGTGGCCCGAGAAGTGGGTACGGAAGGAAAGCTGGGAGGCCAGGCCGAAGTCAAAGGCGTGGCCGGTACCTGGAAGGACCTTACCGACAACGTCAACTTCATGGCGAGCAACTTAACCAATCAGGTGCGTAACATTGCCGCGGTGACGACGGCGGTGGCCACAGGCGATCTCTCCAAAAAGATTACAGTTGATGTGAAAGGTGAGATTCTGGAGTTGAAGAACACCATCAACACCATGGTGGACCAGCTCAGCACGTTCGCGTCGGAGGTCACGCGTGTGGCCCGAGAAGTGGGTACAGAAGGAAAGCTGGGAGGTCAGGCCGAAGTGAAAGGAGTCGCCGGCATCTGGAAAGATCTGACGGACAACGTCAACTTCATGGCGAATAACCTGACCACTCAGGTCCGAAACATCGCCGAAGTGACCACTCTAAGAAGATCACAGTCGACGTGAAAGGTGAGATCCTGGAGTTGAAGAACACCATCAACACCATGGTGGACCAGCTCAACTCGTTTGCCTCCGAGGTGACCCGCGTGGCTCGAGAGGTGGGTACAGAAGGAAGGCTGGGCGGCCAGGCCCAGGTCAAAGGGGTGGCCGGTACCTGGAAGGATTTGACCGACAACGTCAACTTCATGGCCAACAACTTGACCACTCAGGTGCGAAATATCGCGGAAGTCACCACGGCCGTGGCCAAAGGGGACCTTTCGAAGAAAATCACAGTGGATGTCAAAGGTGAGATTTTGGAGCTGAAGAATATGATCAACACCATGGTGGACCAGCTCAACGCCTTCGCGTCGGAAGTGACGCGCGTGGCCCGCGAGGTCGGCACGGAAGGGAAGCTGGGCGGCCAGGCCGAGGTCGAAGGCGTGGCGGGCACCTGGAAAGATCTGACTGACAATGTGAACTTCATGGCCAACAACTTGACCACTCAAGTGCGGAATATCGCAGAAGTCACCACGGCCGTGGCTAAAGGGGACCTTTCGAAGAAGATCACGGTGGACGTCAAAGGCGAAATTCTGGAGCTGAAGAACACCATCAACACCATGGTAGACCAGCTCAACGCCTTCGCGTCGGAAGTGACGCGCGTGGCCCGCGAGGTCGGTACGGAAGGGAAACTGGGAGGGCAGGCCGAGGTCAAAGGAGTCGGTGG
>QHZP01000726.1 GCA_003224715.1 Acidobacteriota bacterium | reverse complement strand
GGTGCGCAACATCGCCGCTGTCACCACGGCAGTGGCTAAGGGTGATCTTTCCAAAAAAATCACGGTCGATGTGAAAGGTGAAATTCTGGAGTTAAAAAACACCATCAACACCATGGTGGACCAGTTGAGCTCCTTTGCCTCCGAAGTGACGCGCGTGGCCCGAGAGGTCGGGACCGCAGGAAAGCTGGGCGGCCAGGCCGAGGTCAAAGGCGTGGCTGGGACCTGGAAGGACTTGACCGACAATGTGAACTTCATGGCTAACAACCTGACCAACCAGGTGCGTAACATTGCTGCCGTCACCACAGCCGTGGCGAGTGGTGATCTTTCCAAGAAGATCACCGTGGACGTCAAAGGGGAAATTCTGGAACTCAAGAACACCATTAACACCATGGTGGACCAATTGAACTCGTTTGCCTCGGAGGTGACGCGCGTGGCCCGCGAAGTGGGCACGGAAGGAAAGCTGGGAGGACAAGCCGAAGTCAAAGGCGTGGCCGGTACCTGGAAAGACTTAACCGACAATGTGAACTTCATGGCGAATAACCTGACCAACCAGGTGCGCAACATTGCTGCCGTCACCACAGCCGTGGCCAGCGGTGATCTTTCCAAGAAGATCACCGTGGACGTCAAAGGGGAAATTCTGGAACTCAAGAACACCATCAACACCATGGTCGACCAATTGAATTCGTTTGCCTCGGAGGTGACGCGCGTGGCCCGCGAAGTGGGCACGGAAGGAAAGCTGGGAGGGCAAGCCGAGGTCAAAGGGGTGGCCGGGACCTGGAAGGATCTGACTGACAACGTCAATTTCATGGCCAACAATCTGACCAACCAGGTGCGCGGCATCGCGAAGGTTGTCAGGGAAGTGGCCCACGGAAACCTCAAGAGAAAGCTTGTGCTGGAAGCCAAGGGAGAGATTGAGCAGTTAGCCGATACCATCAATGGGATGATCGATACGCTGGCTACCTTTGCCGATCAAGTCACCACGGTGGCTCGCGAAATGTCAACCGGCTGGCTGCCAATTTGACCACCCAGGTGCGAGCCATCGCTGAAGTGGCTACCGCCGTTACCAAGGGTGATCTCTCCAGGGCTATTGCCGTAGAGGCGGCAGGCGAAGTGGCGGCGCTCAAAGACAATATTAATGAGATGATCCGCAACTTGAGAGACACAACTCAGGAAAACACGGAGCAAGACTGGTTGAAAACCAACCTGGCAAAGTTTACCCGCCTGCTTCAGGGGCAGAGAGATCTCCTGGCAGTTTCCAAGCTTATCATGTCGGAACTCGCGCCCTTAGTCTCCATGCAGCATGGGGTCTTCTACATCAATGAACCTGTAAACGGTGAGCCCGAGTTGAAGCGACTGGCAAGTTACGCCATGCAAGAGCGTGAATATCTTCCGAGCCGGTTTAAGGCAGGTGAAGGGCTGGTGGGACAATGCGCGCTTGAAAAACAAAGCATCGTGCTCTCCGAGGTTCCTCGCGATTATGTCCGGATCAGTTCGGGCTTGGGAGAATCGACACCTCTCAACATCGTAGTGCTGCCAGTGCTTTTTGAGGGTGAGATCAAGGCAGTCGTCGAATTGGCCTCCTTCTATCGGTTTAGTGAAACTCATCTGAACTTTCTCAATCAGCTCACGGAAAGCATTGGCATCGTGTTGAACACGATCATTGCCACCATGCGCACCGAGGAACTGCTCAAGCAGTCGCAGTCTTTGGCGGCGGAGCTGCAAACCAGGCAGGAAGAGCTCACTGAGACCAACCGGAGATTGGAACTGCAGGCGAAGTCACTTCAGGCCTCCGAAGACCGCTTAAAGCAGCAGCAGGAGGAGTTGCAAAAAACTAATGAGGAACTGGAAGACAAGGCGCGATTGTTGTCCCAGCGAAACACGGAAGTGGAGCGGAAGAATCGCGAGATCGAGCAAGCACGCCGCTCCCTGGAGGAAAAAGCGACCCAACTGGCATTGACCTCTAAGTACAAGTCAGAATTTCTGGCCAATATGTCGCACGAACTGCGCACACCCTTAAACAGCATGTTGATCCTTTCGAAGCTCCTTTCCGAGAACCAACATGCCAATCTGACACCGAAGCAGGTCGAATGGGGCCGGACGATTCATTCATCGGGCGTTGATTTGCTCGGCCTGATTAACGACATCCTCGACCTGTCCAAGATCGAGTCCGGAACCATGGATGTGGAGGTCAGTGTGGTTCTTTTCATAGATCTGGTATCTTATGTGGAGCGAACCTTCCGTCAAGTCGCTCAGGACCGGGGACTCGATTTCGCCATCGAGTTGGATGCCCGTTTGCCAAATGCCATCAAGACCGATACAAAACGGTTACAACAGGTGCTCAAGAATCTATTGGCTAACGCTTTTAAGTTTACTGAGCAGGGCGAAGTGGGCTTGCGGGTCGAGGTGGCGACAGAGGGTTGGAATCCTGGCCATGCGGTGCTGAGTCGCGCGGATACGGTGGTGGCCTTTACGGTGAGCGATACGGGTATCGGGATTCCTGCCGAGAAACACAGAATCATTTTCGAGGCCTTTCAGCAGGCGGATGGAACCACCAGCCGTAAATACGGCGGAACGGGATTAGGCTTGTCCATCAGCCGCGAGATTGCCAGCCTGCTGGGCGGAGAGATTCGTATTGCCAGTCGCCCAGGCGAGGGTAGCACTTTCATACTCTATCTTCCCAGAACCTATTCATCCGGCCAAATACCGTCACAGGAGGGTAGCTTAGAGACAACCGTAATGGGCGACGCGAGCCAGACGGACCCCTCTATCTTCGACTCCGCAGTCGATCGATCCTTACTAATGGACAACGAGGTCAATGACGATCGAAGGGATATCCAGCCAGGCAATTCAGTACTCCTTATCGTAGAGAACGACCTCAACTTCGCGCGCCTTCTATTGGACATGGCTCGTGAACAGGACTTTAAAGGGATAATAGAGGTATCAGGCCAAGCGGGATTGGCTCAGGCACGGCAATCTAAGCCCGATGCCATCATCCTGGACATCCAGTTGCCGGAGATGGATGGCTGGGCGGTGCTGGACCGCTTAAAACGCGATCCGAATACCCGGCACATTCCTGTCCATATCATCTCGGTCATCGAGGATCGACAGCGGGGCCTGAAATCAGGAGCCACCTCTTACCTGACCAAGCCCGTAAGCCGGGAGGGGCTGGCCGAGGAGTTAGCCCGCATGAAGGGATCTGTCGAGCGCCGAACGAAGAACCTCTTGGTGGTTGAAGATGACGAACTTATTGCGGAGCTAATCGCGGATCGTAGCGACGTCAATACTACCACCCTGGCCACGGGCGAACAGGCATTGGCTACGCTCAAAAGCGGGCGGTTTGATTGTATGGTGCTCGATTTGGCGCTGCCGGACATGACAGGTTTTGAACTGATCGAAAGGATCAGAACGGAGATTGGCCTTCCACACCTTCCCATCATCGTTTATACAGGGAAGGAGTTGACCAAACACGAGGAAACAGACCTCCGGAACATGGTTCAAGCCATCATCGTGAAAGGCGTTCAGTCGCCTGAATGTTTACTGGATGAGACGGCCTTTTTCCTCCATCAGGCCGAAGGACCTTTGCCCGAGCCCATGAGTCAAAAGCCAACTCAGGTTCAACAGCCGGATCCCTTACTGGCCGGCAAGAAAGTCCTCATCGTAGATGATGACGTTCGCAACATCTTCGCCCTCACGAGCATCATGGAGCGTCATGAGATGCAGGTCGTGTATGCGGAGAACGGCAAGGATGGAATCAAACTCTTAGACGAAACACCTGACATCGATATTGTACTGATGGATGTGATGATGCCGGAAATGGATGGCTACGAGGCCATGCGGGCGATACGACGAGTCGATAAATTTGTCTCCCTGCCTATCATCGCCCTCACGGCCAAGGCCATGAAGGGAGATCGTGAGAAGTGTATTGAGGCGGGCGCGTCAGACTATATTACCAAGCCGGCCGACAGCGAGCACCTGCTGTCGCTACTTCGGACGTGGTTGCACCAATAGCTCCCAGAAACAAACACGGCCTGCAACACAAGAATGTGTCTTTCAGCGAAGCGGCAAGCTTGTTTTTCCAAGCAATAAGAGAGGGATTTACGAAAGAATCGTAAGGGGGGCTTGTTTGTGCTTAGTAATGTCAATGACGATACCTGTCGCACGGGTAGGGCACCGTGCGTTTCCGTCGCCTTTAAAGAGGGTCTTGCCTTTCACCAGCACCCACCGCACGGAGCCGTCGGAAAAGAGCCAGCGGTGTTCATCCGTGAACTCACCTGGACCCGTTGGGTCAAGCGAGGATTCCATTTTCTGGGCTACACGGCTGCGGTCATCCGGATGGACAAAATTCATCACACCGTCAAGCGGTGTTTCACACTCTGCCGACAGGCCGGCGAGGCGTTTAAGCTCGGGGGACCACCTGCTTTCCTTCGCTACGAAATCGAGCATATAGGTCCCGAACCCCACCGCTTGTGCTGCTGACCGAAGCTGCTCCTGACTGTCCCTTAGGGCGTCTGCAGACTTCTTGCGCTCTGTAACGTCTCTAAAGTTGATGACCACTCCCCGCACATTGGGCTCGTCCAGCAGATTGCTGTGTGTACTCTCGATCCATCGCCAGGAACCGTCCTTGTGGCGCACGCGGTTTACGATGGTGTCAACCTTGCCGGGCGTGGCCAGGAGTTCAAAGGCTTTCATCGCTGCAGCGTCGTCTTCTGGGTGGACAAAATCGCGGACGAACCTGCCCGTGAATTCATTCTCTGAATAACCCAGAAGGTGGCTGATGGTTGGCGACACATACTGGATA
>QHZP01000725.1:2842-5024 GCA_003224715.1 Acidobacteriota bacterium | reverse complement strand
TCACGAAAAGGTTATGGCATTTTTTCTTCACCTAGCATGTGCACACGCTATCCGGCGCGACAGGCCAACTCTCCGCAAAATTCCAAATTAGGTGGTGGATCAGGGGAAACCCTAATCCACCATCAAAAGAATGGAGGATGGGATTAGAAGAATGAAAACCTCGTTGGGATGCGCCCTGGGGGTGCATTAGAATGTTTTTGCATGTTAAAACACTCACCAACGAGGTGCAAGATTGATAACACAAGGTCTACTTCCATTCAAGTACGAGTTGGAAAACAGCGAAGCGGGGATGACGGGTCTGGGGGGATTACCGCTGTATCTGGATTTGGCGGCGGCGATGGGAGTGAGCCAGTCGATTGAGAAGCACGTGCGGGTGCGAGTCGGCGAGCAAGGTTGGACGGATGTTCAAGTGGTGATGGGGCTGATCCTGTTGAATCTGGCCGGCGGCGAGCATGTGGAAGATTTGCGGCGATTGGAGGAAGACGCGGGATTCTGTCAGGTGTTGCGGAAAATCGAGCAGGCTGGGATGAAACGGAAAGCGAGACGAGCTTGGGAGCGGCGCTGGCGGAAAGAGCGGCAACGGACGGTGCCGTCGGCCTCGGCGGTGTTTCGCTACTTGGCGGCGTTTCATGAGCCGGAGCAGGAGAAGTTGCGGCAGAGGGGGAAAGCTTTCATTCCAGCGGCCAACGTGCATTTGGAGGGATTAGAGCGGGTGAACCAAGATATGGTGGGATGGGTCCAGTCCCAGAGACCGGAGAAGATAGCCACCTTGGATATGGATGCGACGCTAGTGGAAACGCAGAAAGCGGAGGCGTTGTATGGTTACCAACATTTCAAAGCCTACCAACCACTGAACACCTATTGGGCCGAGCAGGGGTTGGTGTTGCACACCGAGTTTCGGGATGGCAACGTGCCGGCCGGATATGAGCAGTTGCGGGTGTTTGAGAAAGCCTTGTCGCGGCTACCGGAGGGAGTCCAGAAGGTCCGGCTGCGATCAGACACGGCGGCCTATCAGTATGAGTTATTGCGTTACTGTGCGGAAGGGAAACATCCTCGTTTTGGACGGATTGAGTTTGCCATCAGTTGCGATGTGACACGGGAGTTTAAGGAGGCGGTGGGGGAAGTTCCGGAATCGGAGTGGCATCCGATTTATCGGGACAAGGGAAAGCGGGTGAAGACGGGACAAGAGTGGGCCGAGGTGTGTTTTGTGCCGAACCAGATAGGCCATAGCAAACGCGGTCCGGAGTATCGTTATTTAGCCCTGCGCGAGCCGTTGCGTCAGTTAGAACTGCCAGGAATGGAAGGGCAACGCGAGTTACCGTTTCCGAGCTTGGAGATGAACCGACGGAGCTACAAGCTGTTTGGGATCGTGACCAACATGGATTGGAAAGGCGAACGCTTGATTCATTGGCAGCACGAGCGCTGCGGCAAGAGTGAAGAGGCGCACAAGGTCATGAAAGAGGATTTGGCGGGAGGGCAACTGCCTTCGGGGGATTTCGGAGAGAATGCGGCCTGGTGGTGGATCATGGTCCTGGCGCTGAATTTGAATGTGGCCCTGAAACAGTTGGTCTTGGGACCCGGCTGGGAGCAGCGGCGCCTGAAAGCCCTGCGCTGGGCCTTGATTCATCTACCGGGACGGGTGCTGAATCGTTCTCGACAATGGATCATTCGCTTAGGAAAGAACTGCTCGGCCTACCGCCTGCTGATGGGGGCGCGTCAGAAGATCGCGCAACTGGCGCATAGCCCTACGCCTGCCTAGCCTTGGTAAAGAGAGAATATCCACAGCCTGAATCGAGGGAAGGCCCAATGTTTTCACACTAAGCGATCGGAGACCAGCATGAACCCTTATAGAGCGATAGAGCTGCTGACACCCTGTCCCAGTCAAACAAACTCGGCTGCAAACTCAACCTTTGAAAGGAAAAACGACTCCGAATTGTTTCACCCCCTGTTTAGGCGGTGAATTCAGGTACGTACGCATGACCCATTGACACAGAAGGCGACTTTGTATATATCGATAGGTATTCCATTTCCCACTAGAGGAGCAAGCCCTAGCGGCCAATCATCAAACGTGTCAAGGAGAAGGGCTCTAAGGATCTAGCAACATGCTTGGCAAGACGATCTCCCACTATCGCATTGTGGAAAAACTCGATGGCGGTGGCATGGGGGTGGTCTACAAGGCTGA
>QHZP01000725.1:0-2815 GCA_003224715.1 Acidobacteriota bacterium | reverse complement strand
AGCTGCCTCAGCACTGAATCACCCTAACATCTGCACCATTTACGAGATTGATCAGTACCAACACCGACCTTTCCTCGCTATGGAACTGCTGGAAGGCCAGACGCTCAAGCACCGCATCGCAGGTAAGCCGTTCGAGACAGGCCAATTATTGGATCTGGCCCTTCAGATTGCTGATGCGCTGGAGGCGGCGCACGCGAAGGGCATTGTGCATCGGGACCTCAAGCCAGCCAACATTTTCGTGACCCACCGCGGCCAAGCCAAAGTGCTGGACTTCGGGCTGGCCAAACTGATAACGGGACGAGGACAGACCGGAAGCTCAACGACCGTCTCACTTTCCGCAGACTTTCGTACGAACGCTGGAGCCCTTCTGGGGACAGTGACTTACATGTCGCCTGAACAAGTACGCGGAGCAGACCTCGACGCCCGCACCGACCTGTTCTCCTTCGGGGCCGTGCTCTACGAAATGGCCACAGGCCAGCCAGCTTTTTCAGGCAACACCTTGGGGGTCATCTTGGAAGCGATTCTCCACAAGGTGCCTGTCTCACCGCTGCATTTGAATTCGGAGTTGCCGGCCGAGTTGGAGCATATCATCTACAGGGCGCTGGAGAAAGACCGCGAAGTGCGCTGCCAGACTGCCTCTGAGCTGCGAGCGGAGCTGAAGCGCCTGAAGCGAGATGTGGATTTCAGACAAGCTGCTGTGCTGAGCGGGACAGCCCAGCCAGGGCGCTCTAGCCCGAGACGGCACAGCAGGGCAACGGACTGGACAGTCCTGCTTGCCCTAATAGCGCTTCTGGTAATTGTGGCTTCGCTTTATCTGTTCAGCGGGCGTAGGCAGGCCATAGATTCGCTGGCGGTTCTGCCCTTTATCAACACGAGTGGCGATCCCAATGTAGAATACCTCACCGATGGACTCACCGAGAGCCTCATCAACGCGCTTTCGCAGCTGCCGCAACTGCGGGTGATAGCGCGCAGCTCAGTATTTCGATACAAAGGGCGAGAGGTAGATCCACAGGTCGTGGGGCGTGACCTCAAGGTCCGGGCGCTACTGATGGGTAGGGTCACTCAGCGTATTGAAGCCTTGTCTGTAAGTGTCGAGCTTGTGGATGCGCGAGACAACCGCCACGTCTGGGGTGAGCAGTACAACCGTAGGTTTGCAGACATCCTTGCAGTGCAGGAAAACATGGCCAAAGAAATCTCGGAAAAGTTGCGGTTGAGGTTGACCGGTGAGCAGACAAAGCAACTGAGCAAACGTTACACGGAAAATACCGAAGCTTATCAGCTCTACCTGAAGGGCCGCTATTACTCAAACGAGTATACCAAAGATGGATTTCTGAAGGGGATCGAGTTCCTTAACCGGGCGATCGGATTAGATCCCACCTACGCCTTGGCCTACGCTGGCTTGGCGGCCTGCTTTTATGATGCATCGGGGATGTACTTCGCCCCGAGGGAAGCGATGCCGAAGGTGAAGGCCGCCGCCATGAAAGCCTTGGAGTTAGACGACAGTCTGGCCGAAGCTCACGTCTCGCTGGGTTTGGCGAACGCTCAGTATGACTGGGACTGGCCTGCTGCCGAGCGAGAGTACAAACGAGCTATTGAACTCAACCCCGGCTATGCGCCAGCCCATCGATGTTACGCGTGGTATTTAGTAGAGCAGAGGCGGTTGGACGAAGCTGTCGCAGAGCTGACACGGGCTCGTGAGCTAGATCCACTCACACCGGTGATCAGCACGAATTTGGCCTGGGTTCATTACTTGGCACGCCGGTATGATGAAGCGATCGCACAATTCCGCAAGATCATAGAGGTAAACCCGAACTTCGCCATGGCGCACTACAGTCTCGGTTTGGCTTATGAGCAAAAGGCCATGTTTGCGGAAGCCATTGCAGAATTTCAAAAGGCGCTACTTATGGATCAAGAAAATCCGAACCTGTTAGCATTCCTCGGACATGCCTATGCGGTCTCGGGCAAGCGGGATAAGGCCCGGAAGATACTCGATGACTTGAAGCAGCAATCGAAGCAAACGCATGTTGATCCGTTCGTGGTAGGAGTAATATATGTCGCTCTTGGAGAGAAAGATGAGGCCTTCAAGTCGTTTGAAAAGGCTTATCAAGAGCGGTCTGAGGAGTTGCTTACTCTCAAAGTAGATCCGAGATTGGACACCCTGCGCTCGGACCCGAGGTTCACTACTCTACTCTCGAGTACACGCCTTGAATAGAGGTTGCCGAATCAATCATACCCAGGGGAGTCCGCAATATTTCGAAACAAAATGTCTCTCCAGTTAGCCTAGAGCCACCTACAAAGATCTTTTTTTGGCTGCAAGCAAACTTTTGGTTCCATCATTTTTTGCTTTAATTAAGAGAGCAAGTCGGCTGTTAGCTGGAGAGGTAAAGCTAGATCGATTCGGTGTCTCACTTCCAATTGGAGGATCTTATGGAAAACGTAGAATCCCTTGGCAGTAACAAGAAGCGAACGCTAAGCGTGCTTCTTTTGTTTTTCCTTTTTGTTGTTCCTGGCTACGGACAGGATATTGCGACCAAAGGCGCTATCGGAGGGAGGATCGTAGATCAAACCGGCGCAGTCCTCCCGGGGTCAAAAGTAACGGTCATTGGTCCAGAAGGAGAACGCAGGGTAACAGCCAATCAGACAGGTGAGTTTGATGTGCCA
This sequence comes from Acidobacteriota bacterium, assembly GCA_003224715.1. Taxonomy (GTDB): domain Bacteria; phylum Acidobacteriota; class Terriglobia; order Versatilivoradales; family Versatilivoraceae; genus QHZQ01. Next base: position 154 of record QHZP01000725.1, on the reverse strand, counting down.
AACCTGATTCCCGGGAGATACACCGTCAAAGCTGAACTGGCTGGCTTTAAGAGTGTTTCACTGCCCAACGTGGAAGTCTTCGTAGGCAAAACCTCGGCCCTTAAGATCACTCTGAATGTAGGGAACGTCACCGAGGTGGTGGTAGTTGAGGCAG
>QHZP01000732.1 GCA_003224715.1 Acidobacteriota bacterium | reverse complement strand
TTCATCGAAACACGCCAGCAGGTCCAAGAAGAAGCCTTTCTCCATATTCGCCAGCAATTAGAGCAATACCAAGTAGAAACCAAAGGTGTCTATATTCAGGATGTCATTTTGCCGGAGGCCCTTGTAAAGGTATTGACCGAGCGAGAGATCGCCAATCAGGAAATTGAGACCTTCAAAAAGCAGCGGGCGGCCCAAGATGAGCGCATTGGCATGGAACAAGCCAAGGGCATGGCCGATATGCAAGCAGAACTGGCAAAATCAAAAGTGGGTATCGAAATCAAGTCGAACAATTCCGACGCACGGAAAGCTGAAGGGGACGGCGAGGCCTATTATATCCGGGAGACGGGTTTTGCCAAGGGCGCAGAGGTTGAGGCTGTCGGGTTGGCGCGTGCTAAAGGATTCGAGGCGCAGGTCAGAGCACTGGGAGCCAATGCCACCGCTTTGGTGAATAGCATTAATGCTTTGGCTGAAAAAAACATCCGATTTGTCCCTGAAGTGCTTGTCAATAGCGGAAATGCCTCTGGCGCCGTAGAAGGGCTGGCCGCCGCCGCGATGCGCCTTTTAGGTTCTGAGAAGCCGGCAAAAACCTGAAGGGCAGGCATAAGACTGTCTTGAAAACTTAGCCGGAGGATAAACACTCATTTTTTCCCCAATGCATTTTGTTGTCTCCATTTCTAGCCCTCCTTTTCCCTGCCGTGTGACAGACGAACGCTATCCTCGGCTCGTTTTTTAAGATGCTACGTTACCTCCGCCTCCTAAAACCATATCCTCGGTTCCCAAATGCGATATTTGGAGTTTGGACATTTTCGATCGATGCAACTCAAGACATTTCTTGATTTCTTGGGACCTGTTCTGGTCGGGCACTCGAAATAGATACTTCATTTGGAATCCTCGAGATTTGTCAACGAAGCGTCTCTTCCCCGAAGGGGATTAATAAGGCAGCCCCGGGTTGCGGCGCAGCCGCCACCCTGGGTTAGGGTTCATGATTGAATTCCCATCCCTGAAGGGGATGAAGGGCGCTAGTTACCTATCCCTTTCACGGATGGCGGAACGGCAAGGCTCTGATTCCCAGGCTAGTGCGTTACCGCACAGCTCTGGGCTGGATTATTGATCCCCTTCGGGGAATTAAAAAACGTTCAATCTCCAGGTTAGGATTTCTTAGGGAAGAGGAGCAAGAGAAACTTCTCAATGCGGCCGGCGAGCCATTAAGAGAGATCATTATGTCTGGGATCTATGCAGAGGCGCTGACACTGCGAGGGAGAGCATGCCGTTGACTTCGATAGCAAAGCTCTTAACAGTTGAAGCGAAAAACAGCGCTTCAAGCACCGCAGAGACGCCGAGACGCAGAGAGAATCGCAGAGGAAACATATTGAGGGTGTGAGGTCTCAAGATTTCGTTTTCACCCAACAGGTCAATAAAAATGTGGTCACCGATATTCGGACAAAGTAATCCAGTTTCCTTGGATCCCTGACTCTCGGCAGGCAGTTCTCAGGGGACAACTCTCTGCTCTCCGCGGTGGCCTTTAGGGCCGTTTCTAGTTTAAGGCTGCGTATGCCAAGAACCAACACATAGAGACTATACCGGTAGCTCCAGGCTGCTTGAGGCATTGAAGCGGCTTGACGCTGAGAGTACAGAGGCCCAGAACAATACGCGTTCTCCAAGCCCGACGGGACACGCTATCACTCAATCA
>QHZP01000731.1:1454-5238 GCA_003224715.1 Acidobacteriota bacterium | reverse complement strand
GATGAGAGGGCTTGGATCCAGGTCCTGCGAGCTAAGGGATGGTTTCGGATGAATGGGGACTACGTCAAACAGTTCGAGAAGGAGTTTGCTCAGATGATGGGAGCCAAGGACTGTCTTGCCACTGCCAACGGCACCAGCGCTCTCCACGCCTCTCTTAATGCACTGGGCATTGGTCCCGGAGACGAGGTGATTGTGCCACCCTACACATTTGTAGCTACGGTCAACGTAGTTCTCTTGCAGTATGCTTTACCAATTTTTGTAGATACGGACCGTGAAACCTTTCAAATCGACGCACGAAAAATAGAAGCGGCTATTACCGAACGAACCCGTTGTATCATTCCTGTTCATCTGGGAGGCAACTCGGCCGACTTGGATACGATTCTGACCCTGGCCAAGAAGCATCGGCTGCCCGTCATTGAAGACGCTTGCCAGGCACATCTAGCAGAGTGGCGAGGCAAGAAATTGGGGACTTGGGGAGATGCCGGTTGTTTCAGTTTCCAGGTTTCGAAGAATCTTTGTGCTGGGGAAGGTGGAGCCGTCATTAGCGACAATAGCTCGTTGATGGATCGCTGCTTTTCTTTCCATTCCAACGGGGCCCATCGGAATGGCTCTTCACTTCATTACGCAGGCAGCGGAACTAATGTCCGCATGACCGAATTTCAGGGAGCTTTATTGCTTCAGCAGATGACCCGGCTGGAAGAGCAATCTCGCCGCCGGGAGAAAAATGCAGCCTATTTAAGCGAGCAGCTGCGGCAGATCCCCGGTATTCAGCCAGCCAAAAGCTACACCGGTTGTACCCGGAATGCCTATCATCTCTTTATGTTTCGGTATGACAAGAACCAGTTCGCGGGATTGAGCAAAGATAGCTTTCTGGCGGCCCTGCGGGCTGAAGGGATCCCATGTTCAAGTGGGTATCTGCCCCTTAACCAGGAGCCGTTCTTAAGAGAATCCTTGCTTTCTCGCAGCTTTCTGGCGGTCCATCCCCGCGATCGTGTTGATCGATACTTTAAGGACAACTCATGCCCGGAAAATGATCGGCTCTGCCAGGAAGCAGTGTGGCTATTTCAGACGATGCTTTTGGGTACTCCAAACGACATGGATCAGATCGCGGATGCCATCCGGAAACTCCAGCATCACGCCAATGAATTGGCTAAAGGCAGGGTGTAATGAGTGTTTGGCTGAACCGTTGGTTAGCTTGGGTTTGTCTTCTAAGTCCACTGTTGTTACTTCTCGAAGGTTGCTCGCGCCAGGAAGTTCCCCGAGCCCTGTCTCCCAAACAGGCGTTACAGAGTTTTCGTTTGCCCGACGATCTCCGGATTGAGCTCTTCGCCTCAGAACCCTATGTCGTCGATCCTGTGGAGATAGCCTTTGATGAAGCAGGCCGCGCCTACGTGGCTGAGATGCGAGATTATCCCGAAGATCCTCAGCCGGGGAAGCCGCCCAGAAGCCGGATTCGGCTGCTGGAGGACCGCGACGGTGATGGTCAGGTAGATCACTCCACAGTCTTCGCGGACCCCGATATTATCTATCTCAAGGATACAGATGGCGACGGAAAGGCCGATGTACGGAAAGTGCTTTTTAGCGGCTTTGCGTTGGCAAATCCAGAGAGGCGGGTGACCAATCTGCGTTTTGCGATCGACAACTGGGTCTATGGAGTCCAAAATGGCAGCCCGGTGAACATCCGCTCGATCGAACGGCCGAATGCCCCGCCCGTCTGGTTATCGGGGGCTGATTTCCGTTTTCGGCTGGACCGAGGCCTGTTTGAACCCGAGTCGGGCACGGCTCAGTTTGGTCTGGCCATGGATGATTGGGGACATCGATTTATTACGGACAATACACGCCATGTGAGACAAGTCATCATCCCATGGCGATACTTGACTCGCAATCCCTTCCTCTCAGCCGGGGCGCCTGCCCAGGACATCTCCGATCACGGCCAGCCCTCCGCGCGGATTTTCCCTCTAACCTCGCCTCAACATTGGCGGCAGGTTCGGAGCCAAATGCGCCAGCAGCGTTACCGAGAACTGGGGCTCGATCGTGTTCGGCCTTTGAACCCTTCCACAGAAGTGGAAAGCGGATTCTTCACTGCGGCAGCCGGCGGCACCATTTATTCCGGCGAACAGCTCCCGGACAAGTACCGAGGGAATCTCTTCACCGGCGATGTCAGCGCCAATCTGGTTCATCGGGACATCCTGCACGGCGAAGGTACTCACTTCGTGGCAAGTCGATCAGAGGAGGAAAAAGATCGTGAGTTCTTGACTTCGACGGACCCCTGGTTTCGTCCATGCAACTTCGCAACCGGACCGGATGGATATCTGTACGTGGTCGATATCTACCGGGAATTTGTCGAGACTCCCGAGTCCATTCCGGAAGAATTGAAGAAAAGTATGAATTTTTACAGTGGTGATCAGCTGGGACGCATTTATCGTATTTTGCCCAAGAATGCGCCGACCTCAAGAAAAGCCTCCTTTGACTTGGGCAAGGTCCCCTCAACGGAGTTAGTCCGCGTCCTTTCTCATCCCAACAACTGGTGGCGACTGACGGCCCAGAGATTGTTGTTAGAGCGACAGGACCGAAGTGTTATCCCGCTACTCAAGAAGAGGGTCGTTGATGGAACTTCCCCTCAGGAGCGCCTTCATGCCTTATATGTGTTGGAAGGAATGTCTGCCATCGATCTCGCTGTCCTCCGCGTTGCACTTAAAGACACCCACCCTAATATCCGCGAACACGCTGTGAAGCTGGCAGAAAGCTTTCCGGAACAGATTGATGATTTAGCCAGCATGGTCAAAGACCCCTCCTTGCAGGTTCGCTTCCAGCTTGCCCTCAGTCTTGGACAATTCGCTCGGCCGCAGGCTGTAAAGGCACTGGCCCATTTGAGTTCGCTTCATGGCGAGGATCAATGGTTCCGGATGGCAATCTTAAGTTCACCACAAGGCGCGTCAGTCCGGTTGCTGGAGTTTATGTTGAACGACCGGCGCTTTTTTTTAAGGCCGACGGTCGAGAAGATGGAGTTTCTGCGTGACCTGGCTGCAGTTGTGGGCGCCAGGAACACAGCTGACGAAGTCTCTCGTCTCCTGTACTTGACGGCAAGTAAGCGCTTATTGAATTCCGATTCATGGCGCAGGGCAGCTCTCTCAGGATTAGCCAGTGGCTTAGACTTGGCTGTGGTCAAGCAACTAAGGATCCCATCCGCCGAATCACTTTTCACCCGGCTCTTCAATAGTCCTTCGGAAGAAGTACAGGACGCAGCCCATCTGGTCGCCAGGCATTTCGAGTTGCGAGGACTGATTTCAAGTGTCACCAAAGAGGCTCTGAATGCCAGTCTTTCTTTACATCGCCGTGAGATGGCCATTGTCTCACTCGGCTGTGGTTCTTTTGAGGAGGTTCATCCAGTCTTGGAAAAGTTGCTTGCTGCCCCTCTGGATCCTTCCTTATTTAGGGCTGCGCTGAAGACGCTCTCTTCCTTTGATGACTCGGGCGTCAGTGATCTCGTGTTGAAGCCCTGGAAACGCCTAAGTCCCGACAGCCGGAATCAGGTTCTGGATGTGTTATTGGGTCACCGGTTGCGAGCGCTGGAATTGATAAGAGCGGTGGAAACGGGAAGGGTTGAGAAGGCGGCCTTCGACTTTACCCGAAGGGAAAAGTTGCTTCGCAACCCGGATGCGGAGATCAGCAGCCGGGCCCATCAGCTGTTTCGTGAAGAAACCAGTGATCGAGCGGCGGTCGTGAGAGACTATCTCGGTGCCCTCAAGCAGCGGGGCGATGCGGCCAGAGGCAAGGTCCTCTT
>QHZP01000731.1:0-1428 GCA_003224715.1 Acidobacteriota bacterium | reverse complement strand
TGCCTCAAAAGGGACATCGCGTGGGTCCCGACCTCTCCGGCGTTAGTAGCAACACCAAAGAGCAGCTATTGCAGTCGATTTTGAACCCCAGCCAAGACATTGCCGCGGAATATACAAATTACATCGTGATCACCAGAGACGGGCGCATCCACGACGGTATCAAGGTGGCTGAAACCCCAGGCTCCCTGACATTGCGAAATCCAGATGAAGGAGACGAATCCATTCTTCGGGCTCATATCACCGAGATTCGGGCTTCTAGCGTTTCACTGATGCCAGAAGGTCTTGAAAAAAATCTTAGTAAAAGCGATGTGGCCAATCTGATCGCTTTCTTACAAGGAAATGATTGACTCCAGCCGTGGGCTGAGCGCCATTTCAGGACACGCTGAAGTTCGTGTAGTTTTGGAATCGAGTACTTAGTGCTGGATTTCGCAATTACGATGGCGTATTTCAGCTGATCCCGATGGTCCAGATTAGTTTGATATATGCTCATTTTCATTAGCCCCGTGCTTCAGCGCGGGGTGGCTGACATCCACCAGGGTTTTCTTCGTCCCCGCCCCGCCGCACCGATCAGCCGATCGGCGCGGCGGCGGGACCACCAAGACAAAACTCTATGTCTTCCCCGAGCTAAAGCACGGGGCTAATGAAAAGCCAGCCAATTCGCGAAGCTCATCTGACAATGCGGCGCATAAAATACATCACTGTATCTTTGAAACGCTGTACTTAGGGTATCGCGATCAACCTTGTTAAACCGCGGTCTACACCGTTCACTATAAGGAGGCGCGCCATGCACGATTCCAAGAAAAGGACTCATTCCCGTTTTGGGCGGCGCGAGTTCGTAAAGGCGGGTTTGGCAGGCACTCTATCCGTCTTGGGTAGGTTGTCCAACAGCAACGCACAGCTTGGCGGGAAGTCGGTGCAGAATGAAGGAATCAGAAAGCCAAAACATCGTGTCATCGATGTGCACTGTCATCCCCGGTGGATAGGCTACAACGGTGCACGCATCATCGAGAATATGGATGCTGGAGGCATCGAACGAGCCTGGCTGCTGAGTTGGGAAATTCCGGAACGGGAGATGGATACTTCCTACTATGCCACCTTGAGTCCAACAAGTGTGGGAATCACTTTCCAGGATGTAATCGAGGTTACCGAGCGCTACCCCCAACGGTTCATCCCGGGAACGACGGTGGACCCGCGCGATCCCCATGCCCACCAAAAGCTCAAGGCTGCAGTCGACATTCACCGGGTCCGCGTCTTCGGCGAGTTCAAGCTTCGCATGCACTACGACGATCCCGATGCTATCCGGCTCTTTCATTATTGTGGGGAGCTCGGTCTGCCCGTGATTTTTCATCTGGACGTTACTTTTCCCCGTCATGGCGTGCCCAGCTCTCGGCAATGGTGGTATGGCGGCGGCCTCGAAAACATGGAAGC
>QHZP01000730.1:3381-6123 GCA_003224715.1 Acidobacteriota bacterium | reverse complement strand
GTCGATCACGCGCTTCCACCGCTGATAGGCTACCTCGCCCAGCCAGTGGCGGTGACCATTCCTCTCATACCAGGGCTTGGCGGTGTCGAAATGGAAAAGATAATCGGCTGAATAAAGCAACTCATCCAAGCTGGGATACGTGTTTGCCATATCGTTTTCTTTGTTCCTTTACTAGTGGGGTTGGTTTGTAAAACATAAGCTTTAGAATCTTTGTTCCGTCACAATCTCAGGAGGTCAATCGCCTTTGCTTCAGTGCGCAGTTTCGCGTAACGGTAATTCAGCTGTTTTCTTGATGCTCGAGTTCTGATTCAAAGTCCGACGCACTGGCTGCGCATTGCAAGCGGCTTGGGCGCGGCTCACGAGATCTTCGATAGTTAAACCATCAGCCGGAAACTCCGCTATTCCGGCTCGCAAATGTGTCGAGGTCCGTTCATAGAGCGAATTCTGGAGGCGCTCGACCGACTGGATCGCCTGCTCCTTGGTGGATTCTGTCAGTAACAAGACATACCGATTGGGAGTCGCGTCGTACGTGACGATGTCGTTTTCTCGCAACAAGGCGTCTTGCAGAATCTTCCCAACTAGTGGAAAGAGCAGGTGGTGAACCACGTTTTGTTCTTGGTTAAGCAATTGACCCTTTTCCACCGTCATGACCACTACGGCCAAGGGACGCTGGTATCGCCGGGCGCGGGCCAGTTCGCGGGTCAGTTGCGGAAGCGCCCGGCGATACGTGGGGATTCCGTTGGCCTGCGATGCCAAGGAAACGGCCCGGTTGATGGAAACCACGGTTTTGCGCTGTCGCCACAACAATATCGTGATGAAGACCAAGAGACTGAAAAGCATCAAGGTCTGGACCCAGGAGGAGTGCGGCTGTTGCCAGGAGGACTGCAAAGTCGTGCTCAAGGTGCCGATTTCCGTTATGAATTGCATTAAGTTGGTCATAGCTCCGCCATTCGAGTCACATGTCCGTGACTTCCCCCCTTTGACCCATTGCCATTATTGACAGGGTTGTAGCTGTGTCTGCTCTCTACAGCTTGCTATAGAGGGCTTCCGGAATGGGGAAAGTGCGTTTGTTCAAAACCGCTCCCAAAAGCCGTACGCTGGCAGCTTCCAGGCTTTCCTTGGCCTTCCGAGCCGTCTCGGGGCGCGTGGTGTTTGCTTCCACCACCAGGATGACTCCATCAGCCAGTTGACCCAGTAGAATCGGGTCGGCATATAGATTGACGGGTGGGGCGTCAATCAAAACGTGCTCGAATTCGGCACACAGCTCCAGCACTCGGGTGCGCAGCCGATCCGAGGTTAATAATGAGTGGGGATCCGAAGTCGCGTCGCCGGACGGTAACAACCACAAGTTACTCCCCTGAAGCTGCTGAACGTGGTTTCGCACCGGACCGGGATGAAGGATTGCATCCGTTAAGCCCGTCAGATTATCCACGCCAAAGTATTGGTGCAGGGACGGAGCCCGCAGGTTTGCGTCCACCACGCAAATCGATTCCTTCACTTGTGCTGCCAGTGTTTCCCCCGCGCGGGCGCAAATCCAGCTCCCTCCGTTCCCGTGCTCGACGGCGGCAAACACCACTGTCTGAGGCGCCTCGGGGCCTGGCGTCAGAAACACCCGCTGGATGAATTTGATGGCTTCTTCCCGACTTAGCGTTTCTTGATCCGGTCGAGCGGGCTTGCCGTTGGTAGGCGTAAACACTCTGGTGGAAACTCTAAACAGGTCTTGCACTTTGTCGGCTTGACGCAACAGCTCGAAATTTCTACTCATGAAAAATTCCTTTCCTTGTCTTTGTCCTTGTCTTTGAATGAACTGTTTTGCTGGGCAATCCCCTCCTCCCTTCAACAAAATCGAGTCCTCCGGGCAGCCGAATCCGCTGGCCGACTGCGAGACGTCACGAATTTGCTTCGCGAGTTCCGGGCCATACCACCCCAGATACCCGAAGCTAATTTTTTCCAATGTCTCGTACGGCTTCACTACAACAGTCAAAACCCGTGGAGAGCGCCTGGCAGCCCCAAGCGGCTTCACGGAGGAATCTTCCGCCTCGGATACCGAGGGGGAGAGAGATTCCGACTCAACGGTTAAGTCACCCCGATCCCTGCTCAAGGAACGTTGCGAGACAGGGGGGGCCGCCAGCACGGGCCCGTCTAATCCCTTCTCACTGGAACTATTAAAGGGGTGCTTCAACAGCAGCGGGGAGGCCCGTTCGGAGGTTGTCCGGTCGGGTTTGCCCGCCAGGAAGGAAATCGAAAACGAGCCCACCAGGAAAAACAGCGCAGCCAGGGCAACTGCGTAGAGGGCGACCCGTCCGAAGGCGCTTTGCCTGATCGGCAGGTAAGAAAGTGGCGGTGCCGCCGGGGGGCTCGGAGGGACAGGCTCGTGCGGGGCATGCTGTTCCGAGACAAGCGGCACCACATCCATATCAGCCACCACTTCTTTGACAATGGCAGCGTCAATTCGTTTCTTTTTTAGAGCGTAGCCCAAAGACAGGGCGTTAAAGCAAAGGTGGTTAATGATTCGCGGGATACCTCCGCTGTGCTCGACAATGAGTTTTCGAGCGTCTGCGGTAAAAAGGGGATATCCCTTGTATCCGGCTGGCGAAGGCTTGCTGTCCATGTAACTCCGGCAAACGTCAAGGAAATCTTGCTGGTTTTCGCTCGTGTAGCCGGCTGCCGAAAGCCTGTGATCGATGTAACAATTCGCCTCCTCGGGTGTGAGGGGCTCCAGGTGCGTCAAGGTGGCAATGC
>QHZP01000730.1:0-3300 GCA_003224715.1 Acidobacteriota bacterium | reverse complement strand
AATCCGACAGCAAACGCACTGTTTCCAGCACTGAGTCTTCCAGATTCTGGGCCTCGTCTATGATCAAGACAACGCGTTTACCGGCCTGAGCTTCGCGAAGCAGAACCTCATTCAACTGGTTGTGCATACGAACCACATCCTGGTCTTTCGTATCCAATCCCAGGTCGGCCATCAGATAGCGAAAGAGTTCCCGTGAATCGCATTGGGTCTGGAACAGGAAAGCTGTACGAGCGGAGTTTCGCAAGTTTTCGAGGAGATGAAACAGGAGAGTCGTCTTGCCCATGCCCGGCTTGGCGATGAACGCCAGGAATCCTCTGCCGGTCTCTATACCGTAGCTTAAGGAAGCCAATGCCTCACGATGGCTCTGGCTAAAATAGAGAAAGCGCGGGTCCGGGGTCACACCGAAGGGTTGTTCCTGTAGTTGGTAAAACTCAAGAAACATATGTTCTATTTTCCGTCCTATTTCCCGTTGGTTGATGCGGCCCTCATTGGCATGGCCGCCAACACTGGAATGTCCAAGTAAGCTTCCACCTCGTGCGGGGTCCGGAACGAGGGGTACAGGTAGTCCACCACAAAAGCTATACCAAGGCTGATCAAGCCCGCCAGAACGCCGCCGAGAACCAAGTACAGCAAGGGCGCATAGGGGTCTAATTCCAAGAAGGGCACCATTGCTGGCTCTGCAATCGCCACATTGACGAAGCGTTGCTGGTCCAACCGATCAGAGATGCGAGCCTCTTCCTGCTTGCGGAGATAGAGCAGATAGTTCTCTTCAGCAGCTTTCGCAGACCGAAGCAGGTCCTGTTGGACCATTCCCTTCCTGTCCAGCAGACGAGCGTGGTCTTGATAGGCACGCACACTGTGAGCGGTGGCGGCGGCGCGCGCTTGCAAGGCAGACAGATCTGCTTTGGCCTTGGTCAGTTCTGATTTGATCCAGTCGTAGGTCGGATTGCGATCGCTCGCCTCTTCACGCAGCGGAGCCTTTTCCGCCTCATTCAAAGCGGCGCGGGTTTGGGCAATCTGCGTTTCGATTTCTCCAACAGATCGGTGCGCTTCAGCTCAAGATTCAGCAGGGTGGACTTCAATTGCTCTAGGAGCACCGGAGAGGTCCGAATTTGGGAGGTCAGGCGAGAGGGAGTGGAGGTTGACTGGGCCTCGAGAGAATGAATGCGCTCCTTAGCCTCTGCAATGCCCGCCCGCGTCACTTCCGCCGTGCCCTCAAATTCGGCGAGCTTCCGCAGCGTGTTTTCCTTTTCGAGCTGGACGGAAACCAGTCCCTCTTTCTGGCCGAACTCGGTTAATCGCGCCTCTATAAGACTCAAGCCCCTCTGGTATCGATTGGTTTCCTCCCGAAAGAAGTCGGCCGTTCCCGAAGTTCGATGAACCGCCAGGTGCTTTTTCATGTAAAGATCTGATAACGTCTGGAGGACGCGGGCCGCCAGATAGGGATCAGAAGACTGGTAGGTTACGTTAATAAGGTTTGTCTTGATGAGTGGTTGGACGGCCATTTTGTTCTCAAGATCGCGAACCGCGTTTTTCTTGAGTAAATTCCAATCCAGGTTGAGCCAACCCGGGGGAATGAGGTAATACCAAAAAGGGGGCTGCGCGAGGGCCCAGGTATCAATCACCTTTTCTTCGATGTCTCGGCTCTGGAGTAACTGCACTTCCGTATTGAGTTCCTCTTCGGTCAAATCGCCGATCCGCTGCTGGGGGTTTGATTCAGCGGTCACCATGGGGTCAACGCGCTCTTTCTTGACCAGAAATACGATGCGTGCCTGATATTGTTTGTCGATTAATTCGTGCAAAGCCAAGAGGGCACTTACAAAAAAGATCCCGATGAAAGTGTAAATAATGAGCCGGCGCCGACGAAAGCCAATCGCCAGGTAATCACGCAGTGTGTGAAGGGAGGTTCGAGCGTCCTCGCGATCCGACAGATTGTATTCATCCTTGGTTTGTTTCATGGTTTCTGTCTCCTTACTGTCATGACTGTCATGTCGAGGCCCTTAGAGCGCCGTCTGGAGCATCTTAGAATAATTGGTTTAAGTACATTGCCGGTTTTGGGATAAAAGGCGCGATTTTGGAAAGCGCATTCTTAGGCACAAACAGCATATCCCCAGGCTCGAGATGCACATCCTCGGTCAAGTTGGCTTCGGCAAGCATTTTTTTCAGGTTGAGCTTTTTAACCGACACCCAATCGTCTGATACGCGGCGGAAGAGCAAAACTTGAGAATGTTTCGCCTGCGCGCTAAAACCGCCGGCCAGCGCCACGGCCTGGGTGACTGTCGTATCGCCACGCAACTCATATTTGCCGGGTTTCCCCACCTCCCCGCCGGCTACGAAGTAGGGCTTTTCGAAATCCTTCAGATCTACGGAGATGACTGGCTCGCGTAGAATTTTGGAGTAGGCCTTCTCGAGCTTTTCTGTTAGTTCCGGCTTGGTGAGGCCTTCGACTGGGATATCGCCAAGCCCACGCAAGGTGATGTATCCATCGGGTTGGATAGCAACGGTCTGGTTAAATTCAGGGCTGAAAGGGAAATTTAGATCGAGGATGTCCCCCTTGCGCACCTGGTAACGAGGCTTTCTCTTCTGCAGCACGGGCCGATCTGCCTCAGCTTGGCTAGGCGCCGGCGCTTTCTCGCTGACAACTGGCTGGGCTGGGCTGGATGGCTCCTTATCCCGGTCCGCGAAGGCGAAAGTAGCCGTGGCGAAAATAACTGCGATTCCGATGCGTATTGGGTTCCTCTTGATCATAGTTTTCTCTCCTCTTCCCATCGTCGTGCAGCGATGATAAAGACCTCCAACATGCTTTTCAATCGGGGGTAGCCCTGTTTTTTTCATCATGGAAATCCTGACGGCTGATAGGGGAATCCCTGATGAGCATCGAGATGTGAAAGCTTCGGTAGAATCTGGAGGAGCGGAATTGCATTTTGAATTCATTGCCAAGGAGGGTACGTCCCCTCCACCGCAGCGGTACAAGGGGTCGGTTGTCCCGAAGCGGAAGGGACCACACACAAGGGCTATGCCTTCTGCCCTTTCCGAGAGGAGTTGCCCATGCCCTCCAAGGGGGGCACCCTTGAGCATGAAAATTATTCCCCTCCGCTGGAGGGGTGCAGGGGTGGGTTGTTCCGGGACGGGAAGGACCCACCCCGGAAGGCTGAAGCCTTCTTTCCCCTCCCGGAGAGGGGATTTTCATGGGAGTCTATGCCCCCCACAGGTTTTCAAATTCTTCACAGTTTCAGGGGGGTGCAGGGGGATGTCCTGTGTGATGAAGCTCGGCGGGAGCCTCGCCCTCCCAATTTTTTC
>QHZP01000042.1:23678-25534 GCA_003224715.1 Acidobacteriota bacterium | reverse complement strand
GGTTGCCTATGCGCTTGAGGGAGATGAATCTCCACACGCCTGCGTTCTGGCGGATTTTCTTGATGATACGGATGCGTTTCTTGAAGGCCACCTGGTTGCTCCTGCCTTTGGCTATTTAATAAGGATGGACACCAGGAAAGTCCTGGGTGTCTATTTCTGCAAAATCACAGACACCAAGAGGTTAATTTATTTTCTAAGTGATTGCAAGTAAAAAAGATGAATGAGGGATGGCGGAGAGAGTGGGATTCGAACCTTGTCCCCACATTGGTATTACTTAAGTTATTGATCCGACAATACGCATAAATCACAAGAAACGCAACATGAGCAAATCTGAGGCACGTAAAAGGCACGCGGAAGTTTGAGGTCTAGTATACTTCCTTAAGATTCCTATTCGAGCTCCTTTGTAGCGGATGGAGATGGGGGTACGGAGAGTGTGTGGCTCCCCCTCCCTCCGAACCGTACAGGCGGATCTCCCACATATGTCTCTCCATGCAAGCCAATTCCGATAGGTCAAACTCTTCTAGGCCTCCGGCAAAGCCAGGGGTTTATCAAAAAGCGAATTACAAAGAATTCAAGTGTTCTGAATTAACATGTTGCCATAAGCCATAAGCATCACAGCCACGATTAGGATGGTTATCGCAATGTACATTTGTTTGCGGGGTGCTCCCAGCACGCCCCGCCATTCTCCACTAATAAAGCCCACTCCCTGATTACCCAGGATCTGCATAGCCTGCTGGATCCCGAATCCAACGGAGGCACCTAGTGCTCCTAACAAAAGCATTCCTCTTCCCATAAGCGTCACGGCAGTAATGAATTGGAGACCAATAATGACCGCCAAAATGACGTCTCTCCGTGACTCCATCAACACGTTCCAGGATTTCTTTCTCGTCATAAGATAGGCTGGATAGAAGATGTTGACTAGCACCCCGCCGAGTAAACCTACTGCCCACACTGCTATGTTGGCTGGAATATTACCGGCTCCTTGTTCCTTCATAGCCTTGACAATAGGACCCTGACTGTAAACAAAGGCAAAGCTAAGACCGCAGGAAAGCACACCGCCTGCGATAGACATAATCAAACCACTCATAAAGCCGCCTGATGATTCCCGCGTATTCCTGAATACCCGCTCCCTGCCGAAACCCGCGATCGAGACAGTCAGCACACCTATGAGTACCATTCCTGCTCCAATTAGTACAGTCCGGCAGGCAGGAGATTCTAAATCGGGCGCCTGACTGAAAAGACCGGTGCCCTTAAAGATCATGGGTACAGTCACGCCTATCGCGACGCCGAGGCCAGAAAGGATGGCTCCGGTCAGGGCTGCGCCAATCCGCACCACAGAAATTGCGTATAGCACGTTGGCTATGCCCCATCCAAAAGCGAAAATATTGGACTTAATCAGCAACCTAGGATCCACGGCCCCATACGCCGCAAAGACACTCGGGACAGAAGAAAGGGTGATCCCCCAAGGCATAATTAGCAGGCCAACTACCATACCGATAAACCACCACTGTTCAAATTGGAACCTGCGCATAACCTTTATGGGCCAAGCGATGCTTCCGGTGCCGAGTCCAGCAATTGTTACTAAAAGGAAACCTAACAGAAATGTCATATTCCTCTTCTCTTTTTGTTAACTCGCTCCAACGATCTCCTTAGTCTCTCTTTCAAATGGGTCGTTCAACGCCCATCACTGCCTCTAGTAAATTTGGCTATCCATGCCTTATCCCATAAGCTGGGAAAGGAATTTGGCACATAAGGATGCTGGGCAATGATGTCTTCGTTGAGATCCAACCCCAGGCCCGGCAAATCGGGCAAAACGAATTCTCCATTTTTAATGAGATTGCAACCGAGAACCAGAT
>QHZP01000042.1:17570-23659 GCA_003224715.1 Acidobacteriota bacterium | reverse complement strand
GCAAAGGCTTCTTGAATAATAAAATTGGGCGTGCTGATGTCAAAATGCAGACATGCGGCCAGTGCTACCGGACCGATCGAGCAATGCGGCGCCACACTTATATCTTGGGCCGCCGCCATCCCGGCGATCTTCTTGCTAGCGAGAATTCCACCGCAGTGGGCTGGATCCATCTGAACCACATCCACCGCACGCAGCATGGTCAAACGATAAAAATCCGCTTGCGTGTAAAGGCGCTCTCCGGCGGCAATGGGGCTGCGACTCTGTCGCTTGACTTCGGCCAGCAGATCCAGGTTCTCGGGAGCGACTGGCTCTTCACACCAGAAGGGCGCAAAGTGTTCTAATTTGCCTATCATCTCCTCGGCGCTCTTGAGCGAGAGTCGCCCGTGAAACTCGATCATCAATTCAACCCTTGGTCCAACAGCCTCTCGGACAGCCGCTACTAAATCGACTGCGGCTTCACCTTCCTCCCGAGACAAGTCTTTCCATGCGGTTCCGAACGGGTCAAACTTGAGCGCCCGGTAACCCAGGGCGATCACCTCTCGTGCCCGCTCAGCGTATTCTTTAGGTGTTTGTGCCCCACCGTACCAGCCGTTGGCATAGGCTGGAATCTTAGAGTGATAACGTCCCCCTAACAATCGATATAGTGGCAGGTTACAGGACTTGCCAACGAGATCCCACATGGCCATTTCTACACCGCTAATGGCCGTCATCACGGTAGAACCGCCTTGGTACTGATCGCGTATCATTCCTCCAATGACAAACTCAATGTCAAACGGATCACACCCCAAAACGCGCCCTTCAACCCATTCGTGACAAATAGTCTGAACGGTCTTCTCCTGCCATTCTAATGAAGCTTCTCCCACACCAGTGAGCCCTGTATCCGTGCGTAGCCGTACGAAGAGATAATTACGAAGGCCGGCGTTCGCCATGAAAGTTTCAAAGCCGGTGATTTTCATTTCCCACTCCTGAACGCCTTTGGATGGATAGTAACCTTCGGTAGTCTGAAAGCAGCAAAAGCGTTGTGGCTTAGAATCTTGGGGCTTCCAATCAGCTGAGAGCGCCAAGTTGAGGATCCGGTCAACCCAGTCCGCGTAGTAATGCGGCCAGTCCCTTTCCAGGTGCCTTTGAGGTCATCTCCGAATTGACATCCACAGAATAGTAGGGACTCATATCTTTAGAGTGCCTCTAACGAGGCACACTGCTCCGTAAACTCTCAACGCGATTGCGGAATGCTTGAATCTGTTCAGTGCCAACCAGAACACCCACTTCAAGATCATAGAGGCGTTTCTCTCCGGGCTGTAACAGAATCATCTCCCCGGCCTGACGCACTTGCTCACGACCGACGCTATTCGTGCAGGGCTCGATGCCCACGGCGTACTGGCCCTCTCCCATCATGCGCCATTCGAGGTATCGGGGCAATTGCTTGCCGTTGTAAATAACGTAGACCCCCGGACCTGCGCTACCGAATTTGGGATTCACAATGGCAACCGGGACACGACCATCGGAATCGGTGATCATCCCCAATTCAAACCCTTGTAACAGCCAGTTTTTTTGAGGAGCGATGAATCGGGTGTATTCCTCTGGTTGACTCGTCTGTGCCTTGTCGGTGGGTAACCCGGAAGGGACTACCGGCGGACCGGCGATTGGCGCAATAAGCTCCGAACCGTCGTCAACGAATGGAAAACCCACGTTGATATGGTAGAGTAGCATGTGAACAGTAGGCAGAAAGCCGCCATTCTCAACCTCATCCTGTATGAAGAACCGGGACTCCCCTAACCTGGCCTTATAGCGCCGGGTCAACACTAAGTTCTCACCATAGGCTTGAGCCTGAACCACGCGCCCTTCCGCTTCGATCAGGCACTCGTTGTCTTCCCAACGCTCGCCATAGCGCAGCAATTGACCAGGAAGGAGCGCCACCCGGTCGTGAACACCATAGCGCTCCGCGGGTCTAGCTGGGAAGTTGTACTGCGCTACAGAATCTGCCTCAGGGTTTCCAATATGTACCAGGCCGCAGGTGTTGCAGAAACCACCCAGCCCGGTGCGGAGCCAGCCGAATTCTGTTTGTTGTTCGAAGTACCAAGGGCCCGGCAGCAGCGTCGGTGGAATCCAGGCCAGCGATGCTCCCCGATATTCACAGTACGTTACATCCATCCCGCGTTCAATAGCTACTTTGAAAACAAAGCCCGTTCCGGTGCGAAATTCTAAAAGGCGAACTCCTCGAGAAGGACCGTCCTCCGAGGAAAGAAGCTGCACCCCCCCGATCTGATAAATGTGCCCGATCCTCCGAAGTAGCTCCTGCCGCGAAAAGTGTTGACCGAATAATTCAGGCATAATAATTCTCCGCTAAGAGGGCCCTCTCCCTGGCTCTCATAGATTGAGAAATGAGTAAGTCACCTCCGGTAAAGCCGGAGGTCTGGAGTCTAGACATTTGAAGAGGTAATTCAGATGCGAACGTTTCGACAAGCGAGAGAACCGCCAGCTACCGGGCCGGTTCGTAAACGACTAGTTCTGCACTCGGAGCTTTGCCAGCCACAATCTCTATCCCTGTTGCGAATACTTGGCCTGTGAGTGTCTCATCTTTATTACTTCGCTCAAAGTGAAGTCGATAGCGGGACTGCGGATTAATCCCGCGCAGCTTAAGCGTAAAAGTATCATTGACAGAATAGAGAACGTGTGGGGAATCGTACCGTTTGAACACGAGAGCAAACCCCTTGTCCAAATCGACCCGGTGAAACTGATAACCCATCCACGTTTCTGCTAATGAAACCGGAGTGAGTGGGTAGAAGTCGCCGCTCAGGAAGGGGCGTATGCTTTTGTAGCGTTCCACCTGCCGGCGAGCCAGGTCCATCGGGAAATCCGCATCGAGCGGATGCCAAGCAAGAGATAACTGCCCCCCAAAGCTTGACCATGCCCCATAGTCATCCACTAATCCGGTGTAGAGAACGATCATGCCACCCGGCAACCACAAGTTGGTGCCATACAAAGTGCATTGGTCCCTGTTAGCATCAAGCCATGTTTCGCATGGCTGATGCCAGTGAAAGCGTGACAAAGTTTCCAGGTCAATCCGCGGTGCGCCGACGGCAGCTTCCATAACGAGGTTTGCATGCCGTTTTTTGAGTGTGTCCAACATCGTATACAAGCCCATGATGTACTGAATCTCTGCAATGCCCTTTCGATTTTCGGCTTCATCGTTATGCAGATCGGCATAGGTGTTGTAACCATCTTGCCGATAGCAGGTCATTCCTTCGTTTTCTATTAATGCATCAACTTGCTTGAGGAACCAGTTGCGCGCTGCCGGCAGTTCCATGCGAAGATTTCCACCGTCCTTGCTGTATGTATTCTCTCCAGACCCTTGCCGTATCCACTCTGGGTGTTCTCCTAGCAAAGGGGCGTGTTTGCTAAGGAGTTCAGGGGCAAACCAAAGCCCGAACTCCACCTTAGCCGCGGGAAGGAGCTCAGAAAGGGGACGAAAGCCCCTCGGGTACTTTTTCTCGGAATATCGCCAGTTCCCCAGCCACTCATTCCATGGCGCACCTTCGTACCAGCCCGCGTCAATGATAAAAGCTTCCGCTCCTATTTGGTTGAACGGCTGAACTAAAGGCAAGATTTCCTTTTCGGTTGCTTGAGCTAGGAACTCCCCCTTCCCATGATAGGTAAAGCAGGTATTAACGGACACAAGCGGCTCCTGGAGTTTGCCTCTCAGTTCTGGAATATAGTGTTTGTGAAGGAGCTGACGCAGCATGTTTTGGGCATGCAGACGCTTGCCTTCCCAGAAGAGAAGCAACATTCTCCCAGTCCGGACTCGTTCGCCCGGGTGCAAAACGAAATGCGCTTCTTTCAATCCGACAAGCGTGGTTAGTTCGTTGCCGTTAGCTTTCACTTGCCCTAACCAGCCCCCTGTCCATCCCACGCCCACAATCGCACCTCGGTTTTCCGGCGTTTCGAGATTGAAAAAAGGCAAGTCACGCCTGCTGGAAGGATAGTCGCCGCCGAGACGCGCTTCGCGGCCATCGACGAAGTCGGGGATATCCCCAATTGTGGCGGGAATCTCCCGCGAAAAGGGCCACCAGTCATCGCGCATATAACGCCCTCCGTGGGCGCCATGCACGATATAGGGCTCTCCTTTCCGTGAGTGGTTCAGACGCAAGTTAAGGTCTTGTATGTCTTCAAGAATAGGGGTATCCTTCGTTCCCCTGTTCTCAAACCATAGCACCCATTCCAACGCCGGGTAGTCCGTGAAGCGCTTTACTTGCCACCGAAACTGTAATCCGGTGGCGGCATCTGTCCAGATGAGTTCTTGCTGTTCGCTGTGTGAATCGGTCTTGTGTTCTCCCTTTTGGAGTTGCCACTGCTCAAGAAGTGAGACAGAATCCTTGCCGCCATACCGGAAGCTGAAAGGCCGGGCGACGTTCAGCCATCGGTTCAACCACATATCAGCATGAGATCCCTTTGGGCTACTCGCCGTCACCGCCTCTCCCCACTGCTGTGCAAGTTGTAGCTCCTTGTGCGTCACAAGACCGCTTTCCAACTGATGAGGAGGTAAGACATCGGCAATCTGCCGAGCTTCCGTACTTCCCGCAACTTCCTGAGCAAGAAGGCTGGAGACGATCACCTGCGGCGAGTGAAATGTCGCCACGCGTCCGAACAAAGGTGACAAGACCACTATTAGGAGGCCGACTACGACCCGCGATCCAATCAAGATGGAGCTCCGAGGACGCTCAGATCGGGATCGCGATGAACTCTCGGAGCTAAATAGGCGCTTCATTCCGCCAAGTCTCCTTTTGCGAAATGTACCTTGTTCAAGTCCGTTGCTCTAGTTGGCCCCGATGACTCATTTCATGCGCTCGATCACTACCGTTGGATCCCATATCACCGTGTCGGGGGCAGGATGGCCTGTACGCTGGAGGAAAAATCGCACCGTATCCCCAGCTTCAACTGCAATGTCTTCCAGCCGATACGAAACCTCCTTGGAGAAAACAGGAGGAATTTCCGCCCAGCCGCTTATAGGCCATATTTGCCGGTCTTTGTGCAGGATACAGGCCCGAACGGGGCGACCGTTCTCCGAACTCGGATCCTTCCGGATGGATCCTGAAATGGTCAGCACACCTTTGGCGGGCGCCACAAAAGTTCTGGAGACGTCAGATTGCGCCCCCGGCTGCATCCAGATGCGCCCGATCCTGGCCCATCCTGATCCAACCCATCTCCCTTCGTACCCGCCGCTATTCCACCTCAGCCGGCGAAACTTGCCGCTTTCCACAGCTTCTTCATACTTCCACTGGTTGGCTCCCTGAGTCGGGCTGAACCCGCCAAGAGCCCGGTAAGTTTCCGGCTCTCCCCCGACTTCCTGAGCAGGCACCGACGGACTCCGGTTGCCGTCCCCATCGACGGTCCGCACTTCGTAGCGGGATTGTAGCTCGTTCCTGGCGGTGCCTTCATGGCAGAAAAAGAAGTTCCCCTTCGCCACGGTGTCGAGGAGACCACCGTCCTTGAGGACTTCATAATAAGACACCCAATTGTTGTCGCTGCCCGGAACCCAGCCAATCTCGATTCCCTGAACTCCGAGGTTGCTGCCTATTCGCTTGGTCACTTGGGTTGGGGGAGCTGGCGGCGTCTTGTCCTGACCTGAGCCCGGGTAGTGTGGCAGGTTCAGGAAGATCAGCTCGTTTGCCTTGACCGAGCCGATTTCGATACCCTTATCCATCAGGTCCTTGCCGCTGCGGCTGGCTTGACAATCAGATTTGGCGCAACAAACCTCGTAAGCAGCTCCAGAAATAAGGCCGCGCGGTTTGACGACCACGGGCCTTCTCGCTACACGATCTAACCGAATAGGCTCTTGCAGCCTAACGTACTCGAACCCCAAAGCGTCTACGTGCCCCCGGCTCATATCGAGGTTCGCAGATCCCACGATCGAGCCATCTTCGGCGCGGACCACCATCAAGGTGTAGTTTCCCTGGTTGCTGTCCCCACCGTACAGCCCCAGATGGGTTATGGTAATAGGTTCCCCGCTGAGCTGGATCGCCATTCCGAAGGCGCGGTCTTTGACCGCTTGCCGTCCCCCAGGTTTTACGACGGAGGTGACATAAGAAACC
>QHZP01000042.1:16019-17515 GCA_003224715.1 Acidobacteriota bacterium | reverse complement strand
GTATCGATGGCTGCTACCGAGGTGCTCGACAGCTTGCACATGTTCCAGGGCCCGCCGTAGTAATCCTCACCTGGTGTGTGGCTGATTGGCTTG
This sequence comes from Acidobacteriota bacterium, assembly GCA_003224715.1. Classification (GTDB taxonomy): domain Bacteria; phylum Acidobacteriota; class Terriglobia; order Versatilivoradales; family Versatilivoraceae; genus QHZQ01. The sequence continues at coordinate 17,422 of QHZP01000042.1, read as the reverse complement.
CTAACCACGTAGTAACTCGCTCCACTCTTGGCATGCTTGGTGATGATAATTCCCTTGGAACCATCCCGATTCATTCTTTGAAAATACCAAATGGGGTCGTCGTTCTCGAGAGCTGGACGGAACACGTGGCTCCAGCGGCCAGCCACACCTTGGCTCACGAGGTAGTGATAGATCTCCCAGTCTCTCCGAATGGCTTCAAGGTCCACCCCATCCCCTGGGTCACGGTACCAGATGGGATTCATGCAAAGATGAGTCCTGTCGCTTTCCGGGCTATAGTAGACATGATCGAAATCGACGACATTGTGCAGCTTGTCGGGCGGCATCAGAAGGGAACTGTAATAATTGCTATAAGGTCCTACGCCACCGTCGGTGTATTCTCCCGATTCGCAGAGGCGAGCCAGATCGTAACTGATCCAGCGACCACCACCGTAGCAGGCATCAACTCCGCTCGCCTTGTGAGATTCTTTAAAGCTTTGCAGTAACCCGCGGAAGTTCTGATCAGATTGCAGGTAGTCGGTGTCGTTGCTGCTGACAGCCGGTGCGATATCATAGCGCCACTGGAAGTCACCCCACGCGGCGACCCTTTTGTCCAGGAGATCCTTTTGCCAGTCGGCAGTTTGCGGAATGGACTGCTCGAGGGCTTGCCGTCGTGGAATCAACCACCCGGGATGCTGCTGTCCGAGCTCCGAATCATGTGTAGCCAGAAACGTCGGAAACCACAGCACCCATTTCATGCCGTGCTTGGCCAGATACTGATTGGTGAGGTGCCAATCCGGGCCGTTCCAACTGCCCCACTTGTCGTACCAGCCCGCATCGTCCCACAGAATGTCACCGCCCGTTCGCCTCATCAAATCTGCGTAACGCAGGTCCAACGCCAGTCTTCTTCCCCAGTTATCGGCACTCGGCGCACCTCCTGCACCTACCCACGGTTCTGGCCAATCGACTGCCCAACGTGTTTTGGCAAAATAGGCTGGGTTGGTGAACTCCCATAGGTACTGATATTGCCAATCAAGAAGAAGATTCCCCATTGCATCGAGGTCACCAGTGAACACTCCAGTGAAGGCTTTCGGTGTTTCAATGCGTCCACGCGGCTCCATGTCCTTGCTGTAACCGGCCACCTTGATGGAAAGGTTGAGCGGATTTCCGCGCTGGTTACCAACATTCAATACCCAATGACCCAGGTAATCCCAACCAGCCATGACGCCGTCGCTGGTCTCTGGATTGTAGAGCACCAGCAAGGGCAGGTAGGCACTGTAGCTCATACCGCGGGTCCCGGTGTCGGAAGGGTCGTAGGAGTCGAAAGTCCGCGCATAGTCTCGAGTCATTCTCTCTACTTTTAGCAACTGGCTACCGTTGTATGCGCCACCACCTGTCAGGTAATACAACTCAAGTCTGTCAATGTC
>QHZP01000042.1:0-15976 GCA_003224715.1 Acidobacteriota bacterium | reverse complement strand
ACTCGCGAATGACAGGGGTCCCGGGATAAACGAGATAGTGTTTCGATACTTCTAAAGCCCCATGACGTAAAGTTAAGTCCAACTGCAGTTCACCCTGGGCCGTTTGGTGTGTCTCTTCCCGGACCAATGTCCATTTGCCATCGCCACCAGTAATCTCTTCTCCGTCTGCGGTCAGCCGGATTTCGTCCGAGGGAACGGCTCCCTGGATATACTCTCGCCGTGAAGCTTTGTTCTTGAAGGATGAGAGGATAAGGTTACCGCGATCCAGGTTGATGGTTTTCTCAACCATCGCGGTTCCTATAACCCAACGGCCGTCGTCTCGACGAATGTAACCGTCGCCGCTCTTGAGATTGGTTACCGTAGACATTGGGAAAAGACCAACTCGGATAATCACGAGAAGCGCAAAATACGGAAGTACCCATTTCCTTAACATGCACCGGTTCCTTCCTTGATTTTTTCTGAATTCCTATCCGTTAGTCCTTTGACGCGGAAATCGAGGCAAGCTAAGGAGGATGAAATTATTCTTCCGTCTCTCGTGCTCGGGGCTTCACAGACATTCACTTAGGATGATCCGGCTGTCTTACTGTCCAATGTCCCCCACAAAAGCCACCTATGCGTCTTGCCAGGGGTTAGGTTTACCACTGGACGAACAGTTTTTCCGTTGGGCGATGGCAAGACCGAGCTATTGGCAGGCATCTCACGTACTGGCTGCCAAGCATGAGGAAAAAAATAAGTCAGCAGCTTGGTCCTGATTTCTTCCCTGTGCGGAGGCTGGGCATGTGGCTCAGTTATCGACATGGGGTTTCCGCTGATCAGAGCAATGTCATTCAGTTTCTTCAACGAAGATCAAATCACTGGTAAACTTTCCGGGCAGCTTGATCTTGAGTCCAACGTTCATCAATTCTTCGCCAATTCGGATGCCTTCCGCCACTGAACGATCCTCCGACCGAACTCGGTAAGACTTGCCTCCAACCAGCCCTTTGAGTCGGATGCGCTTGAAGACTTCGTCATTGTTAGGTCGAAAGATGTAGAGCGTGCCCCGTTTCAGGCTCGGACTCCAATAGAACATCCCGTCCCAATGATAATCGTCTGGGCGCGGCAGAATGTGGTGTACCTTGACGTCGCGCAGCATTGGCCGGATCCAGGACTTATAGATCTCGGTCGCATGTCTGGCTCCGGCGCGTTCTTCGGCGGTCCAGCTAGAAGTGTTGGTGGGATCGATCTGCCAGGCGCCCATCATGGCAGAGCGCCAAAAGTAAGGGAGTGGTCGGTCGGAATCTTTGTTGTAATGATTTTCATAAGTGTACGCCTGTAATACCGCCGGAGGCAGTGCGAAGGTAGAGTCGTAAATGCTCTGGCGGTTCGGCAAAGAAGACAGCGTGTCGGTAGTGACGATGTAGTGCACGCGCTTGATATACCCGAAGTCCTTGATGTGGCCCCCACCAGAGCAGCCTTCCAACACGAGATCCGGGAATTTCTGCTTCAGCGCTTCCTGTACCTCGTAATAACCCACCGTAGACCAATAGCTGACGTCCACACCGTGCTGGTGCCGATGATTTGTTTGCACGCACTTGACTTCGATCGGGCTGTAATCATGCTTGAAATAGTCAAGCTTGTATTCGGGGACGAGTCGCTGAGTTTCTTGCTTGGCCCATTCCTTCGCCGGATCATAGCCTAGGTCGAGCAACGTACTCCAGTTGAGATAGTCTGATTTCCATTCTCGGTTGAAGAGCTGCACAAACCAGTCCGGATGCCTGAAAATATTGAGCGCCCCTGAATCCTCGGAGTTTCCTCCTTGAGTCCAGGCGACCCAGAGGCCCAGCTTCATTCCATTCTCGTGCACATACTGCTCAATGAGCCTCAATCCATTGGGGAATCGCGCTGGATCCCAGCGCCAGTCGCCCGCTTGCGGAAACCACATGGCGTCCGGCACAAAGGTCTCAAAGCCGAGTTCCTTGCAGAGGGCGGCGCTGCGCAGTACGTCCGCTTCCTTGGCCTTATTCCCACCACTGTCCAGGTAGAGGTTGTAGGCTAGCGTCGGGTAGGGTTGGTTCTTCGGTAGCGGTGGCAGCAACTTGTCGAGCACAAAGCAATGCAGGGTATAGCTCCCTTCGTCAATGTCTCCTTTGTAGCAACCAACGAACGCGTGGGGTATCAGGAAAGTTTCCCCAGGAGGAAGGTCAGTCTTGAATTCAGGTACGTTGCCAACGCGCAGGTCGAGCCGGGTCGGTTTCGTCGAGATGGTCTTTGCGTGGATGCGACCGATGCCAGAAAATTCCCATCCTACGTATAGTCCGTGTGCCTGCCCAACCTGGATCGCTATCCACGGTACAGGACTCGAGCCGTCTACGGGATTGCTCACCAAATCCTGAGCAAACTCGGCATTTGTATCCACTGTGAAGGTGCCGCCCTCTCGGCTCGCATTACCTCCCCCCCGGTTGATCCACCAAGCCTGCGCGAGCTCGTTGGGGGCCAAGACTAGCCCGTCGAGGACCAGACTGTCCTGATGCCCCACAGTAACGGTGCGTCCCGACTCGTTGGCGATCGTCAGCCAATGTTCCACTGGTCCACGGCCTCGCCTCGCTCTCCAGATCGATTGCAGCTCGAGTTGTGGATTTGAATTACTGTAGCGAAGAGTCAACTGGTCTCTCCCGGAGTCGAGATCTGCACCCCGAAATCTCCATTCCGTTGCGACAGGGGCTCCGCCGACCTCAATTGTGTCCACCAGTTTTTCCCTTATAGGAGTAGAAACCCAGTTGTGTGGGACCGCTTTTGCACTCAAGGTCTTCAGAATCGGCCGGTCACCCTCCACTGAGACAACGATTGTTGTGTCGTCAGTCGCCAGTCGCCAGTATGGAGCAGGCGCCTCTTTCTTCTGAGCAATTGCTCCTAAGGACACGACTGCAAAACCAGTCAGTGACCAGGCGAGAATTCCCCAAGCCAGGATCGATAGCAAACATTTTCTCTGTTGTCGATCTGTGGCAAGGATTCCCGATATATGTACCAGGGATGAAGAACAAAACACTGTCAATGACCAATCCTCCTTTCCCAGCCCTCTTCGTTTACGTTCAGAAAGTCGGAGCCCTGGAGCCTTCGGCANNNNCGGGATTGATCTGTGGATGCCAATTAACCTTTTCCGACGTCAATCATTTCACCGCATGACTTCTTCAACGTTGGCAACAATTGAAGTCTCTTCCCAGGTGCCTATGAGAGAAATCAATCATGCTAAGATAAGGCCATTCCTACCTCCAAAGCTATGGATTCGGCGGTGCGGTGCAAATCAGAATCTCCATGGTCTCTTCCCCTGTGTTCTCCACACCATGCTCGCACCATGGTGGGAGGTGGATGAACATCCCGGTTCGAACCTTGACTTTTTCGCCAGCCAAGGTCATCGTTCCCTGGCCCCGCAGGATCACGTAGCATTCCTCGGTATGGTGGCTCCCCGGATCCAAGACGACGTGTGGTGGCACATAAAACATCACCAGCCCCAAATTCTGGGCAGGTGCCTTGGGGTTGACAGGATGGACGATGCGCACTCCAACGCCGTCGCAGCCGGGATACTTGACTGCTACGCCATCTTGGACTGTGACGATATTGGGCTGCACCGTCTTGACAGGCTTGGGAAATGGTGGATCACCTTTGTAGCCTTGAAACAGTTGAATCTTTGCCATTCTGGTCACCTCCTAAGAACAGTCACACTTGATCAGCCGGCTTTCCTGCCGGTTATTAGTTGTCATGGCTTTCACGCTTACCAATCGCGAGCGTAGCCGGCGGTCCAACCCCCATCCACCACCAGGATAGCACCGTTGATATAGCTCGCTTCCGGCGCCACCAGGAAAAGGACAGAATAGGCAATTTCCTCCGGGCTTCCGGGCCGACCCAAAGGGATATGGGACATTAAGCTCGCTGCCTTCTCGGTATACGCGCCTTTGGGGTCATAGAAAAGCGCCTTGGTAACTTGAGTTAGGGTGGAGCCGGGCGCGACGGCGTTCACGAGAATACCTTGCGGTCCCAACTCCAGGGCCATCGAGCGGGTCAAATTGACAACACCTGCCTTGGCTGCCACGAAGGCGCTTTGCAAGCGCAACGGCACCAGACCGGCAATCGAGCTAATGTTGACGATACGCCCGCCGGGGTTCTTCAGCATGGCCGGGACGACCGCCCGACTGGTCACAAATACTCCTGTCAGGTCCACTTCCAGGACACGACTCCAATCTTCCAGCGCGTATTCATGGATGGGAGCGCGGTCGCGACGAGTATTAATGCCAGCATTGTTGACCAGTATATTGATCCGTTCCAGTCGGCTCAAGACGCTCTCAACCACCTGTTCCATGTGCCGGACGTTGGATACGTCGCCCGTTAGTGCCATGCAAAATCCGCCGCCCGCCGCAGCCAACTCATGCGCCGTCCGCTCGGCCGCCTCCGTGTCGATATCCACAATCACGACATGCGCGTGATTGTCGAGCAATGTCTCTACGATGGCACGTCCAATACCCTGCGCTCCACCAGTGACCAAAGCGACCTGTCCATTCAAATTCACTTTCATATTAAAAGCAGTGATGAGCAACGACTGACAAGCAAAAACTTTTCTCGGTAGGCGGGAATGTATCACTCTGCTTGCTAGGGCTTGCTTTCGAAAATTAGCATCTCCGATGTCAGTGCTCCCTCCAGCCGAACCGGAATCCCCTGCTGCAACAATAGGGAGCCAGGAAAATCAACGGCCTGGCCACTGTTGCCGAAAGTGACGCGATAGGTGCGCCCGGAATCGAGACCACGAGGTGTGAACTGAAAGGTCGAGTCGCCGTTCTGAGAGGTCCGAAACAACGATGCGACCGCGCGATGGGAATCCTCATTTGCATATTCCAAGACGACCCAGGGCGATGGCTCCAATAGCGGTGTAACTGGAGTGTGATGATAGACACGGCCCTCTACCATAATCGGCCTAACGACCCGCTTAAAGAGATCCACCGACTCGCGGATCTTTTTTCTCGAGAGCGGATTGAATTCTGCGAGTGTGGGGCTGATGCCACGAAAGATGGGACGGGACATCATGATCATTCTCAACTGAAAATCCAGGTCTCCGTCAGTGGCGTGATCTCCGACTTCCGTTCCAAAGGTGCGCAGCAGGATCTCCGGAGGCAGGATCCATGTAATGCCGTTGAGGATCTTAGGGCTACGGGGACCTCGCATCCAATCGGACAGCTCTGTGTTATGGAAACGTCGCATGATCCCTAGGTCGAGTCGCCCACCCCCTCCGGCGCAATTCTGGAAGATCACCTTGGGAAATTGCTTGTGCACTCGGTCGAAAATTCCGTAGAGCGCCTCACAGTGACGCCATAACGTGTTCTCGACGAATCCGTCCTTGACTCGATTGCCACCCTCGTCGATCGTGGTGTTATAGTCGATACGGAACATGTCCAAATCGTATTTCTTAATGATGCGGATGATCTCCGATTCCATCCAGGCTACAACTGCCGGATTGGCTAGGTCCAGCTGTCGTCCGCCACCGACAGGTTGGCCGTTTCGGGTCAACACCCAGTCTGGATGCTCCTTTCGCAATTTGGAGGCCGATCCAATGCTTTCGATCTCAACCCACAACCCAAATAGCAAACCCTTGTGACGCGCATACTCTCGCACAGGAGTGAGGTCATTGGGCAGCCAAGCCCCGGCATACCAGTCGCCAACATTCTGTGCCCAACGGTTCGGCTCCGGCCCGTACCAGCCAGCATCGATCATGAATAATTCGGCACCGACGTCTGCCGCTAAATCGACCTCCCGCTTCAGTCCCGCCTCGTCTTCGTGATCAACAATATATCCTCGGTGATTAGCTTCCACCTGATATTCTCGCCCGGGCACCGGAGGGGGCAATACATTCCGACGTACGTGATCGTGCATGGCCTGGATCACGCGATCCAGCTCTGACTGCATACAGAAGAGGTGCGTTTCAGGGGACTTCACGGTTTCCCCTGGGGAGAGAACACGCAAGGTCGGATCGGCGGCGCTGGGTCCCATGCTGAGGAAGAGTCGCGCCTGCTTCTTGACCCGATCCTGCTGGCTCGTTAGCCGGATCGTCCAGTTGCCGCTCCAGCCGAGCGAGCCGACAAACCATTCGCCGGTAGCGTTATTGCGCACAAAAAAGGTCGGATGTCCCCACCCTGACTTTCCACGGGTTCCCGCAATGGTCTTGGTAGCGTTGATCACCGGTTCAAAGCGCCAAGCACCTTCGTGACCCCACTCCTCGTACTGGCAATAGCCCACCTCGAAAACAGCATCGTTTCCACTCTGGATACGTTCACCATAGTTTGGCGTGTTCCAGAGCAGACCCGCCCATGGAGAGACTTTCGTGATCGCGGTCGGCTTCCTTCCGGTATTGGTGACTTCCAGCCACCGGATCATTACCGGTCCGCCGTGCAAGAGGGTGTGGACCTTGACTGTTATCGGCCTGGTGCTGCTGGCGAGCTCAAAGGTCACGAGCTGATCCTCGGGGTTTTGTACCTTCGATTGCTGCGCTTTTATCCAACGCCAGCTACCTGCCAAGTCTTCTCCTTCAATTGCCAGCTCAAAAGCATCAATCGGGAGCGTTTCCATAACCGGACGCTCCTCTTCGAGATGGCTTTCGGGCTTGATCATACCGGTGGAAAGCCAGTACCGGCTGACCCAACGGCCTTTCCGCAATGTTTCGTCGCACACCGTAAGTCCAGAACTGAAGCGGATTCCGGGCTCAGTTCCCTGGCGAATCGAGGCGGCGGAATACTTTTCCGGAGTAGGTTCGGATAACGCCGTGCCTGTCGCAAGGTATAGCAGCGCTACCAGGAAAGGGCACTTCAAGAACTCATGATGCATAATAGAATGCCTCCCAGGAATCTGCATAGTGGAGTAGGATGCGACAACGTAACGTACCCGCCCAGTGGTCGTCCTACATCGAGCAGGAGAGTATTGTGAAGGCTGAGGCCTTTGCTACCTCGCAGGCCCGATTCTTGGGACAGCCTTTAGACCGGGGGCGGCGGTAGCTGCCTCGGCTTGCCACTGAATAACGGAAAAATCCGTGCCGATGGATTCGCGCTGACAACCATGTTCCCCAGCCAGTCAAAGGTCATGCTGAGCTTCTTTGCCTTGGACCACAAGCCCGATACTGTGTGGCGGAACCCTATTAGTGGATAGGCGATCGTGATCTCCTCTCCCTTCTTAACACCCTCAAACTTGAGGTAAGCTCCCGACCACTCGACAGGTACTGTTTGGGAATTACGAAAGGTGCAAGAAGAAGGTATCCGCGAGATTGGCCTTGACCGTCAAGCGCCCTTTCTCGGGGAAAAATGAAACTACCTGCCCCCAGGGAGACTCTCGATTGAAAGATAGGTTCACATAAACTCCCGCCGGACCAAGCCCGGAGAGCGGATATTTTCCAATCACATTCGTCCAGGTAGTGTAGATAGCGCGCATCCCTTCCGGTGCACAACAGCCGAACATTTCGAAGCCACTCACCCCGCCCAGTAACTCGTTGTGGTAATCGTTCAGTCCACTGCCGCCGATAACGCCCCCCTGGAACCGGCGCAATATCCCCAGGCACTCCTCGAGATCTTCGCCCTTAACCTTATTTCGGTCTGTGTAATACTCAACAAATTCGGGAGTGATAATGAACTGGAGGTTACTAATATAGTTGCGCAAATAGCGCTCGACGGGATCGAAATACTCCGTGCGCCCGCTGCGGGCTAGAAGCGTCGCCAGCGATATCATGTCGGACAGACAGCAGGTCTCGTTACAGTTGTCCGCCCATTGGGGCGCTGCTGGAAACCAGCCCGTCCCTGTGCCTTGGGTCAGCATCCAATCCCAGACGCGCTTAGCAAACGTGACGTAGCGCGGCTCGCTAATCGCGATGCCAAGCTCGGCAACTCCCCATACGGCATGCAGCGTGGCATGGCTATGACCGTTAAAGCTCCCGTCGGGCTGGAAACGAATGCCCCCGGGCTGGCAATTGTGGATAATCCCTTCGGCATACGCTCGGGCGAAGGCCAACCCTTCTTCGTCCCCGGTCGCTTGCCAATATCGGACCAGTGGCTTAACGATGGGCGCCGGCTGGGCGTTCCAGCCGTTATCTATCCATTTGCCATCCTTCCAGGCACCCATGCCGCCGGCAAACCAGGCACGTCCCTGCCTATCCGCAGTCGCCAAAGAGCGGAGAGCCAGCATGACCTTTCTAGCCAGGAGCTTGCTTCCTGGGTTGCCGGTTCGCACGTAATCCTCAGCCAGACTATTGAGGATCTTGGTCGCTCCCCAAATATGCACCACGAAATCAGCCTTCGTATAACGGGCGCTAATGTTCGCCTCGTTAAATGAGCCTGGATGGCTCCAGACTTTGCCGTCAGGGGCGATGTATTCTCGCATGCGCTTGTGAAATGCTGTCTCGACTTCTTTGCCCGCCGTCGTCCCGGTGATCTCACGCATGTAATACCACTCCCAATCCATGCGCGCATCGGTGTCGCAGGCAACCACAGGGTCTTGTCCAGCGGGGATGGGGGGACAGGCGTAAGGATGGCATTGGAATACCGGTTCGTAACCCAGATCCTTTCGTGGAGTCCGGATCAGGTAATTCATTGCCCAAGCAGCCATTCTATTTAGGTCGATGTCGGCAGGGGGTTTTGATTGCGCCAGTGGTGGAATGTTCGTCGGTGTGGGAACCGCTGTTCGCAAGTCACTCATAGAGCCGGTCAGGCCACCGATACGGGCTACCTGATCCGCGCTTTGCGCTTTTGATTGCGTCTGTAATAGCCAAGCAAGGATAGGTTTCAAATGGGTGGAGACGGGAAGGACCAGGCTGGGAACTAACGCTGAAGTGCGCAAAAAATCCCGACGGGATACATTTTTTTTCATGAAGACACCTTTACCCAAACCAGTGCAAGAGGAGGCTCCCCAATGCTGCTCCTTTCAAGGGATCGCAGCGCCGCTGAGGTCCCGATACTTGGATATGCACGTCTGAGCGGCTCAATGGTTCTTCGCGCTGGCTTCGCTGTACCAAAAGTTATAGTAGGCTTGGACCGTCTCAATCGTCATGAAATTGAGGATGTGCAACATCCAGTATGCTGCTGACAACTGCATCCCGGGTTGCTGCTTTGGCCTGAATGACAAGATGCGCTGGAGGAGTGCTGGTGTCCTCAACCTGCTTGGCTCAACATACCCATCGCTATTATCAGGCAAGCAACTCCGATGACCATCGTGCCTGTAGAACCCTTCCCAGCTCGGGACCATTCGCCAGTTATGGCTCCAGCCAAGGTGCTAGTGATCACAATTGCGGACATGAATAGGGGCCATCCGAGGGTTGCTCCCATGCTTCCTAACCTGGTGGTGGAGATGGCGTATACCGTAAGGCTACCGAACCAGAGAATACCCATACACAAAGCCGTCAACCAATATGACCAGGTACCTTCCGCTCTCAGCAATGATAGGTTCCCATTCTTTTTCATTAAAATGAAGCAATAGATAATCCCAGGGATGAACCCTGCAAACAGGCAGGGAAGCCATACCGCCGTCGACATCATGGCAAGGCTGGCACCCCGATCCCGGGCGGCTTGCTGGATAGGTCCACCGAAGGCAAGCCCCACATTAAATAATGATCCCAATGCTCCTGCCAGGAGGGCGTACAAAAAGCCGCGGATAGAACTACCAGAAACGACTTTAACCTGGCTTTTAGAGACCTGATCGCGCCACCAGCCAGCCGCTCCGCATAAACCCACTCCCAAAAAAATGAGCCCCACTCCAGCTAAGATCAGGTATCCCTGCTGTGTCCTCAAACTCTCCGGATGCTGACTCACGAGCGGAATCAGAGCTCCGGCGGCCGCCGATGTTCCAAGACAGACCGCAAAAGTGATCGCTACCCCGACGATGTTGAGGGCCAGCCCGAATAGCACGAGCGAAATGCCCCAGCCCAATCCGAAAAGGGCCAGAGCCAAGAGTAACTTGATCGGTATGGAAAAATAAATGGACCAAAGCTCGGGGATGGTGAACATGGCTAGTCCAGTTGGCACAACCACAACCCCCACAATCGTGAATGCGAACCAGGAGTGCTCCCATGCCCAGAGTCGATTTAGCTTCATTGGCAAGGTGTATACCCCATTCATAATGGCGGCTATAACAATCAGCCCCAATGCGTAGACAGTATTCAAGTCCACATGGGTCTGCATGTACCGTATCTTCTACTGGCCAGGGTCCATCACGAGTCTAGACTGAGGGCGCCAATTCCTCGGTCCGGGTCACGGGCGCAACTCCACACCTTCGCCGACATCTATCAATTTGACTTCACCGGAGCCACCCAGGCGCTGATAAGTACTGGCAAAAACCTGCGGATCCAGCGTAGCCTGCTCGCCGCCCGTGAAGTCTTTCCAAAGGCGGTGGTGCATTGGAATTAGCGTCTTTGCACCGAGCTGCCAGGCTAGAAGTGCGGCTTCGTGGGCATTCATATTGCCCCCGGCTCCGTTAATAGCAACCATGCACACATCGATCGGAGCTTCATGGTTGTAAGCCAGGGCTCGTAACCGAAGGTCGTATTCGGTGTCGCCACTGTGGTAGACACGCAGCCCGCCAAAGTCGAGTAGGACGCCAATCGCGTCATCAACCTCCCAACCTGGTATTCCGACCACGTGGCGCGCTGCCACGGCGGTAACCCGCACATCTTTGAATTCGCGGCTTTCGCCAGCCTTAATGCTGGTTACACGATCACGGGGGACCAGCCAACCCAGCAGACGCGAGACACAAGATGGCGGACACAGAAACATGGCAGCGGAGCTGTGCTCGGCTACGATGGGCAGACCTTCAGGATCGAGATGATCTTCGTGCCAGTGAGTGGAGATCAACAAATCGGGACGAGCATCTTCCGCGCTGATTGGCGCCGGGAAGGCGCGATCCACCCCAAAAATGGAGGCTACGCAATTGGTGAAGTAGGGATCTATGTAGATCTGCGTACCGACAGGGGTCTTGAAAACAAACCCGCTCCCGCCGAGCCACCAGGCCATGATGCTGCCCTGGGCTACCTTAGTGTCTGAAATTGTCTGGGATAAAGGCATCATCGTTAGACTTGTCCCTGATTTTCAGAAACCTTTCCCGTCACTCTTCCGTGAGCAGAGAGCCTTTGGCTGTGCATCCTTCAATAGGGTCCGAGGAGTATCGCCCCTCTGAATATCAACGCTTTGTTGAGACTTGCATCGAAACATTCGATCCCTGTAACACGTCCTCTCTTAATCGCGTCCCCAAGCCCGGCTTAGTGGGAAACTCGGCGAAGCCTTGGTCGACCGCAATGCCGTCAGTATAAACCTCGGAATACCATCCTTGGTAGAACCCGCGCACCGTCTCCAAAATCATAGCGTTTGTCATCGCCGCACAAAGGTGTAGATTGGCGAATAAGGTTACTAAGCCAGTGCAATCGTGAGGTGCAATGGGGAGGTGGAAGGTATCCGCGAGAATCGCGATCTTATGTCCCTCAGTGATCCCGCCCGTCCAGATCAGGTCAGGCATTATGATATGGGCGGCGCCTCGCTCCAGTACTTCTCGATAGGCGTACCTGGTGAACAGTCGTTCACTAATGCAATGGGGTATGCGGGTTTCCGAAGCCAAGCGCGCCAGATCAGCTGGACTATCCGGCTTGATCATGTCTTCCATCCAGAGTATGTCATAAGGTTCCAAGGCCCGAGCTATCCGCACAGCGCAGTTGAGATCCCAGCGAGAATGCCCTTCAATGAGAATATCGATCTTGTTCCCAACGGTGTCTCGAATTTTCTTAACACTCTGTAATCCGGCCTCCAGATCTTCTGGCGTAATATAATTGCCGGAGGGCCCTACTGCCGACCAGCCGGCTGGCCCCATGGGGATACCTCCTTTCAGTTGGGGCGCAAACCGATCCCAGGGCCAGATTTTCAAAGCGGTGATTCCCTGACTGAGCAAGCTCTTGGCTAATTCACCAGGCCGCTCGATAAAATCGTCCTGATCGTGATAGGGGCCGGCGTTAACACAAGTGTTATAAATGCGTATTCTGTCCCTCGATTTCCCTCCAATCAAGTTATAGATGGGCTGTCCTGTGGCCTGACCTGTCAGGTCCCAAAGCGCAATATCCACAGCCGAAAGGGCGCGCATCTCTGCGCCGGCGTAGCCAAAAAAATTTGCCCAACTGAAAACATTGTCCCAGAGCCGCTCTACGTCGAATGGACTTTGGTCCAACAGAAAGTCTGCAATCATGTCGTGAACGATTGCTTCAGTCGCCTTGGGCAGGTAATAGGTTTCACCGAGGCCAATCAAACCGTTATCGGTATGAATGCGGACCCACAAAATGTTGGGCTGTAGAGCATATTTGATCGTTTCCACTTTGGTGATCTTCATAAGCAGAGCTTATTAAGGATGTAAGCGGAGCCCTCGCTGGTCACCTTGCAGCAAAAGCGAAGTTCCAAGGAAGCAGGGATCCGTGACAGCATCAAGATAATGAGACGGAGCTGGTTTCGTTCGCCTGCACGGCAGATGCGGAGTGCTTAGCTGACGAATTTCTCTTTAGCGTGAAGAACTTCTCTAGAATGTTCAACAATGGTGGCTGAATCTAGTCCATACCTCTTAAAGAGAAAAGGTGTGGAGCCACAAGTTGCGTAGACGTCCTGCACGCCCACCATGCGCAGTACAATGGGAGCTCCATGGAGCGCAGCCATCTCAGCCACACAAGATCCCAATCCTCCCATCACCGTATGATTTTCACAGGTGACTACGGCCCGAGACTTATAGAGTTGTTCCAAAATCGTTTCCGTATCGAAAGGCTTCAAAGTGCTGACATGAACCAGCGTGGCTTTAATACCTTCCTTCTCCAGCGCCAGTACCGCTTCAAAGGCATGGCGGGTCATGAGCCCAAGGCTGATGATGAGTAGGTCCTCTCCATCTGAATTTAGGACTTTGGCCCGGCCGAGCTCAAACTTATAACTATTCTCGTCAAAAAATACAGGAACTTCTCCACGCTGCAGTCGCATATAAACAGGTCCATCGAACTCGGCAATGGCTTTGGTCGCCTGATAAAGCTCAACCGCATCGCATGGATCCAAAATTGTCATACCAGGCATGGACCGCAGGATTGCCAGGTCTTCGATCGCCTGATGGGTAGGCCCTGCAAAAGTGGTCAAACCAGGCAACCCACAAACGATCTTGACATTGGCCCGACCATAGTTGATATCGATTGCGAGTTGCTCATTAGCCCTTCGGGTTGCAAAAACTCCATAAGTAGTTACATAGGGAATGAGACCTGTTCGCGCCATGCCGCCCGCGACCCCGAATAGATTTTGTTCTGCCATCCCAATTTGGAAATAACGTTCTGGGAAAGCCTCCTTGAAGGGATACAGGTCGGTGTACTTACCCAAATCCGCGGTCAATGCGACTATTTTGTCGTTCTCGTTTCCTAACTCGACGATAGCCTTGGCAAAGGGCCCCTTCATGGTTTTGCCTTCGTAGGCCACTTGGGAATCCATATTCATCGGCTTTTACTCTCCTCGAGTTGTCTAAAAGCCACCTCCCACTCATTCTGGTCCACTCGGACAAAATGAGCTTTTTTTCTTGTCTCGATAAACCGAACTCCCTTCCCCATTAAGGTGTCACAAATGATGATTTGAGGCTGACGCTTCACTTTTTCTGCGCAGTCAAATGCATCTAATAATTCTTGGATTTCGTTTCCATTCACCCGCTGCACATGCCAGCCGAATGCCTGCCACTTGTCGACTACGGGCTCAAGTTTCAGCACCTCCGAGGCGTACCCATCTGCCATCACGTTGTTGACATCTACTAGAGCGGTCAAATTATTTAGTCCGAAACTACTGGCGCACATCGCCGCTTCCCAGGTAGAGCCTTCATTCATTTCGCCGTCCGACAAAAGGTTAATGATTCGATAGGTCTTTCTCTGATATTTGGCACCCAAAGCCATCCCTACGGCCAGAGACAATCCGTGTGCCAAGGCTCCACCAGTAATTTCGAAGCCTGGGGCATACTCGTTTGCCGACATATCCAGGATACTTCCATCATCACAATAGGTCTTCAGATCATTTTCGGAATAAATGCCATATTCAGCCAATGTGGCGTATGTGGCGATGGAGTAATGGCCGATTGAAAGCAGGAATCTATCTCGATCCTCCCATTTCAAATTTTCGGGTTTCCAACTCAGGACGGAGCCGTAGATAACCGCGAAGATGTCCGCCGAACCCAGACCTTGTCCAACGTACCCTTGTCCTTTGCCTGCCGCTTGAACAAGCACGTTCCGGCGAACTCTGTAGGCCAACTCTCTGAGTTGCTCTAAGTTCCGACTCTTAAGGAGGTAGTTACATACCTTATCCGTTCCCATCATCGCTCCATCTTATGAGAGTTCCAATCCTCCCGAGACGTTCAGTCGCGAACCCGTCATATAATCCGCGGCCTCACTCGCCAAGAAGAGTACGGCCTCCGCTATCTCTTCTGGTGCAGCTCTACGTTTGAGCGGTAGCGAGCGAGTTCGGCTTTCTACAAATTCTTCATAATCCATGCCCATATTTTCTGCCCAGGCTCTTTCACTTAACTCCTGCATCCTCGTATCCATGCGACCTGGGGCTAACGAGTTCACTCTGATGTTATATTGCGCCAATGCAATAGCGGCACTTCTCGTGATGCTGTCTACTGCCGCTTTTGAGGCCGCATAGGCCGAATAAAAAGGTAACCCCATATAAGACGCTGGGGAGGTAATGTTAATGATTCGGCCGCCTCCTGTTTCTCGCATGATCTTCGCGGCCTTTTGGTTACAGAAAAACAACCCGCGAGCATTGATTGCGAAGGTCCGATCCCACTCCTTGGCGGTCACCTCCATGAAAGGTTCTACCGAGCTAACGCCTGCACTGCAGACGAGGACATCAATGCGAGAAAGCTTCTCAGCACACCGGTTAAAGGCTTGCTCGATGGTTTCCAAATTGGAAACATCAATATAAACGGCAACAGCATGGAGACCTTGATCATTCAAATTCTTGGCTTCTCGTTCTGCAATAGCAATGTCAATGTCCAAAATACAAACTGTGAATCCTTCGCGCGCGAATCGCTTGGCAATGGCCAAGCCTAAACCATTCGCGCCTCCTGTGATGACCGCAACCTTATCTTGACCCATAGATATTAGGTGTCCTCTTTTGTGAAATTCCCCTTATCAAGGACCTATCAAGGGGGACAGCAGCCGTCAGGCTGTGGGTGGTATCTCTGTTGGGAGCTGCGGGCCCACCACTGCAGGGACGTCCTTCCTGCCACCTTCACTTCAAAGGGGGAAATGACCGACATTTTCAATCTCTGCGTACCAGACTGGTGCCTCCATCCACTAGCAAGACTGCACCCGTCATGTAATCCGAACCGCTACTACATAGAAACACAAAAGAAGCTGCCACGGATTCGGCTGTTTGCATCTCTCCAAGCGGAATGGCTTGGCCAACCCTCTCACGAAAAGTAGGATCTGCTTCATAAATCCTCTTGCTCAGCCCGGCCATAACGATTCCTGGAGCCAACACGTTGACCCTTATGCCCAGGCTTGCCAATTCCTGAGCCATCGTTTTAGCCAGCATTTTTACACCGCTCTTGCTTACTATGTAGGCGGTGCCCTCGGGCCAGGGCATGTCTTGAACCCAGCTGCCAGTAAATAGAATCTTCCCCCTGACACCTTCCACTGGATTTTGCTTTGCCATGATCCGAGCTGCAATTTGAGCAGTGTGAAAGGCCCCGGTCAAATTTAAATCCAAAGTAGCTTTCCAGTTCTCCAAGCTGATTTCCAGGAATGGCTGATTGGCCACCATTCCTGCGTTAGCGATCACAACATCTAGTCTTTTGTGTTGTTGACAGATATTCCCGAAGGCAGCTTCCAGTGAGGTGCGGTTGGTTACGTCAGCAGAAAAGTAGCTGAGCTGACCTGAACCAACTTTCTTTTTCAGTTCGGCGGCCACGACTGCTGTTGATGGAAGGTCGAGCAGTA
>QHZP01000729.1:1626-3829 GCA_003224715.1 Acidobacteriota bacterium | reverse complement strand
CTGAGATTCTCGAGTATCTGCCCCAAGTTACCAAAGTTTTCTGTCATTAAGTCACTCGTATTACGGGAACTCCTTGAATGATTTCCGCGTGGGTCATTTTAGTAGATTAGTTTCTTGAGGAGGAGATCGTAGTTTCTTCTTGATCCAAGAAACTAAACCATTACCGGGCGGAAAGGTTTCCTATGCTTGAGTGATAATCCCAGATTGCGCTCCCGCCTTCATCGATACGCCGGTCAAGATCGCTTACGGATGTTCTCTCAAAAAACTAACTTTTTCGCAGCCCTACAGATGCAGCTGTTGATGTCAGGGCCAATAGGTTCTGGCACGCCGTCCCGCTTGAGATCAATCGATATCCTGCCTCGAAGATTCTTCTGCTACTGCTATTTCGTATCTAAAACCTCTCTCACCTTCCTGGTCAGGCCGACAATCGTGAATGGCTTCTGGATAAAATTCGTTCCCTCCTCCAGCACGCCATGGTGAACGATGGCGTCGTCGGAATAACCCGAGGCAAAGAGGATCTTCAGGCGCGGTCGCAATTTCCACATCTTTTGGGTAAAGTCACGGGCACTCATTTGGGGCATGATCACGTCGGTCAGCATCAGATGGATTGGGCCGGCATGGTTTTCGCTGATCTGAAGCGCCTCCGGACCGTGACCAGCTTCCAGCACGGTGTAGCCTTGCCCCTGCAGAATGGAACGTATGAGCGACCGAATGGTCTCTTCGTCTTCTACCAGCAGGATCGTCTCCGAACCCTGTGTCTTTTCCGGAATCGGTACACGCGTTTCGACCTGTGTGAGCTCCTCTTCGACCCTAGGCAGGTAGACCTTAAAAGAGGTTCCTCTCCCTGGCTCACTATAGACCCAAATATTGCCGCCGCTTTGCTTGACGATTCCGTAGACGGTTGACAGGCCTAGCCCCGTCCCTTTGCCCTGTTCCTTGGTGGTGAAAAAGGGCTCAAAGATGCGGGCCTGGACTTCGGGACTCATCCCGAAACCCGTGTCACTAATCGCTAACATCACGTAGGGGCCCGGTTGCACGGCGACGTGGCTGCGTGCGTAGGCCTGGTCCAGATCCACATTGGCTGTCTCGATGGTGAGCTTTCCACCGTCGGGCATAGCGTCACGGGCATTGACGGCGAGGTTCAAGACAATCTGCTCGATTTGGCCCGGGTCCGCCTTCACTCGTCCTAAAGCGGGGTCCAAAGAGGTGATCAATTCGATGTCCTCTCCAATCAGCCGCTGCAACATCTTGTCCATCTCGGCCAGCACGGCGGTGAGTTCCAGTACTCGGGGCCGAAGGACCTGTTTCCGGCTGAACGCCAGGAGTTGTTTCGTCAGCGAGGTGGCCCGTTCTCCGGCCTTTTTGATCTCTTCAACATCGGCGCGCAACGAGTCGGTTGGGTTGAGGTGGCCCAACAGTAGATCGCTATAACAGAGGATAGCCGTCAGCAGGTTGTTGAAGTCATGGGCGACGCCGCCGGCCAATCTTCCAATCGCCTCCATCTTTTGCGACTGACGCAGTTGCTCTTCCAGGTGTTTGCGCTCGGTGATGTCGCGAGCGATGCCCTCGATAGCCACCAGCTGTCCAGCGGAATCGTGCACGAGCACGATGCGTTGTTCAATCCAGATGACCGCACCGTTCTTGTGCACCCAACGTAGCGTGGCGGTGCTTCCGCTGGGAAGCTCCCCCCGATAGATTGTTTCTAACAGTGGGCGATCCTCCGGATGGACCATTTTGAAAGCGAGGTCCGGCTCGGCGTAATGTTCTTCCGGTGAGTAACCGGTGATGGCTGTGACCACCGGGTTCACGTAGGCAAAGCACCGACGTGGATGTAGTTCGTAGCGGAAGACGATGTCCGGCGCGTTTTCGGCTAGCCGCCGATAACGCTGCTCGGCGGCACGCAACTGCTCCAGCAACGACGCTGCTTCCAGAGCGGAGGCCGCGGCGCTGGCCAGGATGTTGAGGGCTTTGACTTGGCCGAGTGCAATTGGCCGGAGCGGGTGCGTTGAAGTAAAATTCAGGATGCCGGTGAGCCTGCCCCCAGTCAGCATCGGTATGGAGATGCCACTAGTGATCTCCCGCAAAGGAGGGGCGAAGGCAGGTCCCACATCGATGATCTCGTCTGGTTTAGAAAGCAGTTCACGGCTGTGCGCCATCCAACCTGACAGCGTGTCGCTGATAGGCACTCGTTTGCCCTGGAGGC
>QHZP01000729.1:0-1611 GCA_003224715.1 Acidobacteriota bacterium | reverse complement strand
GGCAACAGGATGGACACTTCGCTGGCTTGGCCCTGCTGGAAGGCTGCGTCAGCCACCTTTTGCAGCACTGTGTTGAAATCCAGCGCAAAAGCCATGGCCATGCTCAGCTCGTAAATCCCGACTGCCTCACGCAACTGGATGTTTTCCATCCGCAGCCGCCGCACGGCCAGGGCGCGAGCCAGCACGGGGAGAATGGCGCTCAGTTTGAACGGTTTAAGGATGTAATCGAGAGCGCCCACTTTCATGGCTTCGACCGCAGTGTCGATGGTACCATGTCCGGTCATGACGATACCAACCAGGTTAGGGTCGATTTCCAGAGCGGCGCGTAGCAGCGCGATGCCGTTCATCTCGGGCATCATCAAATCGGTGAGTACGAGGTCGATCTCTTGTTCACGCAGGGCTGCCAGTGCCTGGTTGGCCGAAGTGAAACCAGTGGTCGAGTAGCCCTCGTGCTCCAGCGTATTGCAGAGGGCCTTCATCTGGGCCGCTTCATCGTCCACGATGACCAATTTGGCGAGGGGACTAATTGTCATAGGCGTCCTTGGTTCGAAATTCAACCATTTATTTCTGAAAGAGCAGTCATACCGCGAAGACTCCATTCTTACTCTGGCGGGTAGTTTACGTCCCCCAGACAACTTCGGCTGCGAGTTCACAGCAGTTTGGTTTGAGCAGAGCCAGCCACCAACTCCACCAAGGTGGCCCGGAGTTCCTGCAGTTTGGGGGGCTTGTTCAGCATGCGGTCCACGTGCGGCGGAACGTCGTCCTCGGCCGTCAAGCGCTGTCCCCAGCCGGTGAGCAGAATCACCGGCGTCAACGGGGAGGCGGTCTTGATGGAAGCAGCTACCGTGCGCCCATCCACGTAAGGCATCCCCAAGTCGGTGATGACCACCGAGAAAGGTTCCCCGCGTTGTTGGGCCGCGGCAAAGGCATCGATGCCCGCCTGTCCACCGTCGGCCACGGTGATGAGATGGCCGTCGCTCTCCAGCGTGTCCCGCAACGATTTGATGAGCAGCGGATCGTCGTCCACAATGAGAAGGCGCAGGCGCTGCCCCGCTAGTGTTGCTGCCGACGGACGGACGATGGAGGTCACCACCGGAGCGGACACCGGGAAGATGAGGCGCGCCGTGGTGCCATGGCCTGGCTCACTGTCAATTTCAATGTCCGCGCTGTGACGCTGAACCATCCCATACACCATCGCCAAGCCCAAGCCAGTGCCTCGTTCGCCCTTAGTGGTAAAAAACGGCTCCAGACAGCGCCGCCTCGTTTCCTGGTCCATGCCCATGCCGGTGTCGCAGACTTCCAAATGCACGTACGCGGCGGACGCACCGTTGTTTTGCTGCTCCTGGGCGGCAACAGCCCGCGTGCGGAGTGTGAGTACTCCACCCTCCGGCATCGCATCCACCGCATTGAAAACGAGGTTGGTGAGAGCGTCGCGGATTTCCCCCTCGACCCCCATAACGCTGGGCAAGTCAGACGCCAAGTCCGCTTGCAGATTGACCACGATGCCCCGCTCTTGCGGCACATCGCTCCAGCGAGCGCGCGTCAGATCAATGACTTGTTGGACCATGCGGTTCAGATCGATGGGTCTCAAAGCCAGTTGGGGTTCACGCT
>QHZP01000041.1 GCA_003224715.1 Acidobacteriota bacterium | reverse complement strand
TGATTTTTCCTCGCATTTTCTCTCCTCACTTAGAATGTTGTTTTTGATAAGCCCTATCTGATTGATCTAGAGAACTTCGACCTCAGATTCGCGTCTCGCCTGTCCTGACCTCTTCTAGCCAAGAGGGCTTTTGCTTCAACGTCCAATTACAATTTGTAGTTCCGGTGTTTTTCTGGAAACCAGCTCGAATCATTATCCTTGTGCGTTCACCTCCTAGCCAATGCTTTAACTTTCACCGGAGAATTAGGTGATAGACTAGATGTTTTCAAACACCCTAACTCCGGACATTTGGAAAGACTCTAATCTATCACCTCCTTGCCTGCGTGTTTTGTCAGAAATCAGACCTCTCTCGTAAGGCTAAATGATTAATAATGTTACGAAATCGCAGGTACGTTAGCACTGTCAAAAATGGATGTCAAGAATTTTTTCCACTTTTGCGATTTTTTTTTGACCCTTAAGATCATCTTAGATCAATAGTTAGAAATCAGTGGGACTCTGGAAGAGACACTCACGCTGTGTCATTAGGAAAACTTTTACCACCCCGAATCTTGGCTACTACGTAGGACCCGCTTTAAAGGAATTGCAAGACTAATAAGAACGAGCTGTGCTGCAAATCTTGTCACGATCTGAGTTGAGATGGCTTGTAGCTCCCCGGGTTTACGTGGGGATGCCCCACTTTGTCGGAAGAGCTGCGCAAAACTTTAGATTTACTGGGTTGTCGGAAAAGATTTTATGGAAAGGACTTTGGAGAGCCTATTACAAGACTCATGACCAAATGGTGGCGCTCCCAAAAGCAGTCGCAACAGTGCGGAATCAGGCAGACAACACAAATCAACCTACTGAATTCCTTCTAAGCGTTTTTCATTAGCCCCCTGCTTCAGCGCGGGGTTGGAGGACGTGTCACCTTTGCCCCCTTTCCAGCCAGCGGCGCTCTGTCCGGCGCCGCTGGCTGGAAGCAAGGAGGAAGAAAAATCCATCGAGGACTCCCCTGAAGCGCGGGGCTAGTGAGACCATGGTTCGGCTATGAGCTTAATTAGAATGGTCTAATTTCCTAAGATCCTTCTTCAGAGCCTTGAGCTGGGTTTTAAGTTCATCGGTGATATCAGAGGCGGCTTCGATATCCTGGATGACGTGCGGGGTGATCAGTGCGATCAGCTCCGTCCTGGCATTGGTGTAAGAGGTTGTGCCAAAAATCAATCCAAGTCCCGGGATGTCTCCCAGCAGCGGAACCCGGTTTTTTGAGAGCAGTTTGTTTTCGGAAATGATCCCGCCGATCGCAATGGTCTCCCCATCCTTGACGGTAACCTGAGTATTGACTGAGCGAATGCTAATAGAGGGCGACTGAATGACGCTCCCGGCCGCGGGCGCTTGCGGACTGCTGACCTCCTCGCTAATCTTCAATGTCACCCAGCCACTCGAGTTAATTCGTGGCGTAACGTTCAAGATAACGCCAGTGCTGCGATTTTGAATCGTATTAAGAAACGGGCTTGTACCGCCAACTTGCCCGCCGGGAACCAGCCCCTGAGAGGTCAGGATCGGCACGTCAGCGCCGACTTGAATCTTAGCGTCCTTGTTGTCAGATGCAATGACAGAAGGTGAAGATAGAACCCGGGTCCGGTTGCGACTTTCCTGAGCGTTCAAAAAGGCGACCAGTTCCCTGGTTTTACCGATCACGGTGAACGTGCTGATATTCAAGCCCGGGGACAGATTGCCGGCCTTGCTGGCCGAGAATGAGGCCTCAGTCCCGGGAGGCGCAGCAACCGCGGGGTTGCTGCGGTTCTGCAGAAACGCAGAAACACCCATAGACAATTCTCCATTAAGATTCACCTCGTAGATCTTGGCATCAATCAAAACCTGGCGAGGCACCAAATCGAGTTCTTTGATGGTCTCCTTGATGATCTCGTAATCCTGAGGGCTGGCCCGAATAATCAAAGCATTGTTGATCTCATCGGCGACTACATTGATGTCGCTTTGAATGATTCCCGCCAACGGTCCTTTTTTTTCAGATGGCCCTTTCGCGCCTTCTGGTGCTCCTGGAGGAGCAGTCATAGGGAGAGCCGGAGAAGCGCCGGAGGCCGTGGACTGGGCTGGTGAGATTTTTTCTTCTTCGGATCTGCGACCGTAAATCTGCAGCAGCAGGGTGGCTATATTCTTGGCCTCGGCATTTTCAACTTTGTAGAAATAATTGCGCACCCCCACGTTTCCGGCAGGCTTGTCCAATTTCTCAATCCACTTCTCCACTTCAACAAAGGATTTTGGATTAGCGCTGACGGCCAGTATCGAGTTGATCCGGTCGATCGAAATGAATCTAACGGCTGACCCCTTGCTGGAGAGAGCGTAACCCATAAAGACACTTTCCAGATCAGGGAGGAGATTCCTGGAACTGTTATTCTTGATGGGATAGAGCCGGACCCGCTGGTTTTGAAACACTTCGGTATCGAAGATATTGATCAGCTGCAGCAGCCTTTTCAAATTGTTATCGCTTTCGGTGATTATAAGAATATTGCCGGTCTCATGAACAACGATATTGCCATCCTCTGAAAGGTAAGAAGTCAGGATTTTTGCCATGTCGGCTGCCAGGATCACCTGCATCGGCACTATTTGCATAGACAGAGCATTGGGATCAGCGGGCTCGCCTTCCTTGCGAATGGGAAGAGGCAATGTCTTGGCTTCGGGGCTGGGAACAATCTGATAAATATTGCCCGTCTTAACCAGGGCTGCCCCGTTGATTCTCAGGAGGGTCTCCAGCAAGGGAAAGAGATCTTCCCGCTTGAATTCTCCCGCGGTGTTCACCGTGACAACGCCTTTGACTTTGGGATCCACAACATAATTTATCTTCAGGAGATCGTTACAAATGATGTTAATGACCTGCAGAAGATCGGCGTGATCGAGGCGGAGTTTTACCGGCGCTGGTCCGCGTGAAGGCACTTGGGCTGGCTGCGTCTGGGGACTGGAAGCGGGCGGATTCTGCTGAGCTGGCGCCGCAGGCCCGGTCGCCCCAGGAGCCGGCTGAGTCTCGGCCGGGCTTTCCGCACCAGGGGGCCTGGCAGGAGCCGCGGGCAACGGCGCTGGAGTCGTGGCAGGAAGCGGGGACGTCTGGGCCGGTTGTGGCTGAGCCGGGTTTGTTCCTGGCGTTTTCTTGATCCTTTGGATACCGAAAGGAGTCTTTATTTCATAGTATTCCTCCTGATCCTTTTTTTGAGCACCCTCTGACGGCTTTTGTGAGTCCGGTTTGCCTTGCTGGTCCGATTTCTTTTCTTTGCCAGACGGCTCCTGGGCATGAGGGCCAAGCACGAAAGAGAGCCAGATTGCAAAAATGAATCCAGGGATCTTTTTCAAGAAGTGCTGTCGAGTATCAGTCATGATGGATCGAACTCCCCTTCTGTTTAAATTCTAACCAGGCTGTTGTAGGAGAAAGGCCCGTGTCACCGCGGTCGGCAGTCAACGGCTTCCACTTTGTCATTTCACGTCCTCCCAAGTTTCCATTGGCCCGAAAGGTGAGGGGACCCACTTTTTTCTCCGTCCGTTGACGATGGTCCCTTCTGGGATCACCCCTTTGGCAAGAGGTGGGGCCGCATTGGCGCCAGCGGGGTTACCCGTGGAAACCGAACCAACGGTTGTAACACGCCCGGCGTTACTAGAGGGATTTGAAGCGGTAGAGGGAGGGGTTAGTTCACGTGCCACTAGTTTAGAAGGTTCATTCAATCGAACCTCAATGTCTTTCCCGTCCGCCCTCATCATTACTTTCTGATCGAGAATTCTCACCAGCGTATAACCGTCGAGCGACTCTCCCACCTTGATTCTCGTGTAGCTCGGTTTATCCTTTTGCACGTCGGAAATCATCAAGGCAAATTCATCCTCATCCAATTGCAGAGTCCCCACCAGGATGGGCTTTGGCGGCAACTCCTTTGCCTGAGCAGGCTGGTCTTGAGGAATGAAATTATTTCTGTCGGCATTAAACAGGTGATTGTCCACGGTGGCGACATAATTTGGCACTTCGCCGGTTTGGGCCGTAGGTTTTTCAATTGAAGCGATGGCGCCGGTCTTAGGATTTAAAGCAGCAACGTTGTGCTGTCGTTGATAGAGCATCCATTGGTTCCTGAATTGGTAGCCCAGCCAGACCGCCAGGCCAGTTAAGAGAAGGTTGGTCAAAATCAGGTTTCTTTTCATTTAAGCCCTATACAGATGAGGAGCCACGCGCAAAGCTCTAATTCCTGAATTCATGTCCCTGTGATAGTTTTTGTTGAAAATCATGGTGTTCTCTTTTTTAGACCGAGTACGAGTCAGAGCACGAACTTTCTTTTCGGGCTTGAACCCTGTGCCCATCTCCTCTGCGCTTCTGTGAAAATAGCAAATCCGAACCCCGACCGTCAGGGAGGGGCAGACCGGGCAGATTACCTCAACCGCTCCCTTCAGTCGGTCGGCCCAACTTTTCATGCGCTGTGGTGCCATACCCCAGCGGCATGGGCAACTCCTTTACGGAAAGCAGAATCAAGGCTCATGACTTCTTATCCGAAGCAGAATTGCCCTTATCGGGTGTCTTTAGTCCCGATATCAGCAGTGTGGACACGACCTGCTTATTCTTGAGATCGCCCATTTGAGCCGGGGAAATTCTCATTTCCTCAACAAATAGAATTGTCGGGGAAGACCCAAGACTGACCAGAAAATCCACCAACTGGTGGATGTTCCCGTGAACTTCGATGCGGGTCGAGATTTTGCTGTATTCCGGGCTGATATTTTTCACCGGAAGCAAGTCGCTGCGGCGAAAGACCATCCCTTTGGAGACGGCCATGTCTTTTACCAGTCCTTGGATTTCAGCGCCGCCCAGGGCGTCCGTTCTACTGGTAAGAAGGCCCGACTCCATAAGGGCAACCTGTTTGTAAGACTCTTCCAGCGTTGCTTTTACAGTATCCTGGCCTCCGAGAACGCGTCGATGATTCGACACCCGTTTGGCTTGGATGTCAATTTTCTCGGCGGTCACCGTCAGCGAGTCCCAATAAGGAAGCACGCAATACTGCATGAGGACAAAAACTAGGATTGTTGTCCCTGCTGCAACGATCAGCCATCTTTCTCTTCTGGAAATGCTCCTCATCGCTCTCTTGCTATTCCCTGTTTTTTTTCTGTGGGGCAATCTCATGGCGCGGTCCTTCGGAGGGAAGTAGCGCCAGGAAGCCCGAGCCGCCCTCCAACTTCATCCGAATGCGATAGATTTCTTTTCCGCTGGCATCCTTCAAAATCGGGGCTACAAATTCGGCCTCCTTGAAATACGGGGAATTATCCAGGATCTGCGGTAAAGCTGCGGCCGATTCGGAAGCACCACTGATTTCAATGGCCTGGTTTCTCATGTTCAGGTCAAAGACCCAGGTATTGCCGGGAAGGATTTTGGAGAGTTCGTTTAAAGCCTCTAAAGCCAGGCTGTTCGACTTCTTGAAATTCATCAAAAGCTCGGAGCGGCGCTGCAGATCGGTTATTTCCCTTTCCACCGCATTAATTTTCCTGACTTCAGGCTCCAAACGGGCGATTTCCTGGCTGAGCTGGGATGAATAGGCATGTTGCTGAATCGGCCTCCGTACTAAGAGGGAAAGCACCAGCAGAAGATTAATTCCCAGCAAAGCATAGGTTGGAGCCAGCATCCACTTTGATTTTTGAATTCGCCTTTCGGCCGGGAGAAGGTTTACAGCTATGGGGATTTTCCTTTTGAGACCCGCCATAGAAGCTGCCAGTGAGAGAAAGTGATCCTGCGTCTCGGGCGCGTTGACATTTGTTTTGGCGATTTCCAGTCCGAACCTTGGCAGCAGGGAAAGACGATGCAACTTGTACCGCTTCTCATCGGGTTCCAGTTCGTCTTCGAGATTTCCAGCCACGAACACGTCCAAGACGGCTTCATCCGGCAAGCGTGACTGGCTACGAAATAGCTCAATTTCTTTCTTAAGAATTTCGGATAGGTTTTGGTCATCGCCGATAGGGAACTCACGGGACAGATGAAACGTCCTCTTCAGGATGCCGACCGTCTCACAGCGACGGCTATCCCAATTGGCAATCAGAGCGGTTTCTGCTTTGGACTGTTGTCCGGACAATAAGAAATAATTGCCAATAGCAGCACTGGAGGGAAGAACAAGGTCGATCCGTAGACCTAACCTTTGGCATTCTTGGAGTGAGCTTTCAAGGACAGACCTTAAGCACAGAAAGACCGTCACCAGGAAAGTTTTGGATTCGGCCACTGGCTTGGAAACGCAAAAATCGTAACAAACAGCTGCCTCCTCCGAGGGCACCAAACTAGCCAGTTGGTATTCCACTACCTTGGCCAGATTGGCTTCTGCTTCGCTGGGCAGCTCCATCTGTCTCACGATGAATTCATGGCGAGGGATTACGAGCACACAGCGAAAATTGCTGGTCTTATTCTTCGTGAGGAATCTGGCAACCTCTTTTCGCAGCTCAGAAGGAGGCATCTGGCGAAAGTCTTGGATTGTCAAGAAGTCGGGGGCTTTGGTATTCCTGAATTGCCGCGACAGCGCGGTGAGCTGTAATGTCTCTCCCCGAATAAACACACCCAGGCTCTTGCTTAAGATCATAGGCGTTCTTTCCAATCAGACCTGGCTTCGGTCCACTCTAGCACTGCTTCCAGCGGCCAGTACTCGTCGTACCACATCAATTTTTCATGCCGCGATTTCAATTTCTCATCTCGTTTTGCTACAACCTTAATGCTTCTCCGAAGGTTCGAGCCTTTAACAAAGGCAGTGGCGACCAAGCAATACCTTCCCGAGAGTTCAGTGGTGAGTGAAGAAAATGCTTCTGCCGGAATGGCCGCCGTGATCCGCTGCAGCAACTCACCGCTATTTTTGAAAGGCTGCGCCTTCCTGGCTTGAACGATTCGCTCAGCCATATCAAGATTCAAGCCAGGCAGCGCGGCAATGACTGCGGGCTCAGCATAATTGATATTGATCTGACTCTTGCCTGAGTAAACAGTGACGAATTCACCCACCCCACGCCTGCCCACAGGTTTCCCGTCTTTTTTTCTTTGGGGCCTCCCATACAAGATTTCCCGGGTCATCCCTCGAACCAGCAACAGCTCTTCGACAGAAGCAAAGGGTCGATGTTTTATCCGGTAGGGGGCGGCCGACGAATCATAGTAAATTGAGCTCGTTTCCTTATCCCTTGGCTTGGGCTCGCGCCATTCTACGATTGCTTTGGCAAGGGAGCCCTGCTGGGGCTCAGGAATTCCCAGGTTCCCCAACAGCTTTTCTAAGGTCTCTTCTCGAGCGAAGTTCAAATCTATTTTGCCCGCTTCGTCCAGAATGGCGACATGACATGCCATTTCCTTGTTGTTCATCCAGTAATGATTCATGCCCCCGGCATAAGGGAAAAAGCTGCTTTGTTTTTCTTGGTCTTTATCCGGAAAAGTCAGGTGGTAAAGAGCTTCTTCTAAGCCACCCCGAGCATAAAAATAAGCCTTTTCCGCTTCGCCAGAAGCCTGGGCTACTTTCACTTCGCTTCTTACGGTGGAAGCTAAATTAAGTGCCAGCAAAGATAGGGCTGTCAAGACCCACAGTAAGCCAATTAGTATGACGCCTCGATAAGATGGGTTTTGGCCTGTAATATTCATTGGCAAATTAGGAAGCCACATGAATCGGAATAACAATCTGGAAGTCCTTAGCTGAAAAGATGCCGGCCTCGTTCCAGTGGAGTTTGATCCCAACACCTACGGGCAATAGATCTCTTTCTCGCTTCTTAGCAGACGCGCCTATGGCATTTGGGTTTGCGGGCTCACCGGAGTCCTGGAGCAAGAAATATTGAAATTGGACATTATCCACACCATCGATCAACCAAATCGAATCAGAGCGAGTCCGAAATTCGAAAAACTTGACCACGACGGCATTGTTTTCTTCTCTCGAAACGTCAGTGAAAAGGGATTGTGAAAGTTCTTCATCATCTGGAAGAGCCCTTTCATTTACGATAAAAGCCTTGTTCTTGTGGTCCTTGGAAGGGGACAAGAAATACTCCGCTAGCCTCAATCCGCCTGCATTGCGAGATCGAGAAGAAAAGGTGGTGACAAAGCGCATGCCCTTTTCTGTTCCCTGGTATACCAGGACCTCTACTGGCGAAGCTTGGATCTTTTGTTGTGAATAATAAGGAACCATGGAACCTAGTTGACGAGTCAATAAGTCAAAAGTGGCTTGTATTGTTCTGACACGCTGTAGGCTATCGTCACCTTTGGCCCAGGCGTTCGTGCCGATGCGAACTCCAAAATGAATTGCTACCGCCAGCAAACCGACCAGCGTCAGGCTCACCAACAATTCGACCAGCGTAAAGCCTGCGGCTGGTTTGGTGACAACAGTATTTCTCATTGATGAAGCAGTTGGACGTTGGGAACCCATGTTAACGTTTCCAAAGTGTATTCATTTTGTCGAGAAATGCCTGACCAAGTCACGGCCAGGCGGATCTTAGCAACAATGTAGGCGGGAGTCCGGTCACTGTTCTCACCCGAGTCGTAAGGCTCAATGCTGGCTCGCCAGTCGTGTCCATCATCCAATCTGCCAGATAGAGCCCCTCCTGCTTCTCCTTGCTTCGCCTTGACCACCAGCTCATTCAATTTCATCTGCCCATACCTGACAACCTTCTCGCGCTCTTCA
>QHZP01000083.1 GCA_003224715.1 Acidobacteriota bacterium | reverse complement strand
CCGGCAAATTGGTTTCGGCAAACACGCCGAGGGTTAGACTCACGGCTCGCTCAACGCGGGCACAGAGATGCAGAGAAGCAGCAGCCCAATTTGCTTCAAAGTCCACTGGCGCGCTGGGCTGCGTTTCCTTTGTGCCTGTGTCCGCAGCCACACTCTCAGCGCCTACTAACCTTTGCGGAATTGGGTCAAGTGTCCCACTCACCCGGCCTTCAGCCACTCTCTCCCCCACTGGGCGCGAGGGAGTTAATTCTAATGATTTCTTTCCTCCCGCCCCCATCGGTGAAGACGGGCCAGGGGTGAAAGGGTTGCCGTCACTCTCTTCTGCGCCATTCGGCAGCAGCGCAGTCAGGATAGGTTCCACCAGGGCCCACGACCGGTCCAGTTCTCTCTTCAAGGCATCTACGTGGTCTCGAATTATGACCTCCAACAAGCCTCGAGTAGAGGTGCGCAGCTCGCCTTGCTTCAGCCAAGGATACCATTGGGCCAATTGACGTAATGCCCAAGCCTGCTCCTGGGCGGATTCGGAACGGGCGACGGCCTGATGAGAGAGTTCTGCAACCTCTTGCTGAATGCATTTGGACCTATCCGCCAGGGCTTCCGCACAACGACTCGCAGCAAAATACTGCTCCAGCAAGTCTTCAATCGCCAGCTTGCCACTTGGGGCTTCAGTCAGATCGAGCGGGTCGGAATCAGAAGAGGAAACCTCTTTGCCATTCTCCTTGATAGCAACCTCAGTGGAGGAGGCCCTGGCCCAATCTTCTGCTACCGTCCTAATCTTGGGCGTGACGTGGGGAATCCCTCGCAATGCGGCTAGAATTTGCGCCTTGCGTTCTTCCGTCTCAACGATTCCCTGGACTTCGATTCGGCTCAAGTCAACCTGAACCACTGAGATCGGTCTTCCCAGACACGCGTTGACACTATGGAGTGCGTACCACGCTTCGACTTCTGCCGCCGTCAATTCCGCAGGATCAGGGAGGAGCAACCGTGAAGCAGCGAGGAGGTGCGGAGCCACGGTCAACGGCAGCGGGAGCGGCGGAGTGAGATCGGCAAAAATGGATGGAGGCAATACGTTTAAGGCTACCACATCAAAAGCAACCTCACCCAATTCATAGTTCACGATTCCGTCCTCTTTCTGGACTTGGAGCCGTTGTTCGACTGGATGCCAGTCTCCGGCGCGAACCATGAATTCGGCATTGACAATTGCATTGGGCAGAAACGGTCCCTGCCCTGAAGCTCTAAGGATTAAGACTTTATCACCGTTGGGCAGTTTGGTCTTGACAACCTCCTCTGATTTGTACCGAATGGAACGCCGCCAGGCTTCATAGTTGGCCTGAGAAAGAGGCCGGCCAAAATCAGCTTGATTAGTTTGAAAAACTTCCCTCAATTCAGCCAAGACGGGGGGAAGAGGGACTCGAACCTGAGCTGATCGACCAGTCACTGGGGATAGAGAATTCCCCTCTCCTCCCTTGCCAGATCGTCCCTGTGCTGCCGGGCTTGCATAGGTGTCTACCGGAAGAAACCGTAAACCTTCCGTATCCTCCACGCGTTGCCGGAGACGACTATTTCTCATATCATTCCAGATTTCCCAAGTGACAGTTTCCGGGCGGCGTGTGGAAGAATGCCGTCGCAGTTGAAGTTTCTCATAGATGACCGGAACAGGCACCTGGAGCATCTGTTGGGCCTCGGCCTGTCTTACACGGTGCAGAACCTCTTTGGCTGAAACGGGCCGGACCGAACTCAGGCGCATTAGGACAAACACTATCAATAGGAGAGAAACGAGGAAGGCGGCAAACCTTAGGGGAAGCCGAGAAAAAAAGAGCCCCTGCACCTGTGTGCGGATCAATCCGGAAAAGAAGCGAGGACTGCCACTTTCGGAGTCCAGCCTGTCCAGTTTGGCTTCAAAATTTGACAGCGCTTGGGTGGGAAGCTTCGGTGAGCCTGCCAAAGAGGCGTTTCGCGTCTCCATAAAGGCCGAGATCACGCGACCGATTTTTTCCTTTCCCAGTCGGCAAGACCAACAGCTCTTCAAATGGGCTTCCACTTTATCCGTCCGGGGTCCTAATTCTCCGTCGAGATAAAGCATCAGCTCTTCAAAGGATGGATGCCACGTCTGGTAAAACAATCGACGGCGCCAGAAACTAATCATGAGCAACCTCTCTGACTAACCTCTTAATGACCCGGCCCAGGTATTTGACTAAAGTAGGTAGACGCATCTCTAAAATTTCGGCGATCTCCTGATAGGACAGTCCCTCTGCCCGGAGCTCCAAACATTGCTTTTCCTGCGAGGAGAGTTGTGCTAGAGCCCGCTGCAATCTATGATGTTGTTCTTCCGCCAGTACCCTTTCCTCGGCACCCGGGCCTGGATCCTGAGACTGACCCCAGTTCACCGAATCGAAAGGCTCGAGCAATACCTTCTTCCTCTGCTGGTCGATTGCCAAATTGTGCGCTACCCGAAAAACCCAGGCCCGAATGTTTCCCACCGCCTGGCCTTTGTGAAGGCAACTGTAAAGGCGTAGAAAAACCTCCTGGGTCAAATCCTCTGCCTCCCCCGGATTGTCGAGAACCCTGAACAAGTAGCGATAGACTGGATCTCGCAAGAGCTCAAAGACTTTGGTAACTTTCTGCTTCAAGGTGGAAGCGTTGCGCAACGTGAACAGGAGCTCACGGTCCAGTGGGAGTTCTTTGGATGCACTGTAGTTCGGTCCCATCAATAACCGTTGAACCCTCAGCCCTGGTGACTGTCAGTTCTGGGTAGGACTCATGAAGGCCGAGGAGAAACAAAACAATATCTACCCTCTAACTCATCTATCAAGCTGAGTTTTAACCTTATTATCTATTAAAGACGTTTGGCGAATCGATTTTATACCAGGAAAGCGAGAAAATCTTAGGGATAGTCCGGTCCATTCATCGGAGAAGTGGGTCCGGTGGCCCCTCGAGCTAGAATGTATAGGGGATCTCACCAGACGTGGGTCAAACAGCGCAGAGAGACGAAGGGAATCCGAAGGCGCTACGGTGCTAAGAATACCTTCGATTACTTTGGTCTCGCAGCTCATCCAGTTCGCCGCCGTGGCACCGGACGTTCGGGCGGAGGACGGGTCAAGCCAGAATTTCCTTTACAATTCTAGCTTCGTAGACCGAGGTCAGTTTCTCGGCGAGCCCGCTTTGATCGAAAACGAGCTTTCGGTAGTCGAGTCCAAGCAAGTGAAGGATGGTAGCGTGCCAGTCCGTGACGCTGACTTTGTTCTCGACCGCTTCGTACCCGAGCTCGTCGGTGGAACCGTAGATGATACCTTCTTTTACACCTCCGCCTGCCATCCAGAGAGTAAACGCCTTGGGGTCGTGGTCGCGACCCGCAGATTGCGATCCTTCAACCACCTGCGCGATCGGCATGCGTCCGAACTCGCCACCCCAGATTACCAGCGTGCTGTCGAGCAATCCCCGCTGCTTGAGGTCCTGAAGCAGACCAGCGATCGGCTGATCGGTACGCTGGGCGGCTGTCCTCATCTCCGCTTCAAGATGGGAATGATTATCCCAGATCTGGCTGTTGATGTAGAGCTGAACAAACCGCACTCCACGCTCGACCAGACGCCGGGCCATCAGGCAGCGTCTCCCGTACGAGTCGGTCGGCTCTTTCCCGATGCCGTACATCTCGAGCGTCGCGGGACTTTCCTTGGAGACATTTAAAGCGTCGCTGGCTTCAAGCTGCAGACGGGCGGCCAGTTGATAGCTCGCCATGCGGGCATCGAGCTGAAGCTGGTTGGGATGACTTCGTTTGTGGATCTGGTCAAGCTTGGTGATCAGATCTCGTTCGGCCCCGATTTCTCCCGGGGACTTGAGACCTTCGGGCTCAAGATCCAGAATAGGCGACCCCACGGATCGCAAGCGTGTTCCCTGGTAGAGCGGAGGCAGAAACCCGGACTGCCAGTTCCACACCCCATTAATGGGTAAGCCAAGAGGATCATCCAGGACCACGTAGGCAGGCAGATTCTGGTTTTCCGTGCCAAGTCCGAAAATAGCCCAGGAGCCAAGCGACGGACGCCCGGAGATCGCGCGGCCGCTGTGAATCATGAAGAGCGCCTGTTCGTGATTAAAGTGCACCGTGTACATCGAGCGAATGATGGCGATGTCATCCACGTGCCGGGCGAGATGAGGCATCAAGTCTGAAACCCAAATCCCCGACTTGCCATACTGCTTGAAGGTGTACGGGCTACGCATCAGCTTGCCCGTGTGATCGACGTTTGTCTGGCCGCCCGCAATGGAATGAGTCTGCCCATCGTGTTTGTCGAGCGCCGGCTTGGGATCGAACAGGTCTACCTGGCTCGGCCCACCATTCATGAAAAGGTGGATCACTGCCTTCGTCCTGACCGGGAAGTCGCTTTTCCGAGGCTTCAAGTCATAAACTCGCCTATGGCCCAGGGGCAATCCAGCCTCGCCGGTGGAGTCGGCGGCCAGGAGGCCAACGCCCCCGTAAAGATCCTGGCTTAGCAGTGTGGCCAGAGCCGTTCCATAAATGCCATCGGAGATCCGCTCGAAAAAGTGGCGCCGGGTCATCTTTGTGCCTGCGTAATGGATCCGACGATCAAAATTGTAGGGGCCCATGATTCACCTCTATTGCTCGTTTCAATCGATATAAATAAACGCTGCGAAATTTACCAGAGCATGACAGAAATCCCGCAATGCCTTCGGTGCAGCTTCTCTCCGTTCCGACTCTGGAATGCTGGGATGACTGCTGACCATCTGTACCGAACCACCTTGGGAA
This sequence comes from Acidobacteriota bacterium, assembly GCA_003224715.1. GTDB lineage: Bacteria > Acidobacteriota > Terriglobia > Versatilivoradales > Versatilivoraceae > QHZQ01. The sequence continues at coordinate 3,849 of QHZP01000083.1, read as the reverse complement.
GGAGATCCTCCGGCGGCTGCGTCGGTCTTGACGGGTGACTTCGTGGTTTCAGTGACAAGCCGGCGGAACGATTCCAAGCTAACCTTCTTCTCCTCTTCTGTCGGCGGGCGGCTCAACGCAATCCAGTAAGCCCGTTCAATTTCCTTTTGCGCATCTTGACCGCTTTCCTTCCATACCCGTTCGGCGAAGGCTCCAGCCAACCGGTCCACCAAGGCATTATTCATTAGATGAAGCGCCTGGGTCGCCACGGTCGAAACCTCTCTTTGCAGGCAGTTCGGGCTCATCGCCGGAAGATCGAAGCTGTCGAAGAGCGTCGGCATCTTGCTGCGTCGCTGGGCCACGTAGAGGCTGCGCCGCCAGCCTTTTTCGGTGTCGATTGGTGTCACCAGTCCGTCATCTCTCGCTTCGACGGGCCCCGATGGGCCAGAGCGGGTCTCGTCGAGCCGGCCTGATACCAGAAGAAGCGAGTCGTACAGTTCCTCAGCTGTCATCCGCCGCATCGGCATCCGTGACAGCAAAAAGTTGTCTGGATCTATCTTTTCAAGTTCGGGCGTGACGGTTGAACTCTGGCGGTAAGTGGTTGAGGTCATGATCAGGCGCTGCATCGCTTTGATGCTCCACCCTCGTTGGATAAACTCGGTTGCCAGCCAGTCCAGCAATTCCGGATTCGTCGGCGGCGCTCCGGTGTGGCCGAAATTGCCCAGCGTCTTCACAATTCCCACACCAAAATGCCGTGCCCAGATCCGGTTCACCATGACTCGCGCCGTCAACGGATGCTCCGGTCTGATCAACCACTTCGCAAATGCCAGGCGGCGTCCCGTCGAACGGGCTCCCGGCCAGGGCGGCCTCACCACAAAAGGCGTTTTACCGTCCGTTAATACCGACGGAACGCCGGGCTCGACACGAGGTCCAGGATTGGCAGGATCGCCGCGCAACAGAATGTAAGTCGGCGTCGGATCGCCCCGGTCCCAAAGAGCCCGGATCTTTGGATCGGGTTCCTTCTGAACTTCAAGTAGCTTGATCTGCCGTTCGGTCTGTTCTGTCGCCTGCCGATAGTCGTTATCGGCCTGCTTTAATTCTGCAGGCGTGACCTTCAGAAGGTTTACAAATTTGTCAGCCAAATATTTCTGAACCTCATTGCGCTGCTCGGGCGGCGTGTCGAGCACCTTGCGTAAATCATCTCGCAATGTTTCCGGCAGTTGGGCTAGCCGCCGGTCGAGAATCTTTTTCTTGATCGGTTCGGTCTTGGCATCGAGGGCGTCTTTCAGCAACTTGATTTCGCGGTCCAGAACCGCGTTGTGGGCTTCTCGCTCCTGCTGCTCTACCATCAAGCGAATGGGGGTGGCTCCGGGTCTGACGTAAGGGAGGAGGCGCGCTTTACTAGCCGGAAGCGGCTTGCCGTCAAAAGAAACAATCTGCGGCATCAGCCAGTTGTAGTAGTCGAATGCCCCCTTGAAAACAGCCACCAGGCGGTAGTAATCCCGCAGCGGGATGGGGTCATACTTGTGGCTGTGGCACCGGGCGCACTTAAGCGTCATCCCCATCACTCCGGAGCCCAGGATGTCCATTTCGTCGGCAATCACATCCAGCCGGTCGTCAATAGAGTTCGAAGCCGGATCGTAGGTCGAGTCTGGGCCCATGCGCAAGAAGCCGGTAGCGATCAAGTTATCCATCATCTCTTGCGTGATAGCCGGCGCGTGCTCGTAGTCCTCCAGTTCATCACCAGCAATCTGTTCCAGCAGAAAACGATCGTAGGGCTTGTCTGCATTAAGCGCTCGAATCACGTAATCGCGATATTGCCAGGCGTAGGGACGCACATTGTCCGAATCCAGTTTCCCGCCCTCAGAGTCAGCGTAACCCGCCAGATCCAGCCAGTGACGGCCCCACTGTTCACCGTAGCGCGGCGAGGCCAGCAACCGTTCAATCAAGTTTTCGTACGCCTTCGGATCCTTGTCCGCCAGGAAAGCTTGGACCTCGTTCGGTGTCGGAGGCAAACCCGTCAGGTCGTAATAGGCCCGGCGGATCATCGTCAGCCTGCTGGCCTCGGGAGAAAAAGACAGGCTCTTCGCCTCCAGCTTGCCCAGCACGAAGGCGTCGATCGGATTCCGGACGAGCTCTGGATGTTTCACACTTGGAACTGCGGGCCACCTGGGAAGCTGAAACGCCCAGAACTGGCGGTCCTTCTCGGACACGAGCGGATCCAGCCCAGTCTGTTCGACGTCAGGATTCCTTGCTTCGGGAGCTCCCTGCGCGATCCAACTCACCAACTTGTCGATTTCCGGAGGGGTGATGGGCCTGAGGCTGACCTCATCCAATCCCTTCTTGGGAGGCATTTCTCCGGAACGGAGTTTCTGGACGATCAGGCTTTGATCGGGCTTGCCCGCTACCAGTGCGGGCCCCGACTTTCCTCCCTTGAGCATCGCCTCCCGGCTACTCAGGTTCAGGCCCCCATCCTCACGCGCCGGACCGTGACAGGCGGTGCAACGCAAGAACATGATGGGCAAAATGTCATCAGCAGTCAGAGGCTGCAAGTTGGCCGTCATACTCCCCGAGGCTGCCAGCGCCCCTGCCTCGATCCAGGCTCGAATCGCCGCTACCTGCTCTTTCGCCAGCGGCGGCCCGCCCATCGGCATCTCTTCGGCCTGAACCTTCTTATAAAGCAAGCTGGCTTCTGGATTCCCAGGCACAACGACTGGACCCGATTCGCTGCCCTTGATGACGCCGGCATAAGTGCTGAGGTCCATCGACTTCAGGGGCGCGCGCGACCCGTGGCACTTCACACAACTCGACTTGAAGATCGGCTCTACCGTACCTTCAAACGTGACCGCCGATGGCTCTCCTACCTCGATCCACTCACGGATGATGGCCAGTTGTTCCGGCGACAACGCTTTGCCGCCCTTGGGCATCGTCCCATTATGGATGACTCTATAGAGCAAGCTCTCGTCAGCCTTCCCTGGCACCACTACCGGACCTGACTCGCCACCTTTCATCACGCTCGCAACGGTTGTCAGGTCTAAACCCTTAGTCCTGGTTTCTGGCCCATGGCATTGTACGCAGTTCGCTTTGAAGACCGGAAGCACGTCTGTCTCAAAGCGGACCTTCTTCGCGGAGAGTAGGACTTGGCTGCCCTCCTTGGTGACCTGAGGGACTGCAATGCTGGAGTGCCTCAAGGAGAGAAGGGCGCCAGCAGCGACACCGGTAACCACGACGACTCGGAGGGACAACCGAGGCCAGGACCATCTTTGGATCCCGCGCGTCTTGGATTTACTGGACCCGTTGCGCATGTTCTCTGCGACTCTCCGTTGTATTTAACTCCCTCGCCCGCATCGGCGAAAGGCTGGACCACAGCCGGGTGAGGGACGACGACCGGTCACGAAGCTGTAAAGTCAAGTCGGAGACACAACCACTAACTAGTTTCTGTCGCGAAACCTCGGAAGCCTTGCACTATGTAGCTTCCAGCCGAAGCCTCTGACAATTTTCGGCTCCCCTAGCCCCAGCGGGGGAGGGGAGCCGATGTGGTGAGAGCTCGCAAGAATGACGCCAGGCATGGTCTCGCGACTTTCGCGACAGAAACTAACTAGACAAGGGCTGCCGCCCTTGATATCCCTACCGCCACCCTGACAGGGAGCCCGAAGCGCCAGCGAGGGTCATCGCGCGGCTGTCCCTCGCTGGCGCTTCGGGCTCTCAGTGCGTCCCCAAAACGAGAACAAAATTCTCGTTTCCATCCACATAGCGGTCTAACTACTTCAACTACTTCGGTTCGCTCCAGCCACGCATGTTTTGGTAGCTCGCAAATCAAGCCTCCAGATTGTCGGAGGTGGTCGACTGTCCCCACGATCCCATATGCAC
>QHZP01000721.1 GCA_003224715.1 Acidobacteriota bacterium | reverse complement strand
GGCTGGAGCAAATCACCGTCGACAAGACAGCTACATAGTTGCGAGTCCCGATTCCTCCCCAATTCCTGACATAGCCCTGGAATTTCGGGATAGCGGTTTCCGGAAAAAATTCCACTGGTTGATAGGCTACGCACTTTTCGTATTGCCGCCTCAGGCTGTCGATAGTCAGATTGTGAATATGAACCGTTCCTCCTTGGGAAATGTCTTCGGTGGCAATCCCTATGACCTGACCGTAGCGAATGACAGCTTGTCCCTTGTCAATGGGCCTCAAGGCAATTTTGTGCCCTGGCTGTACGGTTTGTGTCACTGTCACCCGGGTTCCATTCAGTCTCAGAACAGTCCCAAGACCAATAGCCGTTTTGGCAATGGCGACATTATCTTCAGAATGAATTATGATGGCTTTTTCGGAAAGAGGAGTTTCACTCATAGCAATCCTCGGGTTCCTTTTTGGTTAAGAGTCTTCGCTTCAAGAGGACTCAGATTTTCCAACAGGCGGCACCTACTTGATCCAGTGTCAAGCTAAGATAAGGTGGTTCAATACCTGGAATCACATGCGAGCTAATCATACCAAAAAGGGACGTTCATGCAAAAGGTATCATGAGAGACGCTTCATTCTTATAGGCTGCGCGGTCTTCATCGAAATTGGGGTGACCGGGCAAATTTCAGGCACATCCGTTTGTTCATCTTCAGAATTCGTAATCAAGAGCCTTGGATGAAAAAGGGAGAGGCAGCAAAGTTTCCTGTTCGGCTTAGTCTGGCCAAAAAACAGAAACTCCAAAAGAAGTTGCTGCGTTGGTATCTCATCCACCGACGCGAGCTTCCCTGGAGGAGGGCTAAAGATCCTTATTCAGTCTGGGTCTCCGAGGTGATGCTTCAGCAAACTCAAGTACAGACAGTCATCCCTTATTACCTCAAATTTCTAAAATCCTTTCCTACCATAGGACATTTGGCCAAAGCCAACGTCCAACATCTGCTCCGGGTTTGGGCCGGTCTGGGTTACTATTCTCGCGCCCGAAATCTTCGGCAGGCGGCCAGGAAAATCATTCAGGATTACGATGGGAAGTTTCCCGGAACTTACCGAGAGCTGTTGGCCTTACCTGGCATTGGGCGTTACACGGCAGGCGCCATCCTAAGCATTGCCTTTGACCAGCCGTATCCTGCTCTGGACGGAAATGCCACCCGAGTTTTAGCCCGACTTTTCAAATTAAGGGGAGATCCGAAGGGCGCAGGTCTCCACGCCCGGCTGTGGAAGTGCGCCCAAGAATTGATTCCGCAGTCGAATCCGGGAGATTTCAACCAGGCGCTCATGGAGTTGGGTGCGACTCTCTGTTTTCCACGCCGCCCGGCTTGTCTGCTCTGCCCGTGGCAAGCAGAATGTCTGGCAAGAAGGGATAGAATTCAAGAGTCATTGCCAGAAAAAGGGAGATCCTTCGCCACAGAAAAATCCCAGTGGGCAGTCGCCGTCATACTCCATGATCGGGAAGTGCTAATCGTTAGGCGAACTGAGGGAAAACTTTTAAAAGACTTTTGGGAATTTCCCGGGGGGGAATTTAATAGACGTGGAGACATAAGATCGGGGCTGGCAAAGAAAATATGGCAAGATTTAGACTTGAGGGTTCGACTCGGGGACCTCCTCACGACCATAAAACACTCTATCACCAGGCGCCGTATTACCTTACTGGCATATCATGCGGAGTTGAAACCTCCGATTTCAGGAGTCGTGAAGACTAAGGCTGTCAGGTGGGTTAGCCTGACTGAACTGGACAAATATCCCTTCGCCTCTGCCTCCTCACAGGTGATCCAAGCTCTTAAGAGTTCAGTTCGTTAGTGGCGGAATTGCTATGCAGCTCCCCTTTGGTGGCCAACGGGGGAGGCGGTCCCCGACCGGCGATCAAGGGCTTGTGGTTCACAGTTCAAGTTTGCTGTGAAACCGGCCTGGTCGCCGCGCGGAGCGCGCCTCCCCACATTCTTAACTTGACACCTAGCCACGGGGTCTTGGGTTTGCGAGGGGCTCACCCTGAGATGATCGAGATCGAACAGGCACTCAATAACTGCGCCGCCTTGCGACAACAAGACCAACCAGGCCCAGGCCCAACAAACTCAGGGTGCCTGGTTCAGGCACGCTTGGGGGCGGTGGCGAGCCCTTAGGCAGTAACACGACGTTATCCAATCCATTCGTGTGGTCGAAGTGGTCAAGGTTGAGGAACTCGATCGCCGTCGAGGGGCTTGAAGCGGTGAAACCGAG
>QHZP01000720.1 GCA_003224715.1 Acidobacteriota bacterium | reverse complement strand
ATTGCCTCAATCTCCCTGCTGGTCGGCGGTATTGGCATCATGAACATCATGCTGGCCAGCATCCTGGAACGAACACGGGAGATTGGAGTGCGCCGCGCCGTGGGTGCCCGGCAGCGAGACATCATCCGGCAATTCTTGATCGAGGCGATCCTGATTTCCTTTGTTGGCGGCGTCATGGGGATCTTATTTGGCGTTGGCATGTCGCGCTTGATCGCCTGGATGGCAGGCTGGTCCACCATTGTCACGGCCAGCTCCATTCTGCTGGCGTTCCTGGTTTCGGTGTCCGTGGGGCTCATCTTTGGGATCTATCCCGCCATCAAAGCGGCGCGACTTGACCCCGTGGAAGCGATTCGATACGAATAAGCAATTTGAGATTTGAAATCGGAAATCTGAAATTTGAAACCCAAAATTTTCGCGTCGTTTTTTGGCGGTCTTCTCCTGAATTCCGATCTGATATTTCAAATTTGAAATCATTGGCTGAAAGTATCTCCAGGCAGCTTCGCTCCCGGGGAGACTCCCTGCAGAACTCCAAGATCAAAGGTCAACGTTATCTGGACAACCAGGCACGCCAAACCATGCAAAATTGCTCCGGAACGTGAAAAATTCCTCGAAGACCTTCGGCGAAGCCAGGAGGAAAATATCGCCAGCTCGCGGAAGTCAAACCCAGCAATCTGAAATCTAGATTGCAAATCTGAATTAGGTCTTGATTTTTAGAAGCTGGCGTTGGGAAATCTCATTGGGCATGGTTCCCAAATCTGAGGTCTCAAATGTGAGATCTCGAATCTGAAATCTCAAATCTGAAATCTCAAATCTGAAATCAAACTTCAAATCATTGGAGGTAACGGATGAAGCGTTTTCTCCTGATTTTTGGCTGGTTGCTTTTTCTCTTTCACACTCTGGCCCGCGCTCAAACTTTTCCCACCCTGGACTATTTCCATAACCTGACGCATCAACCCCAGATTCCCACTCAACTGCCCGCACCCGAAGGGCTGCGGGATTATCTGGTGGCAGGAAAACTGCGATTGACTTTGATCGACGCGATTCGTCTGACCCTGCTCAATAATACCGAAGTGCGTCTCAACCAGTTGCAATACGAAGGAACCCGGTTTGCCATTCAACGAGCCTATCAGCTCTTCGATCCTCTCTTCACTTCGGGCTTCAATGCCACGCGATCGACTTTGCCGACCTTCACACAGTTGGCGGGCGCGCCCACGTTGGGCGACCTCAGCCAGCAAACGCAGTTCGGTTACGCCCAAACTTTCCAAACGGGCACCCAATTCAACACCAATTTCAGCGCCAACAGAAGCTCCAGCAACAGTATCTTTCTCACTTTTAATCCATCGTTCTTTACCAACTTAAATTTCTCCTTCACGCAGCCGTTGCTGCGTAATCGCGGATTCTTCCCCAACCGCGCGCCCATTGTCATTGCCCGGCGAAATTTAAGGCAGTCCCGGGCCGATTTCGAAGCGCGCGTAAATATGTCGATCGCGCGTGCCGTAGACCAGTACTGGGACACGGTCCAAGCGCGTGAGAACCTAAATGTGTTACGCAAATCACTCGAGTTGGCAGAGGCCACCTACCGGCAGAACAAACGGGCCCTTGAGCTGGGGGCGCTTCCGCCCCTGGATATCTATCGGTCGGAATCTCAGGTAGCGTCGCGGCGCGTCAGCGTCATCCAGGCGGAGTATCTTTTGAAACAGACGGAAGATGAATTGCGCCGCACCCTCGGCGCCGACCTGGATCCTTATTTCCAAGTCCTTGACCTGGAGCTGGTGGAAGCATCCAAACCGAGCGGGGAGCTCTTCACCATCGATGGCCAGGAGGCACTGCAACGCGCACTGGAGCATCGTCCGGAACTGGAAGGGTTACGCCAACAGCTTGCCAACGATGACACCAATATTTACCTGGCCCACCATCGTTTGCAGCCTGACCTGAGTCTGAACGGCTTCTATGCTACTAACGGTCTGGGAGGTAACCAAATTGATACCGCAATGGTCCCCCCGACGCTGATCGCCCGTGGTGGTCTGGGTGATGCCCTTTCCCAACTTGGAAGCTTCGCCTTCCCCACCTACGGCTTTAACTTGCAGTTGAACCTGCCAGTAAAAAATCGGGCAGTGGAAGCCGATCTCGGGAACGCCCTGGTAGCCAAGCGCCGCAGCCTTTACCTCTTGCGTCAAGTGGAGCAGGGAATCAGGCTGGAGGTGCGTTATGCGGTTCATCAATTAGAGCAGGCCAAGCTTTCTATGGCCGCGGCCCAGATTGCCCGCGAGTTGGCCCAGATCAACCTATCTTTTTTACCTTGGAGGCCCAGAGCCAGCTCTCCCAGAACGAACTGAATCTCGTACAGGCCGAGATCAGCTACCAGCGCTCACTCATGGCAGTGGATCGTGCTACGGCCACTTTGCTGGAACGCCACCGGGTTCAGATCGCCGATCCGGTGCAGTAAGTTGCCTTTGAGGAATTGCGGGCCTCTGTTACCAGCGGTTGAGATAGACAGAGGTACGATCAGGTGTTTCGGACTTAATCTTTATCCTCCTTGTTCTCATCCTCCTGAAAACCCATTTTGGTCCTGGGCTCACCAGGCCCAATGAATGCAGGTATTCCCCTCTGAAAGAGCCTGCAAGGGGAAGTCTGAAAGCCCGAAGCGCGAGCGAGGGTAATCGCCACTCAGCCTCGCTCGCGCTTCGGG
>QHZP01000713.1:3010-8349 GCA_003224715.1 Acidobacteriota bacterium | reverse complement strand
AAAGGCTCGAAAATCCGTTCTGTAAAATCCGGTGCAATTCCGATCCCGGTGTCCTCGACCCTGACCTCCGCCCAGTCGTCGACTCGGGCCGACCGAATCGCTACTTGCCCGTCACTTTCCGTGTACTTAACCGCGTTGGCTAGCAGATTCATGAGCACCTGTTCCAACCGAGTCGCGTCACCCGATAGCCACAACGGCTCCGCCGAGAGCTCTACGATGAGATTTAGTTTCTTATCGAGGGCCATCTCACGCAACGCTTGGGACGACGCAAGCACCACCTGATTCAGGTCTATGGTCTTTTTTTCAACCTCGATTTTGCCTTGCGAGATCCGGACCAGGTCCAGACAGTCGTCGGCAAGGCGCGCGATGTGCTGAGCGTTTCGCTCCAAAGACTGAAGTCCCTCACTGAGAGTGGTATCGTCCGTGATGAACTTCTGGCCCTTCAAAATGCGCGTCCAGGCTAGAACAGGCATGAGGGGATTGCGAAGTTCGTGGCTAAGAATCGCCAAAAACTCATCCTTGGCCGCACTGGCCTTCTTTGCTTTGTCACGCTCTTCGATCACTTCGCGATAGAGCCGCACGTTCTCCACGGTCAGGGCACACCTCCGGGCCAAGTCTTCGGCAAGCTCCAGATCAGCCTGCGTGAACCGGTGGTTGGCCTGCCAGGATAGCAACGTAATCATGCCCACAAACTGACCGCGCATCAGAAGCGGTGCCAGCAGGGCAGAATGCAGGCCTAGCTTTTGCAAGGTTAGCAGCTGGCTGGGAGTATCCGCCAGTTCTTCGAGCCAGTGGTCGTTGATCTCGTCGACAATCTGTGCCCTCGCCATAGGCTTGAGAACACCGCCGAAGTGGGCCCCGCAAGCGAGGAGCCCGCGCCGCTCTGCTTCATCCGGCAGCAGCCGAGTGATGGAATCGGCGAAGGCTACGCCCAGTTGCCGGATTGAACCATCCAGTTCGACCACGTGGACCAAACACCAGTCGGCCAGATAGGACACAACTAGATTCGCAATGCGGGAGAGGCAGGATTCGTAGTCTAACGAAGCGGCAAGCAGCGAGCTAGCCATGGCGAGCAATTCGAATCGGCGAGCGGCTTGGGCTTCGACATGTCCGACGAGTAGCTGGGTCCTTTCCTCCTCAGCCCGCAGGCGGCCTGATACGTCCCGCAGGAGCCAGCGGAGGCAAGACAGCCTGCCAGACGCGTCCAGCTCAGCTCCGACGGCCAGGGAAACTGGGATCACGACACCGTCTCCGCAGCTGATGTCAACCTGCCATTCCGTTCGTTTTATGAGATCCTTGGTTCTCAACTGCTCTAAATGACGTCGCAGCAGGTCGCGCTTGTCCTCGAGCACGAAGTCGAGTAAGGAACGGCCAATCAGGTCCTTAAGCTGCCTATGAAGGAGACCGGCCACCGCCGCGTTGGCTTCTCGGATGACGCCTCCCGCGTCCGTAACCACGTATCCGTCGGGTGCCAGATCAAACATTTCGCGGTACCGCTGGCGTTCTTCCTCGACGGTCTGATGGGCGGCCACGAGTCTTTCGTTATGGCTGCGCAACTCGTGTTGGACCCGGATGACATCGTCCAGTCGCTCCCGAATTCTGACGTTGGCCTCTTGAAAGCCCCGAAGGACCATCTCGAAGGCGGACAGACTCTCGGCCAGAAAGCTGAGTTCTCGGATTGGCTCCAGTTCGCTGGCTCGGTGGCTTCCGCCTCGCTGGGTGAGGCACTGCTCGTAGGCCGCCACCATGTCCAATACGCCATAGCCCTCCAAAAGCGCCTGTCGTCCAAGCTCATAAGCGCAGCGTAAGGCGCTCTCTCCAGCCCCCGCCAGGTAGTCCTGGAACGCGGACGCGTACTTCTCGACCAGAGAATCCACGGCCCTTGTCACGGCTCTCCGCCCCCTAGATAACGAACCACCAGCACGAGCGCATCATCGGTTCCCTTGCAGTATCGTGAACAGATTCGCTGCGCCATGGAGCGCGGCGGCTCCCCAAGGCGCACGTCACCGGCAAAGCGATTGTCAATGCCGTCGGTCGTGAATATCAAAGTATCGCCACGGCTGACCGGAATTACCGTAGTCTGCAAGGCCGGCAGCTTGTACCCAACAATTCCAGCCCGCTGGAGTAGCACCTCGTGCGGCGGCCCGGAATGTCCACGGGCCCTGCCGACTCCAAGCCAGGTCATGCTGTTCTTGCTGCTGTTGAAGGATGCCAAGCTCATGACAGCGCCCCGAGTCCGCTTCAGTTCTTCGTGGCACCGCTTGACCAGCGCAATCAGGTCTTCCTGGGCGTGACGATCGAGCGTTGCCACCGCGAGGGTGGCCGCGCCGGACGCCTCCTCGCCGTACCCCGAGCCATCCACGGCCGCCACGAGCCCGCCGCCTGGAAAGAGCTTCACGAGGTGCAGATCGCCGCATTGTGTCTGCCCTGGAAGAGTCATCATCGCCACGCCAAATTCAATTGGAGCTTTGTGTCTGAAAGCCGCCGTTTTCATCGCAACCACTTCCTCATTGTCACCTTCGTCCCTGATCCAACTTGGGAGACAATCTCGAACTCGTCCATCAGTCTTTTGGACCCGGGAAGTCCCAGACCCAGGCTCCTGGAGGTCGAGTATCCATCTTGCATCACCTGCGTGAGATCGCAGATCCCCGGGCCTTCGTCCCTGGCGAGCACTTCCAGGCCCTTCTTAGTTCCTCGGTGCGTGTTAGTCACAGTGATCTCGCCTTGCTTGGCATACGCGACAATATTCCGAGCCACCTCGGAGACGGCGGTAGCGATCAGGACGACATCGACGCTGGTGAAGCCCATTCGCTCTGCCATCGACCGCGCAGCCAATCTCGCAGTGACAATGTCAGCGTCCGAGCGGATAGGAATGACCTTGAAGCGTTGCTCCATGACGAGGCACGCCTTATTGGGTCCGCTGATGCAGTAATGTAAGACCCTCCTCCAGATCTAGCGCAGTTGCAACATTCCCTAGCTCGAGGCCCAGTTGAACCATGGCGAAAGCCACTTCCGGCTGGATACCGCCGCGCAACCGCACCATCTGTGCAAGGTCACGCAGGGTTCGAGTGGCGAACGAGTCCATTACATCCAGTACCGTTACGTCAATGATAACACCGTGAGCGCGATATTTGCTCACTTGTGCAGCGAGATCATCCCGCAGGTTCATCAAGTCCTGGTCGGTGAGCGCAGACTGGATCGAAGCGATCAGGTACTTCCCTTGCTAGAGAATTGGCGTTCTCATGAGCGACGCCACGGAGAGAACGGCTACCGGAGATGGAGGTCAAGCTGAAACGATTATAGCGTACACGCCTTTTTCCGCGCAACACGTACCACTTGGGTCTCAACCTAAGCCGGGTAAAGGCCAGGATCCCCCATCAACACAGGCTCCGAATTTGCTGAACCGTGTAAATCTTTCTGGAAGGGCGTTATCAGTCACCCTGTTCTTCATAGGTGGACCCTCCTTGGAATCAGCGAGCTAACTGCCTCCAGGCGATTGGAATCCGATTTGCACACTCCTTACCGTCGAATCAAGGACTCCTGAGCCTCGAAAGCTGGCACGTACCTTTTGTTTGGTTGGCGACTGTCTGGTTCGCGACGAAGGGGAAGCACTCACTTCGTTTCCGTGACAAAACTGATGATATAATATTGAATAGATGAAACAACCCGCGGAAGAGGAGGTAAATTACCGTGGCCGGTGGGGTTGACTCTCTCGGTGATATTCCCAGGCAAGCACGACCCCCATGCTCTCTCGATGAGACCGGCAGCCCGCGCGAGTTATTGGATCGGCTCGCAGATTGGGCCCGGTGCCTTCCCGGCGTGGAACACGTTTCCATTGAGGTCAACCAAACAGACGAGGATTCCCAGTCGCAGGGAGTTCTCTTCAGTTTCCAAAACCGCGAGCTCGGAGAGTGGTTGCAGAAGAATGCAGACCACTGGGCTGCGCTCGTGGGGGGGCAGCATGTCATTCTGACTTCCGATGCCTCTCCAGGCTCTGAACAGCGCCAGCCCGGTAGCGCCACGCTTCTTCTTGTTCCGTTGGTCAGTAATTCCGTCCTGCAGGCAGTGTTGCGGCTGGAGGTTCGGGACCCGGCACGGATGCCTCCGCCGCAGATGCTGGATTCATTGTTTGGTCTCTGCAGAGACATTGCACCTATCGTGTCTTGGATGCGGTGCTCGGGTGCGATTTGGCCCGAGACTTCGCGGGCAGTGGGGGAAGCCGGCAATCCAGAGAGAGTGTGTGACCAGCTCCCAAAGGAGCGTTGTCAGCCAGAACAATCTTGGCAAACATCGGTGGAAGCATTTGCCAACATTGTCCATGACCTTCGGGACCCACTTGTTGCGGTCCGAGGGTACGCGAAAATGCTCCTCGAAGAGAAATCCGGCCGGATCAACGAGAGGCAGCGCGAGGAGCTTGCGACGATCCTCGCAAACACCCAGCGCATGGTGACCCTTTTGAACGGCTTATCGCGCCTCGTGGCGGACTGGCAGCTTCGCCTCGACCCGCCGGATGTTCGAGAGTGGCGGAAACCGCCGGTTTGGTCTGGCCCGACGGAAGTAGACAGATGATCCGATCGTGGAAAAGGTATCCTTCGGAACCCCGAGTGTCAGCCGGTGGGAGAGAGAGAGCGCGCGCGAGAAGCTCACATTTGAGCTTCACAAGTTGCTTCCCTGACGTGACGTTAACGGATCCCTGCAGCCGAATCAAAGTTGAAATGTTGCGAAGGAAGTGCCGGCGGCAGAGTCTGGAGTCTGAGGATCTGTCTGCCTGACGTCAGAAAGGGCGAGGCGGTGGAGGTGTAGAGTTCTGATGCTAAGGCCCACAGTTCTGGTCGTGGATGATGAAGAAAGTACGCGGAAGTACCTTGCTCGGTTCCTTACTTCCAAGGGATATGGGGTTGACTGCCTGGATTCAGGGGACAAGGTGATCAGCCGCCTTAAAGCCGGCAGTCGTCCCTCTCTGTTGCTCCTCGATATTCTCATGCCGGCGATCAGCGGGCTTGACGTTTTGGGGGAGATGGCCAAGGTCGGGCAGTTCGTTCCGACGATCGTGCTGTCGGCCGTCGGTCGGGTGCCCACCGTCGTGCAGGCGATGCGTCTGGGCGCCGCCGATTATCTTATCAAGCCCTTTGAGGAGAGCGATCTGGAACAGGCGATTGAAAAAGTTTTGCGAATTTGCTCCCTTGAGTCGAGCCAACCGGCCTCTGAATCCGCCCCGCTGGCCGATCCGTTCGATTTCCCTTGGGCCAGCCCAAAGATCCTCCGCCTCAAGGAGCTCGCGGGCATCGTGGCGACGAAGGACGTCCCCGTCATGATCCTCGGGGAGTCGGGCGTCGGCA
>QHZP01000713.1:1515-2980 GCA_003224715.1 Acidobacteriota bacterium | reverse complement strand
GGACCAGCCCTTTGTCAAAGTGAACTGTGCGGCTCTTCCCGGCGAACTGCTTGAGTCGGAGTTGTTCGGTCACGAGCGAGGCGCCTTTACCGGAGCGCTGCGGGAAAAGCCCGGCCAGTTCGAACTGGCCCACAAAGGTACCATTTTCCTCGATGAGATTGGTGAGATGAGTTGCCCGCTGCAGGCGAAGCTTCTGCAGGTGTTGCAGGACGGCGAATTCATTCGCCTGGGGGGCACCCGGCCGGTTCGCGTCGATGCGCGCGTGCTAGCCTCCACCAACAAACGGCTCGAGGCCGCCGTTCGAGAAGGAGAATTCCGCGAAGACCTGTTTTACCGCCTTAATGTGATAAAGTTCGATATCCCGCCTCTTCGGGAAAGGCGGGAAGATATTCCCGTTCTGTTTAATCACTTCGTGGACAAGTACCAGGGCCAGTACAACCCTAACGCGTTGCCGTTGCCGCCGGCATACCTGCAGGTGTTCCAGCGTTATCCTTGGCCTGGCAACGTGCGGGAGCTAGAGAATCTGGTCAAGAGGTTTCTCATTCTGCCCGACCCCGAACTGGCGTTGGCGGGTCTGGACGAGGCCGACACAACCTCGTTCCCGGTGAACCAAGAGGGAGCCCGTTCGTTGAGAGAGGTCGCCGCCCTGGCTGCCGAACGTGCCGAAAAGGAGCTGATTCTCCGGACACTGAAAGAAACGAACTGGAATAGACGCCAAGCGGCGCGCAAGTTGAATGTGTGTTACAAGGCCTTGCTGAATAAGCTTCACCGATGGCAGATGCGCGGCCCGTCGGATGGAGGTGCGAACTCGGCTGTGGCGGGATCGTGATCCAGTCTGGCTGGACTGCTGTTCTGGGGAGGGAAGGTGGGAAACAATTGGGAGGACGAGCCTCCCGGCGAGCCATCACCCCAGCAAGTCCTTGCCCCATGAGGCTCGGCGGGAGCCTCGCCCTCCCGACGGCAGGTTAACAAACCAAAGTTTGAACTTCTTCGCCACCTAGTAACCCTAAACCGCTACCAGCTTTTTTCGGATCGCGTACCGGATCAAATCAGCGCGTTGGTGAATATCCAGCTTCCGCATCAAGTTGTACTTATGCGCGTCCACTGTTTTGACACTAAGGTTTAGCCGCATCGCGATATCCTTCAATGAAGCGCCTTCGGCAAGCAGCACTAAGATCTCCCGCTCTCGGTTGCTCAGAAGGTCGTAGGCAGTCTTGACCCGCCCAGGCTGCTTCGTGTAATGCGCAACCACCGATTTCAGGACTTTCGGGCTCATGTATTGCCCGCCCCTGTGCACGGTTTGGATGGCGTAGACGAGTTGGGGGGGAGGCGAGTCCTTCAGGACGTACCCGGATGCGCCCGCTTCCAGGCATCTGGCTACCAGATCCTCGTCGTCGTAAACGGTTAGAATAAGCACCTCAATAGCAGGGCAGGCTTTCTTGATCAGGCGCGTCGCATCGAATCC
>QHZP01000713.1:0-1495 GCA_003224715.1 Acidobacteriota bacterium | reverse complement strand
GCTTTCCGTCCGCAGCTTCGCCGATCACCTCGAGATCCGGCTGCTGGCTCAGAATGGTCTTAACACCTTCCCGAAAGACTGCATGATCGTCACAAACAAGAACTGTGATCTTTCTGCTAACGGCCATAGGGTCACCTTCGCTCGGCTGCTCCAAGCGGGAGGTCCACCTCGATCCTGGTTCCGTGCCCTTTTGTCAGTAGACCCGCTCGGCTGGATTGGATATGAAGCTTGCCTCTCAATGTTTGGGCCCGCTCGCGCATGGCTGTCAGGCCAAAGGAACGACGGAGTGACAGCGCATCGACGTCGAACCCAGTGCCGTCGTCTTCTATTCGCATAATGAGAACGGAGCTCTTCATGCTGCCTAGAGACAGCTTGACGTTCTTTGCCTTGGAGTGCTTCATCACGTTGGACAGGGCGCCCTGCAGAATCCGGTAGAGGGCGACCTGGTGGCTCATCGGAATGTTCTCGGGCAGTTCAGCCTCTAAAATGGTCACCTGGATTCCGGTCCTGGCTGAGAACTGGCGAGTGTAACGCTTGATGGCTGAGAGGAAGCCCAGCTCATCGAAAATGGCTGGCCCGAGGTCCTGCACGAGTCGGCGCACCGCATCAATTGCTGACGACACGAGGGACAAAGCCTCTTCCATCCTCGGCCGAGCTTCGCGAACTTTTCCTCGGTCGAGATCCATTGCGATCATCTCCAGATAAAGTTTCAGCATAATGAGGGCGTGTCCGATCTCGTCGTGCAGGTCATGGGAGAGCCGGCGGCGTTCCCGCTCATACACGGTGGTGACATAGGCGGAGGACCCCAGTAGCCGCTGTTGCACGTCGCTCAGATTTGCCATTAAGGTCGCCTTGCTTTCGTCGGAGTACTTGGCATAACCTGAGACCAGGATTCGGACGGCCATCGAATGCACCCGGGCCGCGGCGGTAATCAGCCGCTTCTTTTCTTCAGAGGGGACGTCCTGGAGAAATGGCCGGCAGGCTTCGAACAGCAAAGTATGGGCGGAAATCACGTGCTCCAGACCAACCCCACGGCGAGCCAGCTCTTCCCCAAGCTGTGTTAAGCGATTCCGGAAGGACTGAAACGTCAGACGTCGAAGACCGCGGACAATGCCACGGTAATCCCCCTCGGTCAGCAGATGCACTTCCTCCGAGCTGAGACCGGCATCTCGCAGCAGGCGCTTCCAACCCTCGATCGTGTCGTCCGTATGGGTAGAGATAAGCTTCAGTACCTCGAGGAATGCCTGGCGCGACTCCTCAAATACCTTTTCCTCTGTTGCGGCCCCGTTCGAGCGAGGTTTCCATCTTCTTGATGTACTGTGGGTCTCCTGTCCGAAACTCAGTTTGGATACCATACCATAATGTTGCATAGTGGACGGCTGCAAGCCGACTTGTTGGACATGTGGTGTTCTTACCTACACGGGGATTCTTTGCAAAAGGTGTGCCATTCCCACTCAGGACCTCAAAAAGTCCAGCCGTCGGACGTGAGGTGGCG
>QHZP01000082.1 GCA_003224715.1 Acidobacteriota bacterium | reverse complement strand
CGCGAGACTGCCCGCTCACTATCTTGGCGAAGTATCATTCTGTGGGGTCCCATTGGAGCGAGTTTTCTCTCTTTTAGCGACTCTTTGCAGACCCATTCAGTACGACTGCTGACAAACGAGCCGCGGCCACGGGATTTGTCTCCTCCATCAAATGGCCGTACGTGTCGAACGTAGTCTTGATGGATGCATGCCCGAGCTGCGTTTGGATATATTTGGGACTCTCCTTTTGCGCGATTAGGAGTGAAGCGTACGTATGACGAAGATCATGAAAGCGGATCTTCCTAAGTCCAGCCCGTTTGAGAGCTGGTTCGAAATGCCAACGCATCAGGCTACGAGCCTCCAGAGGCTCACCAGCTTGGGTACAAAAGACCAGTTCATTATGGCTTTTGGGGCACGCAAGCCGATGCTTTCGAAGCTCTTGGAGCAGATCCTCACTTACGTCGAGATCGCGCAGGGCAGCTTTGGATTTAGGCCTCTGCAATACCCATTGCCATTTTCCATTTATTTTTCCTCTCCAAAGAGCTCTCCGGACCCGGATCTTTTTTGTTTCCCAGTCAATGTCATTCCACTGGAGCCCCAGAAGTTCTCCCAGTCTCATCCCGCTCAGGATTGCTATCAAGAAGAAAATATAGTCGCCGTGGAAGTCGTTTCGCGAGGGAAGGAATTGTAGGACTTGTCTAGCACGGTGCAGACGTGACTTGACCGTTCCTTCGGCTAACGAAAGGTCTCGAGCAATTCGTTCTACCTTTTGGTTCTGGACATAGTACCGGATCACGACGCCGCGGAGGGGTTCAGGCAGTTTTGGTATCCGATTGAAGAAGCTTTTCTGCAATTGTTCGCTGGTCTTCCAATCCCGTGGCAAGGTAGCAACGAACTTTCGAATCTCCTCAACACGCAGGAAATCGATCTCCGGCTTGTCGAGCCGAGGCTTTTCAACGTCCGTGAGAGGGTTATAACGGATATGGTGCCGACGCACAGCGTAGCGGAAGTGCTGGTTAAGGACTCTTAGGATTTCCACGATCGTCTTTGCCTTGAGCCCGGTGTTGCGAAGATCCGCAATGAAGTCTTCAAGTAGTGCTGGGGATATCTGGTCAAGCTGGTAGTGGCCGAATCTCGGAAGGAGATATCGATCAATAGCACTTTGGTAATCATTGAGCGTCGAAGGCTTGAGGTTGGGTCTCTTAAGTTCCATCCATTTCTCTAGCACCGCCCGATACGAGACCCGTTGGATGGACCAGTTCTGCCCGCTATCAATCTCATGGAGAGCTTGACGGAGATCTGCTTCAGCTTTGAAGCGTTTGTTGCGCCATGGTCCATGGGCAGGTCGTGGCCCAATGCGCCAACCAGCTCTCCAACGTTTTTCGCCCTCTCGGGTGCGCCTTCCCTCTACATAGCCTTTCACAGGGATAGCCCTTCCTTGATTTTTCCTTTTTGCCTCAGTTCATTTCTCACCATATCGATCCGAAAATGGGGCCGCCGACCAATCGAGTGAATCGGCGTGATGGTGCCTAGGTATTTCCAGTTTCGAAGCGTCCCTACTGAAAGCCGCAGGGCCCTTGCAAGCTCATGGAAAAGAACGCAATTCTGACAAGTCAAATCCTCGATGGCCGGCTGAAACGAAATCGTACTGACCTCAGGTCTTCTATACATAGCTACCTCCTTTTCTTAAGAGGCCCTGTTTGTCCAAGCAAAAATGAACACGTGCTCGTAGACACTTGGGCCCCTTCTAAAACTCTATTAAAGTACATGAGCTTCTATCTCCATTGAGCTATCCCGCTGAGTCAACCGCCAAGACTGTAGGCCGAGTGCTCTATCAGAGCAAATCAGTGAGAAGCTTTCGATGAACTCAGAATCTGCCAGTGGTAGGCTGCCACCACAACTTCAGTTAGTTTCCGGAAATTATCGTGAGCAACAACCAACACGAGTTCCCTAACGGCCGAACCCGCGGCAATGCATCATCCATTCTTGGTGGCTTGCTCCCAAGGCGCTCCCACGGGAGGATTGTTTAAGGAAGGAGGAGGCGTCAAACTGCAACGCTCTTCTTTGTTATGAAGGGCTTAGATTGGCTCCTCAGGTAGGACTCGAACCTACAACCCTCCGGTTAACAGCCGGATGCTCTGCCATTGAGCTACTGAGGAGTAGCGGGCGGAAACAAGTTGGTAATTATAGTCGAACAACTCCCCTTGTCAACCCTAGTTTTGCAGCCAACGGGAGTCACTGCGGCAAACTGCTCAGCGCAGGAAGAAGTTGCCGGTGCCGAGGACGTTACTTGAAAATCCCTCTCGGGAGGAGTCGCCTATCTTTCGGCTGGAGACAAGGAGCGGCTGGGTCAGGCAACGGTCCTGAGGAAGCTGCCTGCCCCTGAGCCCCTCTGATGTGATAAAGTTTCTCAGGCTTTCAGAGCCGCTGTACTGAGCCAAATTAAAAAATTAATCGAATCGCCCAAGTCAAGCTTGTTTCTTTTCGGAAGTGGGGCCGGTCTCACTTCTTGGACAGTCCAGCTCCGATTCGAGTCACCAACCAGAGATTGGAGGTTACCTCATGAAGATCATTCGGAAGTTGGCCGGAAGGTCACGCTGGATTCTGCTCGTTGTGGCGGTGGCTGTAATAGTCCTGGCACTGGTCTGGAGCCCGCGGCGCGCGGAAGGCCAACTCGGTGGCTACTCGGAAGTCACTCGCCTGGAGCTGGGCTACGTGGTGGAAAGGCAAGCTCTGCAGGCGCGCATTTCACTGGCCACGGGACCCAGCTTGATTTATGAGCCCGCCAGCGAGCGCGACTCCGACACACTACTGAGGATGGCGCAGATATTTGGCCAGAAGGGAACGCGGATGTTTGTTGCCGCCAAAGACGACAAGATCAAATCGTTCCAGGTATCCATTCCGTAAAGCCTGCTCTTTCGATTAAGAAATTGGAACTGAGTGGAAGCCAGTTCACCTCCTTACTCCTGAAGGTGTGAAAAAATTCAAAACGGGCCGGGAGTCGAGAGGGCGAGGCTCCCGCCGAGCCTCATGGAGCCAGGACTTGCTAGGCGACGGCTCGGCGGGAGCCTCGCCCTCCCAATTTTTTCACACCTCCCCTGGCCGCTAGCGATTAACGCCTTTGAGTAAGGAGACCGTGGGAAGATAGAAACAACCAGTGCCCTGCCTAAAAAGTTTGATTAAGGTGAAACTTTTGGCTGCGGTTCAGCGTATTTGCGACTGACATGCGAGTCTTTTACTACTTCTTTGCCGACGCCACCAAGATTGCCATGCAATCCATCTTTGCCCATAAGCTCAGGGCCTTCCTGACCCTCATTGGAATCATCATTGGTGTGGCTTCCGTGGTCCTGGTGGGCGCGTCTATCAGCGGGCTGAACACTTACGTCTTGAGCAACATCACCAAGCTTCTGGGCAGCAACACGTTCTATCTCAGCCGGATCGGCTCAGTGGGAGAACTGACTGATGAAGAATGGGAAAAGATGCTCAAGCGCAACAAGAAGGTCCGCTGGGACGAATTGAAATGGGTGCAAGGCGAGTGTGAAACCTGTGAAGCGGTCGGGGCCGAGCAGGATAATAGGACCGACCTGAAATACGAAGGCGAGGAAATTTTTGGAACCCATGTGTTGGGGGCAACCTCGGAAATGGCCGAGATCAGAAACATGACCCTGGCCGAGGGACGGTTCTTCATCCCTTACGAAGTGCAGCATGCCATGCCACTCTGTGTCATCGGCATGGAAATCAGAGAAAAATTGTTTCCGCAGGTTGATCCCATTGGCAAGACCCTTCGGGTCAAAGACCTGCCTGTGACCATCATTGGGGTGGAGGAGAAGATGGGCTCCATGTTTGGAGGTTCTTTGGACAACAATCTCTACCTTCCCTTAACCACCTTTGAAAGAATTTTCGGAAAAGAAGAAGGGATTGCCATCCGCGGGAGTGCGCCCAGCCGGGACTGGTTTGAAAGGGTCCTGGACGAGGTCCACGTGCTACTGCGCGCTCACCGGGGGCTCAAGCCCAATCAGGAGGATAACTTTGTGCTGTTGGACACTAGCCAGATTGACCGGCAGGTTGGTCAGTTCACCGGGGCGATTGCCATGGTGGTGACCCCGATCACCCTCATTTCCCTGGTGGTGGGCGGCATCGTGGTGATGAACATCATGCTGGTGAGCGTGACCGAACGGACCTTTGAGATCGGGCTGCGCAAGGCCGTCGGAGCCCGGCGCAACCAGATCCTGGCCCAGTTCCTGATTGAGTCTTCGGCGCTGGCCGGCATCGGAGGCGCGCTGGGACTGCTGCTGGCTTTCGGTCTCTCCTGGCTGATCCGGGTGGCTACACCAATTCCCATGACGATTACGGTTTCCTACATCGCGTTGTCGCTCGCGGTCTCAGGCGGCATCGGAATGATCTTCGGCATCTATCCCGCCTACAAGGCCTCGCGTTTGGATCCGATTGTGGCCCTGACCCGCAGTTAGATAACCGGTAATGAAGGCATGAAAGAAATTCAGGAAGCAGGCGCGCAGTTATGAGGGTCAAATCTGAGAAGCTGGTCAAAGGAATTACCAAGGAAAATGTCTTAATGGCCTTCAGCAACCTTCGGGCCAACAAGTTCCGCAGCTTTCTGACCACGCTGGGAATTGTCATTGGAGTGATGACGGTCGTTGTCATTGCTTCCATTTTGACCGGCCTGCGACAGAACATCGTCACACTGATTGAAGAATACGGCACCAGCAATATCTGGGCTTTCCATCTGACCACCGGCCCTCGTCTGGGTCCGCGTGATCGCAAGGAGTGGACTCGCAAGCCTCTCAAACCTGAGGACGGGGAGGCTATTCGCCGGCAGGCCCCGGCTGTCGAAGATGTCGCCCTGACGAGCTACATCTGGTGGGTGGATCACACCTTGACGTACGGCGGCGAGACTTACAAGCGGGGTAACCTGGAAGCCGTCTCCGCTAATTACGGAACCATCAGCAACTCGGTAATGGAACAGGGTCGTTTCATCAGCGAACTGGATGAACTGCATCGCCGTGACGTCATGGTCATCGGTAGAACTGTGGTCAAGGCACTGTTCCCCAACCGCAGCCAGATTGTCGGGAATCAAGTGCTCATGGCCGGCAAGAAGTATGAGGTGATCGGCGTGCTGGAAAAGAGAAAGGGCAGCTTCTTTGGGGAGAATGAGGAAGATAATGCCATCTATATCCCTTTTCGGTCGGCCCAGAAGCTCAGTACCCGAAATGACTTTCTGCTTTTGATCATCCGCGCCAAGAGCGGCCAACTGCAAACCGCGCTGGACCAGGTGGAGGCCGTCTTGCGCCGCCAGCGCAACGTGAAATTCAACGAGCCCAACAATTTTGACCTCAGCACGTCCGAAAAATTCATCAAGCAATTTGATTCTATTACTGCGGCCATCGGTATCATCGCCATTGCCATCTCCGGGGTGGGCCTGATGGTGGGCGGGATTGGCGTCATGAACATCATGCTGGTGAGCGTGACTGAACGGACACGCGAGATCGGGGTCCGCAAAGCGATCGGTGCTCGTCGCAAAGACATTGTCACTCAATTCCTCTTTGAAGCAATGACCCTCACTTCTCTGGGCGGTGTGATCGGCATTATTCTTTCCGTCCTCGTCAGCTTCTTGCTGTTGTTTCTTCTTCCGGATCTCCCCTCCAAGATTCCACTTTGGGCAGTTATCACTGGCTTGACAGTCTCCACGGGAGTTGGATTGGTCTTCGGTGTCTGGCCAGCCCGAGTTGCCTCCCGCCTCGACCCTATTGAATGCTTGCGTTACGAGTAAGAGTCAATCGCCGTCACCAAGTACTCTTTTTTTCGCAAACGCGCTGACCGGTCTACCAGAGTCAAGTACCTCCGGCAAAGCCGGAGGCTTGCTATTGTGAGCCGCTCAAAGGGGCCATCGCTTATTTCAAAACAAAATTCCCGTTGGGCACATCCAATTGCTTGGTACAATGCTTCAGTCAAGCAGGTGGTTTTCACGGCTCCGCTTTGCTTAAACCTTTGGCAAAGGCCCTGGACATCAGCCAATATGGCCTGGATAGAGGAGGTAGGCCCATGAATATTCTCGTGACCGGCTCAACCGGCTTTGTAGGATCAGCACTGGTTCCCTTTCTCACCACCGGAGGACATCGCGTCACACGCCTGGTTCGATCAAAATCCAGACCTGCGAAATCCGACATCGCCGAAATCCAATGGGACCCGGCTGCAGGCAGTATCGATTTGTCCAGTCTCGAGGGGTTGGATGCCGTGGTGCATTTGGCTGGTGAGAACATCGCCGCAGGAAGATGGACACCCGCCAAGAAGGCTAGGATTCGTGACAGTCGGGTCAGAGGTACAACGCTTCTTTGCCAATCCCTGGCCAAGCTCAAGCAGCCACCTAAAACGTTGGTTGGCGCCTCAGCTATCGGCTACTATGGAAATCGCGGTGATGAAATCCTTAGCGAGAGAAGTTCACCGGGAAAAGGTTTTCTCTGCGAGGTCTGCAAAGATTGGGAGGCGGCCGCTCAGCCGGCGATCAAGAAAGGTATCCGGGTGGTCCAGCACCGCCTGGGCATGATATTGAGCCCGGCGGGCGGGGCGCTTGCCAAGATGTTGCCTCCCTTTCGAATGGGTGCCGGGGGAATCATAGGAAGCGGCAGACAATACATGAGCTGGATTGCACTGGATGACGTTGTGGGAGCGATTCATCACACTCTTTTGTCTGACAAGCTGGAGGGACCGGTCAACACGGTCTCACCGCATCCAGTCACCAACCGTGAATTTACCAAGACGCTCGGTGCAGTCTTGGGTCGCCCCACATTCTTTCCGATGCCAGAATTTGCTGCCCGGCTGGCATTTGGAGAAATGGCAGACGAGCTACTCTTAGCAAGTACCCGGGTGGAGCCAGCCCGACTTCTGACTTCGGGATATACTTTTCGCTTTCCTCAACTGGAGGCTGCCCTGCGGCATTTGCTCGGCAAGAACTAAAGGACATTTATGGCTGACAGCGCGGAAGGAACAGAGTGGCGTTAGGCGTAGAAAGACGTGAAGGCTGAAACGTGAGGCGTGAAACGTGAGAAGTGACTCTTATCAGGAGAATAGAACATGAACAAAGTGGACTGGTCCTACCATCGCCCGGGGTGAGTGACCTGCGCGAAAACGCAGGAGTTCCTTGCCAGAGAAAAAATCGAAAGCATCACGCAAGTGAATGCCAAGAAGACTGTATTGAGTGAAAAAGAGGCCCTTGAAATTGTTAGTCAGGTCGATGAGGTTTACGCGGCCAAAGGCAGGAAGGTCATTCATCTCGACCTGCGGAAAGAGAAACCAGATAAGGCAACACTCAGGGGGATCCTTTTGGGACCCACCGGCAATCTTCGAGCACCGACGCTAAGAATTGGCCGCAAGCTGGTTGTCGGCTTCGATCCAGAGACTTATCAGAAGGTGTTCAGCTCTTAGCGGCGGGATCCGTTATGCACATAGCCAAAGCTCTCACGATCGCAGGCTCTGACTCTGGGGGTGGGGCAGGAATTCAAGCTGATTTGAAAACCTTCGCCGCTTTGGGCGTTTACGGAAGTTCTGTTATTACAGCGATCACCGCCCAAAACACCCAGCAGGTAACGGGTATCCATGCTTTGCCTCCCCCAATGGTCGCCCGCCAGATAGAGGCGGTACTAACGGATATCGGATCGGACGCCATTAAAACCGGAATGCTGGGCAATGCAGAGATTATTCAGGCCGTGGCCGAGACCTTGCGAGGTTATTCCGGCATTCCGCTGGTGGTGGATCCGGTCATGGTGGCCAAGAGCGGAGCGTCACTGCTGGCGCCGGAGGCGGTCAAGACGCTCCGGGAACAACTCATTCCCCTGGCGAAAATCGTTACGCCGAATATTCCTGAAGCTGAGGTCTTGGTGGGCAAACATCTTCAAAGTGAAGCCGATTTCATTTGGGCTGCCAGAGCCATTTTCGACATGGGAGCCAAGATGGTTGTCCTCAAAGGGGGACACCAACCTGAGCGAAAACGAACCACCCCGGCTCAAGTGGTCGATCTCTTTTATGATGGGAAAGAGGCCCGTTCGGTCGAAGGCCCATTCATAGACACTCCTCACACCCACGGAACCGGCTGCACCTTTGCATCGGCAATCACGGCTGGCCTAGCCAAAGGTCTGGAACCTTATCTGGCAGTGCTGAAGGCGCGTCAATATCTGACGGGCGCCTTGCAACATGCTTTCCCTGTCGGCCAAGGAAAGAGTCCGGTCCATCACTTTCATAGTTGGTGGCCGACGGAGTGAGGGTCGCAGAGGAGGATAGAGAATCGAGGATAGAGAATCGAGGATAGAGAATCGAGGATCGGACTCAAGGTTTGCGATCTTCGATCCTCGATCCTCGGCAGGACGCGACCTAAAGATTGTAATATAAGGACTCCGCAGAGTCCTACGCTCTCCTCGCGTCGCGTTTCTATTTCACGTAGCGATGATCTTTAACTTGACTGCTTCCCAGGCTGAGAGCCCCCCAATCAGGTCAACCATATCAGTCACCCCCTGTTGTTGAAGCAGACTGGCGGCGATCGATGAGCGGTAGCCACCGGCGCAATGGGCTGCCAGCTTCTTGCCGCGAGGCAACTCGTGGAAACGTTCACGCAGGCTGCTTAAGGGCATATTGAGACTTCATTCAAGTGAGGTGAGCTGTTCCGCGAGTGTGGCGGCAGTAATGCGTTGTGTCCGCAAGACCAGGTCGGGACGGGCCTCAAGGGCATGCATGCTCCCTTTCAGGTAACCGATCACGTGATCGAAACCGATGCGACCGAGGGGACGGGGGTGAAGAGACCAAGCGCTCAAGGTTCGGTTTGAAGGCGATATCCAACACCTGGCTCGGTCACAATATAGCGCGGTCGGGTCGGGTCGGGCTCCAGTTTGCGGCGCAGATTGCTGACGTTGACTCGTAACATGTGAACGACGTCCTCGTACGACATGCCGCCCCAAACCTCACGTACGAGCTGCCGATGTGTCAATACCCTGCCGGCATGACCAACCAGGGCTTTCAGGAGGTCATACTCGGTGGGAGTGAGCTGTACTCTGCGGTTTCGGATCAAAACTTCCCGCTGGGCCAAATCCACCTTAAGGTCACCGGCTGCGAACACCGGGCCATTTCCCTGCTTGGTAGCCCTGCGCAAGGCCGCGCGCATCCGCGCCAGCAGTTCGCCCAACCCAAACGGCTTGGTGAGGTAGTCGTCAGCACCGGCGTCAAGCACTGCAATCTTGTCAGGTTCCTGCTCACGGACTGAAAGAACAATGATAGGTGTTTGGGTCCACTCGCGGAGGCAGCGAGCCACCTCAACGCCGCCAATCCCGGGCAAGCCAAGATCGAGGATAATCAAATCCGGCCGAATGGAGCCAGCCGCCTGCAAGGCCTCCTCGCCCGTGCAGGCGTCATAGACGGAATAGCCGTGGGCAGTCAGAGAGGCGCGAAGAAATCGCCGAATCGCCTGCTCATCGTCGACCACCAAGATTCGGGGCCCGTTGTTGTCCATTCCTCATCTCCTCGGGTTCGCTGTGTTTGCATGTCTCGGCAGCGTAAAGGCGAAAATCGCCCCTCGGTCGGCACGAGGTTCGGCCCAGATACGCCCACCGTGAGCCTCCACAAATCCCTTGCAGATGGAAAGTCCAAGGCCCGTGCCCTCCGTGCCGGTAGCTCGCGCGCCGTGGCACGGTTTATCGAAGATGCCGTGGAGGTTATCCTGGGGGATCCCGACCCCGCGGTCCACCACCAGAATCTCGAGGTCATTCTCGGCCAAGCGGGCCTGGACAGCGATCGGCTCGTGGGCTGGAGCGTACTTGATCGCATTCTCCAAAAGATTAACCAGCACCTGGGCGATCAGCACAAAATCCATGGGCACTAACGGCAGGTCGGCCGGGAGGTCCACGGCAATCCGACGCCTCCGTGACGCCTCCCGGAGCTGAGCCAGAGCTGCGCCGATCACATCCTGCAGATCACAGTGTTCCACTTTGAGGCGCAGCGTGCCGGCCTCCAATCGAGTCATGTCCAGCAGGTTGCCGACGAGACGATTCAGTCGCGCCGCTTCCTCCCGGGCATTATCCAGCAGTTCCCGCCGAGTCACTTCGTCAAGCATGGCCTGGTCCTCGGAAAGGCTGCTTAACGTCCCCATGATCGAAGCCAACGGCGTGCGCAAACCGTGCGAGACAGAGTTTAATAAAGCCTTTTGCAGCTTGTCAGCTTCCTGTAGGAGTTCGGTCTGACGGGCTTTCTGCTCAAGAAGCGCCCGTTCGGTGGCCAGAGCGGCCTGACTGACGAAGGCCTCCAGAAGTTGGCGTTGTTCCGGAAACAGCGATTCTTCCTCGTGTTGCGCTTTGACGGCCAGCACCGCGACGACGCCCAAGGAGGCTGTCAGTGGCAGGTAAAACATGTCTGCTCCGGACATGATCTGTGTTCCAAATCCTGCCGGCTGCCCGTGGTTAAGAACCCAGTTTGCCAGTGTCCTTTCCTCTTCACCAAAAACGATTCCAGGGCTGCTGAAGCTTGCCGCCAGACCACCATCTCCGGGCAACAGAATCAGAACAGGTCGCTCGAAGATTTCACTGATTCGGTGCGCAACAACTTCGAAGATTTGTTCTAAACGGTTCACCACTGCCAGGGATCGGCTGAACGCGTACAAGGAAGCCGTATAGGCCTCACGTCGCCTTGCCGCATCGGCCTGCTCCCTCACTTGGCCCGCGAGGGTGCTGGTCACCAGGCCGACCGTCAGAAGACCAGTCAAAATAACAAAATACTTAACGTCGGAAATCGCGAAGCTGAAGAGAGGAGGTATGTAGAAATAGTCGAAGAGCACAGTGCCCGAGACAGCCGCAACCAGGGCAGCCACGTGGCCCCAGCGCAGCGCACTGATCACCACCGCGAGCAGGAAGAGCATCACAAGATTGGCCGGTTCAAGGATGGGGCGCAGTAGCCAACTTGCTCCTGTTGCCAGTCCAATCAAAGCCAGGCTAGCCGGGTATCGAACCCAGCTCCGATCGGCCTTCCGATCCTTTGATCTCGCTGCCCCACGAGACCGCCCGGGATTTCGTTCGGCTCCCCCCTCTCTCTGGGCCTGAGCTTTCAAGGGCGATGGGCAGCCTTCAGGATACCCGGACCCACGCTCCAGGGCACGCGACGTGTGACTTGAAC
>QHZP01000712.1 GCA_003224715.1 Acidobacteriota bacterium | reverse complement strand
GGTGAGTATCTTTCTCATTTTTGTGCTGCTTTTCGATGCCTTCAAGTCTGTCAAACATGCTTCCCTCATTATATTCAACGTCCCCTTTGCATTGATTGGCGGCATTCTGGCTCTACTGCTCACAGGCATTCATTTAAGCGTTTCGGCTGCCATTGGCTTCATCGCTCTGTTTGGCCAAGCCGTATTAAACGGAGTTGTCATGGTGAGCTATTTCAACCAATTGCGGGACTCAGGAACTCCCCCCTTTGAGTCTGTTCTTAAAGGATCTCTGGTGCGATTGCGCACGGTCCTGATGACCGCACTCCTGGCGATGCTTGGCCTTCTTCCCATGGCGCTCTCGAAAGGGATTGGGTCCGAGGTGCAGAAGCCACTGGCAGTCGTCATCATTGGAGGTCTTGTCTCGGCCACTCTGTTAACATTGATCGTACTGCCAACTTTGTATCTTTTATTCGAGGAGCGCAGTGCTCATGCAATTGCAACGTCCCAATGAGAAGTGGGGAATTGCGGGAGCAATGTCTTCGATCACAAGTTTAGATATCCAAATGCCTTCCTCGTTTTGAGCGGAGGAAAGATCAGTGGAACTCGTCCATGGCTGCTCGCTTTTCTCTTTCTGCTCGTCGCATGCCGACAAGCAAATGAGATCTCAAATTTGCACCTGCAGGACTTCATCCAGGCATATCGGAAAAAGAGGCTTTTCCAAAAAACAGGAAGAGGATTGGCACCGATTCAAGCATGCAGGAGCCGAGCGGGGGTTCGATTCTTCCGTTACTAGGATGAGCCGGAAAAAGGGAGTTGAATTGTGTGAGTTTGTCTCGCTTCGGGAACGCGAAAGATCAGACCGGGAGATAGAGGTATACGCTCGCCAGCAGAATCTTCCCTTTGATCCAAAGTCGTCGCTCAGCATCATTCACTCCACGGTCACCAGCAACTCCCAAGTCACCGTTAAAAAAGAGATTGCGGAGGTGTTTCGCTCAGTACTGGAAAGTCGATAAATTGGGCTTGGGTGGCCATGATTGATGCGTCGGCCTGCTTCGTGAGGCGATATGTTGAGCGGGTAATCAGCGCCTCTATCGATCTTAACATTGCTACAACGTTGATTGGAGGAAACCATGATTGGCAAAGTAGGAATGCCCGAACTCTTGATCCTTTTGGCGATTGTCTTTTTCCTTTTTGGCGCCAAGAGACTGCCTGAAGTGGGCAAAGGCATTGGAGAAGGTATCAAGAATTTTAAGAAAGCCATGAGAAAAGAAGAAAAGGATTTGTAGAAAACCAAGGGTAAAGAGGCTTGAGAAGGATTCGTCTTGGAGGACAACATGGGATCAATAGGTGTTCCAGAATTAATCATCATCTTTGTTGTCGCTTTGATCGTTTTTGGGCCACGAAAGCTTCCGGAGTTAGGGAAATCTTTAGGCAAAGGATTGGCGGAATTCCGCAAGGCTTCCAATGAGCTGAGATCTACGTTTGAAGAGGAACTTCGAAACATTGAAGAGGAACGCCCTTTGAATCGTGACCCTCGCGAAAACTCATCGAACACCCCAAATTCGGGTAGCCACAATTGATGCGCTTTCTGCAGCGATCGTGGGCGCAGGTGCCGAGCAGTGACGCGAAACGTGCTTCCAGACCGAAAGCGACCACGGGGCAAGCCCGTGGCTTCCCCCTGACGCAACTGCCTGCTAGCGCTTTTGGCTAGGTTTTCTGACATACTCTCAGAGGTACAACCATGCCCAAAATGCGATATCTACGGAATGCTGTTACCGCCGTGGTGGTACTATGCGTGGTTAACGCCGTCCTTCAGGCCCAGAAGGCAGAGAACCCGGAGCCCCAGGTGACGCTGGAAGACGTGCTGATCACGCTTTCCCCAGGGAAGCCGATAGAAGCGGAAGGTGTTAGCCCCGGAACTCTCTGCAACTTGAAAGTAAAGGTGCGCAACCGCGGTGCCCAGAAAGCCTCCAGCTTCGGGTTCGGAGTCAAGATTAACGGCCGGGAGATGGCGGTTTATGACAAGATGCTGTACCTGCAGGCGGTCGATCCTGGTACCGGGCGCCCTCCTACCCAAGGGCGGCAAGGTGACGGTGGAAGTCACCCTTAAGCAGGCGCAGTGGGTGGAGATTAAGAAAGAGGACAACACTCGGGTCTGGACACCTCTCGGCGAAGTGAAGGGCCTACCCTTCTCCAAGAGTGCCAGTAAGCCGCTCAAGGCTGCGGGCTGAGGACCCCACCCTACCTCACTCTGGCTGGAGGTGGCTGTTTTGGCCTTCGACGAGGGGAGTGGAAATGTAACTCACGGTGCCGGTGAACAAGACAATACTGGCTGTCATGACCATGAAATGGCCGTGAAGGTTGACAGCAGGAGAACGCTCTGATAATTTAGCGCTTGGTTGACAGGGAGGACTTCCAGCATTTGAAACAATTCTTCTTTTTACTGATATTCTATTTTCTGGGGCTGCAAGACTCGCTCAATCTCACCGCAGGGACCACTCCAGGTTTCTCTCCCCTCCTTCCTCCACAAAATAAGTCCTGGGTCAACAATCACACGTCGGTCTTGTCAGATTTTGATGGTGACAACAGATCTGACCTGGCTATTGGAGAATCCGAAGGGGATATCTATAAGGTAGAAATTCAGCTCAGCACTCTACAGAAAAGGGCTTCTCTTAGTTTTGGCAGCAGCCAGGCCGGCATTCGGCTTGTGGCGTGTGACGTTGACCGAGATAACGATCAGGATCTGATTCTCGTCAGCCCTTTCTCCCTTTACCCGCTTGCCATCTGGCTCAATGATGGCAAAGGTCATTTCGAAGAAGGCGACCGTTGGTTGTGGTTAAACCTCATCACCAGTGATAGTCCGCTGGGTGTCGATCTCTGGAACTTCCCAGGTGAGCTGGCTTTTATTACCCCGGATAACCGTTTACCGTTTGACAACGCCGCGGCTGGCTTTCAGGCACAAATCCTGGAACCGCAAGGTTTGTCATTCCGCGAATCTCATCTTGTTCTTTCATCCACCTTTCCTCTTCATCTCAAGACCCGCAGCCCCCCCTCTTAAACGCCGTCACCGTTTGACTCCTTCATTCCCTAAAGGACGGGATCCGTTTGCTTGTCCTTAGCTGGTCTAGTCTCTGTCGCGAAACGCCTTAGAAGCGGATTTGCCTCGCTTCCGGTTACGTTATGAGACAAGGCTCGGGTGGAACGTGCGCTCCCGCGCGCGTTGGTTGGCCTGCGTAGGAGTGCCCGCCCCACCGTGGGGCGTCTCGCAAAAGAAACTAGACTAGATAGGGTAACGAGCGACCTCAGACCAGCAAACAGCTTACTCTCCCCGCGCCCCGGGGAAGAGGCGGCGGGGGTGAGGGGGATAGGCCTGATGGGAAAGCTACCTACTACATTAGCTTCTAGATTTCCTTGCTGAATCGGAGGCGACTCATTGGCCCGGCGACTGAAGCCCTAGGCCTGCCAGTGGGTTCATGAGAAAACCAGCGATTGCAAAAGTCTCAACAAGGAAAGGCAGTCCATTCATGAGAATCTTCTGGCTGTTAGGTTTGATCTGGTGCTTGCGAGTTAACCTCAAAGCACAGGGTCATCCATCAGAACAAATAACGATTGACCAGGCTGTCAACGAAGCACTCGAAAAAAATCTAGGATTGCTAGCCGAACGTTACAACGTGTCCATCGCCGAAGCTCGGACTATAACCGCGCGTTTAAGGCCCAATCCAGTACTTAGTTTGGGAGCAGATTATCTGGACTGGTTGGGAGCCGGGTTCGGCCCGAACATCAATTTGGGGCCCTCTGAGGTGAATTTCCGCACTGACTTTGTCCTGGAACGCGGGGGCAAACGTCAAAGTCGAATGGCG
>QHZP01000714.1 GCA_003224715.1 Acidobacteriota bacterium | reverse complement strand
AGCCGCGGCTCACCAAAGAGAGTGGCCAAAAAATCCCTCTCCAGACGCCCACGACGGTTTTCAATATTACCGACAAGATTTTCGCCTCCCCTTTTCGATTTCAGAAGTACGGGGAATGTGGGGCGGAGGTCAGCGAACTCTTTCCTCAGGTGGCTACTTGCGTGGACGACATGGTGATTATCCGTTCCATGGTCGCAGACCATTCCGAGCACACGGCTGCGAATTACTTCATGCATTCCGGATCCGGTTTTCAAGGCCGGCCCAGCATGGGAGCTTGGGTAACGTACGGTCTGGGTAGTGAATCGAGGAATCTTCCTGGGTTCATTGTCTTAGAGAGTGGGCTGATTCCTCCTGGAGGTCTCGACCTCTTCGGCAGTGGATTTCTACCGGCAACCTTTCAAGGCACACTGTTTCGCAAAGGCGCACAGCCGATCGCTGACGTCAAACCACGGGAGGAAAGAGTCGAATTGCAGGAGGGGAAGCTGAAGCTGCTGCGCCGGCTCAACCAGGGAGTTTTGGATCGATTCGGAGAAGTGAGCGAGATCGAAGCCACCATTTCCAACTACGAGCTGGCTTTCCGCATGCAGGCCGAAGTGCCCGATCTGCTGCAGATCGAAGGCGAGTCAGAGGTTACGCGGAAACTGTATGGTTTGGATGATCCCGACACCAGAGAATTTGGCTTACAGTGCTTGCTGGCCCGTCGCATGGTGGAGAGAGGGGTGCGTTTCGTGGAGCTGCTGCCGCCTTTTCGCCAGGGACTGGATCGATGGGACCAACACGGGTCCTTGGAGAAGGGCCATCGCATCAATGCCCGAGCCGTGGACCAGCCCATTGCCGCTCTGCTCAAGGATTTGAAGAGCCACGGTCTGTTGAACCAGACTCTGGTGGTTTGGGGCGGGGAGTTTGGGCGGACGCCCACGGCACAGATTCCCGACTATGGCGACCTGAGTGGAGTCGGCCGGGACCACAACCCTTATGGATTTACCATGTGGCTGGCGGGCGGGGGAGTAAAGGGAGGCACGATCTTTGGAGCCACTGACGAATACGGATATTTCGCCGTCGAGAATAAGGTTCACGTCCATGATCTGCATGCTACCATTCTGCACAGCGGCCGGGACATGCGCCTCACCGATGTCCAGGGCAATGTCATTCATGAGATCCTGGCGTAGGATGGGCCTTATGAACAAGAGAGAGCGTCTCAAGAAAGAGCAACTTCGCATTGGACCTCGCATTGTCCGGGCATGGTTTGAGACTGTGATCAATCCCCTGCTTAACGCACTCCGCGCAGAAAACACCTTGCTGCAAAAGAAAGATTGGACCTGGCAGTTCTACCAAACTGGCCTGGAAATGATCAAGCCTGTGACCCAGTATATCGATGCCGACGCGGTAGACAACCTCGAGCAAATGCTTCATTTCTACCCAAGCCTTAAAACAAAAATCGAGAACCATGACGAGGCGAGAGACCGGCTGTTCCAAGCTTGCCGGGGTCTTCATACCACCATCGTTTCACGTTCAGATCTTGAGGACATTTACAGGACGGTGACTTCGCAGGCTAAGTTGAGCAAGAGCATGGAGGAGATGTTTGCCAGTCGCGAAGCCTCGGAGCACATTAATCTTTTGACTGAATACATTGTGAACAACACCGGCGAGCTCCCTTACTATTACACCGTTTCACCACTTTGGAACCGCTATCGTGAGCAGTTTCTGAAGGTCTTGGGTCACCCTGCAGTCGTCCCATACACCAAGAAAACAACAAAGGCAGGAGAGCAACTCATGCGAGCAAACGAAGCTCTCGTGAAGAGCCTAAAAAACATTCGCGAAGAACTCTCTTTAAAGCATGACGTCCCTTATGTGGGTGGCATAGAACTCTCCTTAAAAGATACAGTGTGATGGCCGTCATTACAGCTCAGCCGCTCGGAAAAGTTGTGCTGGATACGGGACCGCTCTACAGTGCGTTAACTTTGGTGTTTGCACGTCGCAATCCTTCAAGCCGGAACGCTATTCTGAGCAAGAACAAACTCCTGGACTATCTCCGCGATCCAAAAGCTGAGAAGAACTTTCTGCTGTTGTTCAATAACCTGCGAACTGTCTTGACAACCTCCCATGTCATTGGGGAGCTAAAGGGACGCCAAAAGTTGAAGGATCCTTACGCCCAGGAATTCTGGCGTTGTGCGATTCGAGTCCTCAGGACCAAGTCGGTGGATGAAAGGCTAGTTCGCCTGCTTGACCTGCCCCGGGAAAGCCTGGACGCACTAGTTCCCATCATTGGTCCGACCGATGCGGGTCTTATTGAGCTTGCAAAGAAGGAACAGTGTGTGCTACTGACCGACGATGGGCGAGGACTCGCGCGCTTTTCCAAGGCGGCCAACGTGAAATTTCAACTAGTCGAAGACTTGGTTCACTGGTAACGAGGGGTTTGGAAATTATTAGGAGCATTCTATGCGAATCACTAGAAGAGACTTCGTTCGGAACACGGTCCTGGCGGCTGCTGCAGTCGCTCCGGTGAAAGCGGCCTCGAAGCCACGCCATGCCGAATCCCTGGCTCTCAGTGGAGGGCCGAAGGCCATTACGCTGCCTGATAATCTCCATCTGGCTGCGATCAAGTGGCCGCGCTACGGCGATGAGGAAAAGCGCCAGGTCCTGGAACTACTCGACAACAACCGTTTCTACGACGAGATCCCAAAACTCGAAGAAGCCACGAGGGACTATCTCGGAGTCAAGCATGTCAAGGCCCACTGTAATGGCACGAGCGCGCTCGTATCCCTGTTCTTCGCCCTCGACCTGCCAAAGGGCAGCGAGATCCTGGTGCCCTCCTACACCGCTTGGGCCACCGTGGCTCCCATGTGGCTCTTTGGCTATGTACCGGTGTTTGTCGATATCAATCCCCGCACGGCGTGCTTCGATCTGGAGTATGCCGAACGTCATCTGACACGACAGTGCCGCGCCCTGGTGGTGATGCACGCTTGGGGGCTTCCGTGCGAGATGGATCAAGTCTCCGATTTCGGCAGGCAACACGGATTGATCGTGCTGGAAGATGCTGCACAGGCCCAGGGCGCCACGCTGCGCGGAAAACCAATGGGCACCTGGGG
>QHZP01000081.1:3737-16005 GCA_003224715.1 Acidobacteriota bacterium | reverse complement strand
GTGATCGAGCCATTCCTTCTTTGGCGAGTGGCGCCCAGTGTCGCTGTCGAAACGACCGCCAACACCAAGACAGGGAAACTTGACGAAAAGGCCCTTGGATTCCGGCTGCGGGGCAAAGAGATCCACAATTTCGACTATCGGCTCGAAGTGATCGGGGAACGGGGGTCCGCCGGGACCAATGATATCGGAGCCTGGGCGACCACATTTGGTGTCGGTTACCGGTTCTCTTCGCTGCGAGGGGTGCCGCGGGTCTTCGGCGGCTACGACTTTGCCAGCGGAGACAAGAATCCTACGGACGGCGTTCACAACACCTTCGATCTCATGTATCCGAATGCACATGACCGGTTCGGGATCGCTGATCAATTCGGCTGGCAGAACCTTGTTTCCTATCGCGCCGGCCTCACCGTCAGACTGCATCGCCGTCTGTTCGTGGTCGGGCAATACCTGGATTTCCGTCTGGCCAACGCCAAGGACGGGATTTACAGTGTCTCCGGCGGGTTGATCGCTCGCGACAAAACAGGGCTGTCGGGAACGCACGTGGGCAGGTCGCTTGAAACTTACGCCTGGTACGAGCTGAATGGGCGAATCTCCTTCGGCGCGGGCATCGCCCATATCTTCCCCGGTACATTCCTCCGCACTGCTACCCAGGGAGCTGCCTATACGTATCCCTATGTCGTGCTCAACTTCATGGACGGGAAGAGGCTGCTGGAAGTCCCCTAGTTTAGTTTGGCTTGTGGCGGGATCGCTGCGGAAGACCGAGAAACTGGTCCTCAGCGCTTGCCGATTTATTTCTGGGTTCACGAAGCGGTAAGAAGACGAAATCACCCTTCATTAAGGAAACCAATATGGCGCGAAACAATTTCATGAAAGCCTTGCTGACCCTGAGTTTGATCGTGGGACTGGTGCCGAGCGGGCTGGCCAATGGGAATCCGGTGACACTGCTCAATGTTTCCTACGACCCGACGCGGGAGCTTTGGCGAGACATCAACGAGAACTTCAGGCGTCTGCACGAGAAGCAGAAGGGCGTCAAGGTGTCCATCAAGCAATCACACGGAGGTTCCAGCACACAGGCCCGAGCCGTCATCGACGGGCTGGATGCCGACGTGGTCACCCTGGCCTCCTACTTGGACACCGATGCGATTAGCCAGAAGGGGCTGATTAAGACGGGTTGGATCGATCGGCTTCCCAATCGGTCGCTCCCCTATTATTCCACGATTGTCTTCGTCGTCCGCAAAGGAAATCCCAAGCGGATCAAGGACTGGCCCGACTTGGTGAAACCAGGCATCGCAATCGTTACGCCGAATCCGAAGACTTCAGGAAACGGCTACCTGAGCTTTTTTTGCGCCTGGGGTTCCGTGGTCCTGCGGGGCGGCTCCCGGCAGGATGCCATCGACTATGTCACGAAGCTGTACAAACAAGTTCCGGTTCTCGATTCGGGTGCCCGCGGCGCAAGCACCACATTCGTTCAGAAAGGGATCGGCGATGTGCACCTGGCTTGGGAAAACGAAGCACACCTGGAAGTGCGCGAGGCGAAGGGCGAATTGGATTTGGTCTATCCGCCCATCAGCATTCGAGCCGAACCTCACGTGGCCGTGGTGGACAAGAATGTGGACCGGCACAAGACCCGGGAAGTCGCGGAAGCGTACTTGAAATACACCTACACCGATGAGGCTCAGGAGATCATCGCCAAGCACTTCTACCGGCCCAGCAACGAGTCCGTCCTCAAGAAGAATGCGGCGACCTTCCCGGACATCAGGCTATTCTCCATCACGGAAATCGCCAAGAGCTTTCAGGACGCCCATAAGCAGTTCATCGGTGACGGCGGTGTGTTTGACACGATTTACAAGCCCAAGTGATTGGGACGAGGGGAACGTAAACATTAAATCAACTCCCTCGCCCCGCTGGGGGAGAGGGGTGAACGCTTGATACCCAAATTATGCATCGTCGGTAGCCCCGGAGGGGCGTCAGATGATAGCCCACGGCGCCAGCCGTGGGTTAGCGTCATACAGGAGCCAAGCCGCGGCAGGGGCGAAAGAATCCGGAGGGGAGATAAATTGTTCCGCCTTGTCCGTCGCCCCTCCGGGGCTGATTCACCCCTCTGGCTTATCCCACGGCTGACGCCGTGGGCTATGATCTTGCGCCTCTCCGAGGCTGTGCCAATGGTGCATAACTTGGGTAACTTGGGTGATAAGCGTTCACAAGGGCGGATGAGGGGTTATTCGATCACACCTTCCGGGCGTCCAGGGCGCGGGGCGCCTCTTAAGAGAAATAGATATGGCAAGCGTTAATCGACGAGTGTTGCCCGGCTTTTCCCTCACCTTGGGGTACACCGTCTTTTACCTCAGCATCCTGGTTCTGATCCCGATCACCGCGTGCTTTTTTAAGGCAGCTTCGCTTTCCTTCCAAGAGTTTTGGCATGCGGTTTGGACGGAACGGGCGCGCGCCGCTTACCTCTTGACGTTCGGAGCCGCCTTTGTCGCCGCGATAGTGAACCTGTTTCTGGGGTTACTCCTCGCCTGGGTTCTAGTTCGCTACACATTCCCCGGCAAGAAGCTGGTGGATTCGCTCGTTGATCTGCCGCTAGCCCTGCCGACTGCGGTGGGCGGTCTGGTTTACAGCAGCCTTTACGTCCAGAAGGGCTGGCTGGGGCAGTACCTGGTGCCCTTGGGAATCCAGGGTGCCTACTCCCGCTTTGCCATCGTCCTGGTGTTGGTCTTTGTCGGCCTGCCCTTCGTGGTGCGAACCGTACAGCCGATTCTCGAAGACTTCGACCCGGAGGCTGAGGAAGCCAGCGCCTCCCTAGGGGGGACACGCTGGCAAACTTTTAGAAATATCATTCTTCCCACGCTTTACCCGGCGCTGATCACAGGCTTTGCCCTGGCCTTTGCCCGTGGCGTTGGCGAATACGGATCGGTGGTTTTTGTCTCGGGAAACATGCCATACAAAACGGAGATCGCCCCGATCCTGATCGTCGCGCGCCTCGAAGAGTTCGCTTACGGCGAGGCGACGGCGATTGCCGTCGTGCTGCTGATCATTTCGTTCTCGATGTTGGTACTGATCAACTTGCTGGAACGCTGGAGCATGCGCTATGAACACTGAAGCTGCAGTGCAAAAACCTCAAGCCGGCGCGGCAGCCAGGATTCAGAGGGCCCGGCAGGACCCCACCTGGGTGCGGTGGGGCTTGACCTTGGTCGCCGTGGCCGTAGTCGGGGTGCTCGTGGTCATTCCTGTGGTGAATATATTCGTCCAGGCCCTGAGCGACGGCGTCGGCGGCTACTGGAAGAATCTGGTCGCCGATCCGGACACGCGCCATTCGATCATTTTGACGCTGACTGTGGTCCCCATCGCGCTGGTAGCCAATATCATTTTTGGGTTTATGGCGGCTTGGGCCATCGCCCGGTTCGATTTCCCCGGCCGGACCTTGCTAACGGCACTGATTGACTTGCCCTTTTCGGTGTCGCCCGTGGTGGCAGGGCTGATGTTTGTGCTGATTTTCGGTCTTCAAGGGTATCTTGGGTCGTTCCTCCGCGAGGACGGCTACTCGGTCATGCCCTACCTGATCTCGTTGCTGGCCGTCGGCGTCTTCATCCTGCTGTTCTTTCTGTTCCGCCCTGCCAGTCCGAAGACGCGTCACGAGTTATGGAACCATCCCTGGACGGTGGTGCTGGTGGGAAGCGCGGGTGTGTTTGGGCTGCTCTTCTTCCTGCAAGTGCATTTTGAGGTTTGGCCCCGCAACGAGAGTTTAAAAATCATCTTTGCCACTCCGGGGCTGGTCCTCGCGACCGCGTTCGTCACGTTTCCGTTCGTGGCGCGGGAGTTGATCCCGGTCATGGAAGCAGTTGGCCCGGATGAGGAACTGGCAGCCTTGAGTCTGGGTGCCAGTGGCTGGCAGATTTTCCGGCACATCACCGTGCCGAACATCAAGTGGGGACTGGTCTACGGGGTCATCCTGTGTAACGCCCGCGCCATGGGAGAATTTGGCGCCGTCTATGTGGTTTCCGGCCACATCGCCGGTCAAACCGATACCATGCCTTTGCGGATCGAAAAGTTATTTCAGGAATACAATCTCCCGGGGGCGTTTGCGGTCGCATCCGTGCTGACCTTGCTGGCGATCCTTACCCTAATGGCAAAAATCAAGCTCGAAAGAAAGGTTCCCTCCAGGGCTAACCTTTCCGAGCCAAAGACAAAGGAGGCGCGATTATGAGCATACTGATCAAAAACGTTTCCAAGACCTTCGGCAATTTCGTAGCCCTCGATAGGGTTAGCCTCGAAGTGCCCGACCGGGTTTTGCTCGCTTTGCTCGGCCCGTCCGGTTCAGGCAAAACAACTCTCCTGCGCATCATTGCCGGCCTCGAGGTGGCCGATTCGGGGAACGTGCTGTACCAGAAGGAAGACATCACCGATCAGTCCGCGCGCGACCGCAAGGTGGGTTTCGTCTTCCAACATTACGCTCTCTTTCGCCACATGACCGTGGCAGAGAACATCGGCTACGGGCTGCGGGTGCGGAAAACACCCAAGGCGAAAATTCGCCAGCGGGTGGGGGAACTCTTGAAATTGATTCGGCTCGAGGGCCTGCAGGCGCGCTACCCAGGCCAGCTTTCCGGCGGTCAACGGCAGCGTGTCGCCTTGGCGCGAGCGCTGGCGGCTGAACCCAGAGTCTTGTTGCTCGACGAACCGTTTGGCGCGCTTGATGCGAAGGTGCGGCAGGATCTGCGGCAATGGCTGCGCAGACTCCATGAGGAAATCCATGTCAGCAGCATTTTCGTCACGCACGACCAGGAAGAAGCTTTTGAGGTGGCCGACCGTGTGGTGGTGATGAATGAGGGCCGGATTGAGCAGATAGGGACTCCGGAGCAGGTCTACGATCATCCGGCCACCCCATTTGTTTACAATTTTCTTGGGAACGTAAACCTGTTCCAGAGTCGTGTTGTCAACGGCAAGGCCCGCATCGGCAGTCTGGAGATGGAAGTGCCAGAGGGAACGCATCCGGAGGGACAAGCCGTCATGTATGTTCGTCCTCACCTTCTGGATATTGAACAGCAAGCCACCGGGGCTGACCATTTTCGTGCCAGGGTCAAACATATCAACCGAACGGGCCCTCTTGTAAAGATAGAACTGATGACAGAGTGGGGAGATTTTGTGAACGTAGAAATGTCGCAGGAACGTTTCCGCCATCTGGGGCTCAAGAGTGATTTGGAGGTATTTGTAAAACCAAGAGAGGTGCGGGTGTTCAGTGCGACCGGTCGCGCCTGAGATGGCTTGAAGACTATTGGGGTGGTGAACCCAATAAGCAAAACGGTTTAGCGGATGATATACTTGGGCTATCGCGGTGTGGATGGGATTTGACAGCCGCGACAGCCCCAGCACCACCGCGGTTCCCCTTTGTCAGTGGGATTTTGAGGAGTGTCATGGATCCAACTAAGCCCGAGGGCGTTGTGCCGCCAGGATTAAGACCCAGCCATCCGGACGAAGGGTTAGCCAGGGAAGGTCTCGCCTTCTTATTCGACCTGGATGGCACGCTGGTGGACAGCGTGTACCAACATGTTCTCGCCTGGCGGGAGGCGCTCGAACAGGCCGGCATCGATCTCTCGGTGTGGCGCATCCACCGTCGTATCGGGATGAGTGGAGGACTGTTTGTGAATGCGTTGCTTCGGGAGACGGGAGGTGGCGTAACGGCCGAAGAGGTGGCACGCATACAACGACTCCATGCGGAAGCCTACGTCCGTCAAGTGACGCAGGTTCGCCCTTTGCCTGGTGCGCGGGAACTGCTGAATTACTTATCCCAAGCCCAGGTGCCCTGGGCCATCGCAACTAGCGGACGGCTGGAAACAGCCAAACCCGCTTTGGAGTCGCTAGGAATCAGTTCTGAAGTGCCCGTCATCACTCGAGATCAGGTGTCTCACGCTAAGCCGGACCCGGACTTGTTTCTTGTCGCTGCCCAGCGTCTGCGGGTTTCCATGAGCGCGTCGGTTGTGGTGGGAGACAGTGTGTGGGACCTGTTGGCTGCCCGCCGAGCCAGAGCGCTGGGAGTGGGGCTCCTTTCGGGAGGCTACGGCCAGGACGAACTCGAGCGCGCAGGAGCCTATCGGGTGTACCAAGACCCAGCCGACTTGCTACGGCACCTGGATGAAGTTGGGGTCCGAGTGGCCCAATGACCTAATAGTTCTTGCGTTCCGTTCATCGTGATCTGCTCTGGGCGGGTCTACCAAAACACCCAGCCGCAACGCCCTAAGCAAGGGAGCTCGTCCCGGCCATTTTGGGCGCTTGACAAGCATTTGGGCACCCTCTCCCATGAGGAGAGGGAACAAAAAATTGGATGGACTCTCCCCTCGCCCTTTGGGAGAGGGGCCGGGGGTGAGGGTTTGGAGCTAGATGCGAGAGTGTAGCTCGATTCAACTTCGGAATTCGGGCTCAAGGCCACTAGCCAAACCGGCTGCTATGTCTGCTCTGAATGACAATCCGTTTGCTGTATTGACGGCCGTGGTGGCTCCGGCCATCCTTACCAACGCTTGTTCCGTACTATGCCTGGGCACCGGCAATCGCATCGCTCGCGTAGTGGATCGAACGCGGGTTATTACGGCGGAGATAGCTTCCCTGGAGGTGGGAACTTCGGAATACCAGGTACGGCTCAGCCAACTGGAAAGGCTGCAGGTACGTGCCCAGTTGCTCCTCAAAGCGCTTCGCATCTTTTATGCGTGCCTCGGCTCGTTTGCCGCAGCCGCCCTGATTTCAGTGGTGGGATCGGCACTGGCCTTTTACGACCAGCGCGTTGCGTTTCATGCAGCCGCGGTGGTCGGGCTCGCCACCGGCGGTTTGGGCGTCACCGGACTGGTTTCCGGTTGCATGCTGATGGTACGTGAAACGACCTTGGCGGTCCAAAACCTGACAAAAGAGGCGGAGCTGGCCCGCACTCGCTATGCCGGTGGCCAGCCGCCAGGCCGCCCGTCCCACCCAGCTTGACTGCAAACCGGAATTCCGAAGTTGAATCGAGCTACACTCTCGCATTTAGCTCCAAACCCTCACCCCCGGCCCCTCTCCCAAAGGGCGAGGGGAGAGTCCATCTGAGGGTGGCTAATTCTATGGTATCTTAATCCGTTCGATTTTTTGAGTGCCCGAGGCCTTCAAAGTTTCGTCGCCCGAAATGTAACAAACTTTGAAGAGGTGTAACCCGGATGAGCCGATCTTCAACCTTCGTGAAACGAGGATTGCTGGCCGCCTTGGTTCTGCCGCGGCTCTTATGGGTGGGATGCCTCGTCAGGGCGGAGTCGAGCTACAACCTGCTTTCTCCGGATCGGAGGATCCTGGTCAAAATCCGAATTGCCGACCGCATCAGATACAGCATTCTGCTTGATCAGAAGGCTCTCCTTCAAGATTGCACTCTTTCCATCAATATTGATCGCACAACGCTGGGAGTGGAGCCGCAGGTCAAAGCCGTGAAGGAACGCAGGGTCGATCAGGAAATCGAACCTGTGGTTCGGCAGAAGTTCGCGAAAATTCGTGAAAACTACAATGAGGCTCGGCTGGAAATGGAAGGCAATTACGCCATCCTTTTCCGCGCCTACAACGAAGGCGTGGCCTACCGGCTGGAGACATCACTGCCTCAGCGGGAAGTGAAGGTTTACGGCGAAGAGGTCAACTTCAACTTTGCCGGAGATTACAGGGTTTACTACCCGAAGGAAGAGAGCTTCTTTTCACATAACGAAAGACATTTTATTTATCTTCCGCTCAAGAACATCGCCTCGACAGCGATAGCGAGCCTGCCGGGGGTCGTGGATGCGAGAAATGGGATCAAATTGGCAATCTGCGAATCAGACGTCGAAGACTATCCTGGCCTGTGGCTGCGGGGAAACAGCAGCAACAGCCTGTCAGCCGTTTTCCCACCTTATCCGCTCAAGCAGGAACTGGCTAAAGATCGTGACCTCAAAATCACCCAGACGGCGGGCTACCTCGCCGTGACGGGAGGGACGCGCACATTTCCCTGGCGATTAATCGGCATTGCCAGCAAGGACGGAGACCTTCTGACGAATCAGCTGGTTTATCTCCTGGCCAAAGCGTCGCAGGTGCAAGATGCATCCTGGATCAAACCTGGAAAGGTCGCCTGGGACTGGTGGAATGCGAACAACCTCTACGGGGTAGATTTCAAAGCCGGCGTCAATACCAAGACCTACAAGTACTACATCGACTTTGCGGCGAAATACGGCATCGAGTACGTCATCTTGGACGAAGGCTGGTACAAACTCGGCAATTTGCTCCAGGTCGTTCCTGAGATGGATATGGCAGAACTAACGGCTTACTCCAGGCAGAAGAAAGTCGGCATTATTCTATGGGTGGTCTGGAAGACGCTCGACGATCAACTTGAAGCGGCCCTGAATCAGTTCGAGAGATGGGGCATCAAAGGGATCAAGGTTGATTTCATGCAGCGTGACGATCAGCCCGTGATCAACTTTTATCACAAAGTCTGCCGCGAGGCGGCGAAGCGCAAGATGCTGGTTGATTTTCATGGCGCGATCAGACCAGCCACGATGACGCGGACCTGGCCCAACCTGATCTCGACGGAAGGTGTCATGGGCCTGGAACACTGCAAGTGGAGTGATGCTGCCGAGCCAGAACACAATGTCACGCTTCCGTTCACCCGGATGTTGATGGGGCCGATGGATTACACACCAGGCGCGATGGTAAACGCTGCCAAGACGAATTTTGCCCATATCTTCGAACGACCTATGAGCCTGGGCACGCGTTGCCAGCAGCTCGC
This sequence comes from Acidobacteriota bacterium, assembly GCA_003224715.1. GTDB lineage: Bacteria > Acidobacteriota > Terriglobia > Versatilivoradales > Versatilivoraceae > QHZQ01. The sequence continues at coordinate 7,253 of QHZP01000081.1, read as the reverse complement.
CATGTACGTCGTCTACGAAAGCCCGCTGCAGATGCTGGCTGACAACCCTTCCAATTACCTGCGTGAACCGGAAGCCATGGAGTTTCTGGCTCCCGTGCCTACCGTATGTCATTGACCGCAGAAAAGGTCGGGAGTGGTATGTTGGCGCGATGACTGACTGGACGGCCCGTGAACTGGAGGTTGACTTTTCATTCCTGCCAGAGGGCCGCTTCCAGATGGAAGCTTACCAGGATGGTGTGAATGCCAATCGTTATGGCAGTGACTACACGAAAGTGAAGAATCAGGTTACCAAAACCACCAAACTCAAGATCAAATTGGCGGAGGGCGGCGGCTGGGCCGCACGGATCTCGCCTCAATGAAGAACTGATCCAAGAGGGCAAAGGCAAACGTCTGACTCTATTCGGTTGAGCAAATCGCCGAGGATCTGCCCTTTGTGAGCAAGGGCACACTGTCGGAAAATTGCGGTGATCGTAATTTGAGTGATTCGATGCATGGGACCGTTGGAGTGTGGACATTTTCGAATTGAAGCAACTCGCGGCATTTGTTGATTTCTTGAAGGCTTGTTCCGCTCGCACTCGATTAGATTCATCGGCAATCCCGATGATTGCGCTTGAAGTTTGGACATTTTGAGGAGCAATTCCCGTGGGTTGACCCTCACCCGGTCCGCCGGATGGCGGACCATCCTCTCCCCAAGGGCGAGGGAGAGATCCACGGATTAGAGCGCTGACTTGAAGGCTAACAAACAGACGTTTCATGACACAGGGTAACGGCGTGGCAGGAAACGTCGATCTGAGCCACACCCCCATTTATTGTTCTCCCTCTCCTGGTGGGGGTCCTGGTGGGAGGGTGGCGCGAAGCGACGGGTGAGGGTTAACCGCGTTCTTCGGTGCTGCAAATGTCCAAACTTGAGTCATCCCTTTCAGGGATGGGAATTCATCATGATACCTAACCCAGGGTGGCGGCTGGGCCGCAACCCTTATAGGGCTGGCTTACTAATCCCCTTTGGGGAATAAAAACGTCCAAAATCCGGGGGTTAATGCTTCGCATTGACCACTCCGTGCATGAGCGACCACTCGCCCTACCCCAGTGGCATTTGCTCGAAATCTTCCTTTTAATACCCCTTCTGTTTGTCGACGACATTGATGAGCGGTTTGCCCTCGACGAACCGGCGTATGTTTTCTTTGATGGTGCCGACCATACGGGCCCGGTCTTTGTCGGACCTTCCGGCGATGTGGGGCGTGATGATGACGTTCTCAAACTTCCAGAGCGGGTGGCCTTTCGGCAGCGGCTCCGGATCCGTTACGTCGACGCCCGCTCCCGAGAGACGTTTGCTCTCGAGAGCCTTGACGAGACCGCTGAGGTCGTACAGCCCGCCGCGGCTGACGGCGATGAAGTAGGAATCCTTTTTCATCAGCTCGAATTGTCGGGCGCCCATCATCTTGTGGCTCAGGGGGGTGTGCGGAGCTGAGACGAATACGACGTCGGCTTCCGGGAGAACCTCGTCGAGCTGGTCGGGCTTGACGATCTTCCTGATGACCGGCATATAGGGAATGTCCTCCGGATCGACACCGATCACGTACATTCCGTGAGCCCAGGCGCGGAAGGCGATCTGTGTCCCAATGCCACCGACGCCGATGATCACCGCCGTGCGGCCGTTCAGCTCTATGCCCGGGTAGGGCCGCGGCGGCTGCCACAGCTCCTGCTGCTTGTGCCCGTAGAAAGTGTAGAGATGCCGGGTCAGCATCAGCAACATAGCTATAGCATGGTCGGCGATCTCTGGGCCCTGCACGATCTGATTGTTGGTCAGGATGATGTTACTGTCGCGAAGATCGTTCCCGCCGGAGAGGTGGAGGACATGCTCAACTCCCGCGCTCATCACCTGCACCCATTGGAGTTTCTTGCCGGCACGGACCTCTTCCGGCCTGATGTTACCGATGAAGGCGTCGGCGTCGCCGATCTCCTGCATCACGCTTTTGTCCGTGACCGGGACGATCCTCGCCTCGGGAGAGGCGCTCTGTAGTTCCTTCAGCAAGATAGGATCGTTACTGTCCAGGAGGATTTTCCTCGTCTGAGCGGAAAAAGCGACCGTGCAGACGACAAGCAATAGTACTAAACGTCGCATAGAAGGTGTCTCCTTTCCAACTTGGGATTCTATCGCAATCCCCTCTGAGGAGGGGCAGAAGGCGTCAACCTTCGGGACAACCGACACGCACCCCTGAAGGTGTGAAAAAACTAAAAACCGGCGGAAATTGGGAGGGCGAGGCCCCCGCCGAGCTTCATGGGGCAGAACTCGCTGGGGCAATGACTCGCCAGGAGGCTCGCCCTCCCAATTTCTTCACAACTCCCCTCCCGTGGAGGGGAATAATTTTCATCGCCAGGCACTGTGGCAACTTTGGCAGAATGGGCAACTCATCTGAAAATGGCCATAACAATTTCAGCAAGAATCAGGACAATGACGATCAGTTCCAGTGTATGGCTTTGAGCGGTCCGGACGCGGTCGCTGAGCAACTGGTAGAAGTAGGCAATGATGTCGAGTTTGCGAGAAATGGCAGTCTCCCAGTCTGGCAAATAGAATCGAGCCGTGGCGGCATTGTGAATCCGCGCCAGGTAAAGATCGCCAATGAGTTTGAGGGCGTTTTCGACTCGTTTTGCCAGAACCAGAGACTCGATACGCAACTCGGCCAGTTCCTGAATTGTCTTCTCATACGGTGTTTCGAATGGTAACGACCATTTCCTTGGTTTTGGTACCAAGCCCTGATACTCGCTGATTCGCTTGTCTAGCTCGGCATCGATGAAGCGGGCTTCCAGCAATTCGACGTTGAGCAATTCCAACACATTGGCGGCGTCCCAATAGTCCCGGTCATAAATGATGGCCGCATTCCAATCTATCAGGGCCAGATCGTTCTGAAAATAAGCAATCCGCTGAGCTAATGCTTCTTCCTGTTGTTCTCGACTCAAAGGCTGCGTTTCAAAGCGCAGGACCTGCGCCAGCGTCGAGCGATGTTGCGCCAATAAGTCTTCCGCTCGCCAGGGTTGATCAAATTCCTCAATGATGAACAAGTAGTAATCCTCGACCAGCGCTGACAACTCGGGCCGCACAATGGCCGGACGAATCGTCTCCATGACATGCTGCACATGGGTTCTGGCCTGGATTTCAAGGTTAAGGCTGTAGAGTTCCTGGCTCAGTCGAGGAAGATCTTGCAAGTGCGGCTGCTCTCCGGGCGTCGCCAGGGGCCAACGATAAGCGATGCTGGCCGCTCCAAAGTCGAAGACCATCGCCTGAACACTGCCGGGTGTGGCGAGCAGAGGGTCGGTCAGTCCCAAACTCACGACTCGGGGAGGCCTGGCATACTGCAGGTACGCCGGCGTCTGTTTCTTTTGTGTGAGGCGCGGTGCGGGCAGTGCAGTAAAGAGCCCGCCCAGCCGATCCAATGAAACTTCGAAACCAACGTCAAAAGCAAACAGAGCGACGACTTGACCTCGCAGAATCTGAGTCATGGCTGGTTCTGATTCCTT
>QHZP01000081.1:0-3717 GCA_003224715.1 Acidobacteriota bacterium | reverse complement strand
CAGTTGAGTCCATGAATCATACGCCAACAGATCTCTGGTTCCAAAGGGATCCTTCTTCGCCCGTTCATTTCACCTCATCGCGGCTCGCGAATGAAGTAATGCCACTTATCAACATTCGCCGGCACCGCAACATCGAAGAAGCCGACCATCATCTCGTCGTAAGTCTGGCTGCCCCAGGTCACTGTTTTTTTCGGATCGGGATTGTGCGGATTGTCCCTCGAGTTGTCGAACCAGGCGACAGCTTGGAGCCTCGTGCCGGCTTTGAGGAACCTTGGCTCGGCCAGCCGGTAGCTCAACTGCCAGTGGAAGTGGTAGTTCACCAGCAGCAGCGGTTCGATACCTCCGTCCGGATGAATGAGGTTGTATTCAAACCGCTTCCCCCGCAGATGCATGTGCGGAAATAAACTGAGTAGCGTGGCGTCGTTCGGCAAAGTGCCGTGCACTTCCACGCGATAGTCGTCAGCGCCGGGCGGAATGACAAAACTGTCGTTGGTCAACTGCAAGGTCAAGACGATTCCAAGTGCTCGTCTGATCACTTCCCAGATGGCCGTTTGTCGTGTAGTGCATCTGGAATACTAGATCCGACCCGCCCGGAACCAACTTGGCCATACCGTTGGGCCAGTGATCGGGTGAACTGCCCGGCGCATACACCAAGAGCATGTCGCTGTCGGTCGCATGAGCACCACGCCGATCCTGCTCGCCGGTTAGACTCGACGCCGTGAACGGCACGCCGGCCGGGGCGTGTCGCAACCATCGGGAGTCTGGCGGGCGAATGTAGACAACCGCATGATGGACGGACTGCCGGCTCGAAGGGCGGATCTCCGACATTTGCACCCACATGTCCCGAGAAAAGCAGGTGGGCACAATTTCAAACGTGTATTCGATGTCACCGTGTGCCGGGATCTCTACCGGCTTCGGCATCCGCACCACGAGGTCTGGCTGCGGGATATTCCATCCGTCCGTCCATTGCCGCGGTGCCGGCGCGTCGTGAGGGTCACCGGCTGGCGCGTCGGTCCAGGATGAGAGCGTTTCAATCTGCTGCGCGGTGAGCGACGGATCGTTCAAGAAGTGTCCGTAGCGCGGATCGGCAAACCAGGGCGGCATTTTCTTCAAACGCACGGCTTCCTGGATCATCCGGGCCCAAGGTCGCGTCTGGCCATAGGTCACCAAAGGCATCGGGCCGATCGCGCCGGCCCGATGACAGCTCTGGCAGTGCTGTTCGAGGATGGGAAGCACATCCCTATAGAAAGTAGGCGTGCTGGCGGCAATACGAGCAACCGGTCCGGTATGCGGCGGCGCCGGCAAGGCGTTCTTCTGGTCTGTCGGTTTAGGAAACGAATAGATGGCCGCCGAGAGCAGCCGCCCAACCATCCATAGCACCCTCCAAATTTTTCGAAGGCTATAGCAAGGCATAACTTCCCGACACAGCATACCCGATCAGGCCAGAGGTAGGAAACGGTGATCTTCTGCCATGCCCCCTTCGAAAAAATGTTGAAACCACTCTGTTTCTGGTGTTAGCCTACGCGGCAGGGCTCAAGCGTCTTGCCAGGTTGATTGGTATCATTGCCTTAATGAGTCATGTGAAACTAGCCAGGGGCTTCGCCCCTGATATCCCTGGCTCCGCAACCTAACTGCACCGCTGGCTGCGACAAGAAGTCAGGAGTCAGAATGGCTGCGTGTTTTGTCCAAGCCCGTCAGGGGGCGTATTAGTAGCCTATCAGGGTGGAGTACCAGCAGAACCCTGGGTTTGAGGCCCCATTTCCAGCCTTCTTCCTCTCCCCGCCCAGACGGGGAGAGCATGGGAGCCTTGAGAAGGCTCCCTGGTGAGGGGCGTGAGTTGAGAAAACGACAGGGAAATTCTCGTTTCCGTCTGCTCGACGGGCTAATTAGAGAATTCGTGCCCTCGCCTTTTTACAGACACAACGACCGCATGAGAATTTTGCTTTTGCTACTGCTCTTCACGGCCACGCTTGAGTTCGCACGTCTTTTCAATGGGCGAAACCTCGAAGGCTGGTTTACCTACCTCGAAGGGAAGGGTAGGAACAACGACCCTGAGAAAGTGTTTCAGGTTCACGACGGGGTCATTCACATTTACAAAGACGCGGAGGAAGGCACAAAAATGCCGTTCGGTTACGTCGCTACGGAAAACGAGTACGCCGATTATCACCTGCGGCTCGAATACCGGTGGGGGACCAAGCGCTTCGTGCCGCGCGCCCAGGACAAGCGAGACTCCGGCCTTCTCTATCACGTGGTTGGTCCGGACACAGTGTGGCCGTGCAGCGTGGAACTGCAAATCCAGGAAGGCGACGCGGGCGACATTTTCACGGTCAACACCCGGGTCACGTCTACCTTGGACCCCAAGCGCCTTGTTCCCGATGAGCCCAAGCAATGGGCCGGGTCGGCCTTCCTTGAACCGGCTGACGGCGGTGTGGAACGTTCCCAAGGGGGTGACTGGATTTCCCGTATCGTTAAGAGTGGGACGTACGAGATGGATGGTTGGAACACGATCGAAGCGATCGTGGAGGGTGACCGTGCCACACACCTCGTCAACGGCAAGATCAACAACCGTTGCTGGAACATTCTTCAGCCGGATCCTCAGGCCCCCGGCAAGTTCATTCCTCTGAAGGCCGGTCGCATTATGTTGCAGGCCGAAGGCGCCGAGGTCTTTTATCGAAACATTGAAATCAGACCGCTGAAATGATGCATACCTCACATCCTGTGTGGCGACCCGAGCCAGGCCGTAGCGGGTTTTGCACGTCACTTTTGATTGCTTCCAGAAGGGTGGCCATCCTTTCTGAGTGGAAAAAATTTATGGCCGGTGGGAAACTATGAAATCCAAGCTCATTTATGGACTCCTGGCCGGGCTGGCTGTAGTGATCACAGCCGGGCTGGTGTACTGGTATGTCATTGTCAGATCCAGGTCCCGGGAACTGATTCTGAAGGTACCTGATGGCTTCGAGGTCGAACGCGTTGCCGGCCCGCCGCTGGTGGACCGCCCCATCGTGGCGGACTTCGACGAACTGGGCCGGCTCTACGTGGCTGACTCTTCCGGCTCAAATGACAAGGTTGAGATCCAGCTACAGCAGAAGCCTCACCGGATCGTGCGGCTGGAAGATACGGACGGCGACGGCCGGTTCGACAAGAGTATTGTGTTCGCTGACAAAATGATGTTCCCCGAAGGGACGATGTGGTTCGATGGATCACTCTACGTCGCCGCGCCGCCGAGCATCTGGAAACTCACCGACACGAATGGAGATGGAGTCGCGGACCAGCGCGAAGAATGGTTCCAGGGGAAAACGCTCACCACCTGCGCCAACGATTTGCACGGGCCTTATCTTGGCCCCGACGGATGGATTTATTGGTGCAAAGGTGCGTTCGGAAAACAATCCTACGAACGTCCCGGCAAGCCGCCCTTCGTTACGCGCGCAGCTCACATCTTCCGGCGCCGCCCCGGCGACTCCCTGGTGGAGCCCGTGATGACGGGTGGGATGGACAATCCGGTAGACGTCACTTTCACGCCGGGAGGTGAGCGGATTCTCACCGCCACTTTCTTCCAGCAACCGGACGTCGGCCGGCGCGACGGCCTCATTCACGCGGTTTACGGTGGCGTCTACGGCAAGGTGCACGACGTCATCGAGGGCCACCAACGGACTGGCGATCTCATGCCCGTTCTGACGCATTTCGGCCCTGCCGCACCCTGCGGTCTGACCCGCTATG
>QHZP01000080.1:2342-11366 GCA_003224715.1 Acidobacteriota bacterium | reverse complement strand
GAAGAATTGGATGTATTGTTCGGCTTTCTTCATCTCACTGCACCGGGAGGTCACCACAAAATTGTCGGGCCGACCTCTGTCTCTGTATGCTTCAGCCGTTCGATAGTACGCCTGCCGCGCGGTACTCTCATCCACAGCCGATTTCATCGCATCCACCGGCGCGAAGATTGCCAGGCGGCGGTCTGCCACCGCCGCCGCAACCTGGGGAAGATCGAAATCCTTCAATATGTCCGGGATGAAAATATCGGCTCCGTGCAAATAGCGGTCCGACGAGGTCAAAGTGCGATAGGAAAGCAGCCCACCTTCACAAATGGCTTGTGAAATCCTTGTATCCAGTGCAGCCGCAAAGAGGACCCAAAGCGCACCCATGCCTTTGCCGATCATCCGTACCGCGGCGCGATCTACGTCCGGGCGGCTGAGTGCGTAATCCACGCTTCGCACGACATCCTGCACGCGCATTCCGAACAGCGACTCGTTGATTTCCCATGCCATATACTGCATAGTGGTTTCCGCGTCATCGAGGTGGCGATATAAACCGAGTCCGCCGTCATCCGGATGCGGTGGCCTCGTCTCGCCAATCCCGCGCACATCTGGCGCGATGACCAGATTGCCGGTCTGCGTCAAGCGCTCTAACACACCGAACTCGAGCCCGTCTGTGTCCCTGCCACTCTCACTCACATAAATGATGGCGGAGCGATCCGCTGCGCGCTGGTCAGGAATAAGAACCCAAGCCGGGATGTAGATGCCAGGCTCGGAAAGGAATTCCAGCTTTTCAATCTGGTAGCGCCTGCGCGGTGTGGTGGCGAGGTGCCGGGGTCCTAGCGGGCCTTCGACTCTTCGATAGCGGAGCAGCGATTGGATTTTCTCCCGCAAGTCGACGGTCGATGCAGCGCCGGTGGGCGGCAGCTTCGCCTGTTTCCCAAGAATGAGCGAATAGATAGTCTGGCCTTGGCCGGAATACCGGACCGATCCGAGGGGCGTGCAGTTCATGTCCGCTGCGCTTTCCAACCGGAAGTCCGGCTCGATATCCGGGCCTCTTCGGTTGTAAAACCAGCGACAGAACCAATCCGTGTTGGCCAAGCGCAGTTTCATGGTCATATCATGCGGATCGGCGGCCTCGACTGTGGCGAATCTCTCTGGGAGGCCGAGCAGTTCATAGCGCGCTTTGATGTCGTGAGCAGCCGAATTGAAAGCGGGATTGAAGTGCTCGACTGAAGCCAGCAGCGGCCGTGGAGCAATCGCGATGTGCAGGTCGCACGAATCGATTCCGTAGATGGCAGCGGGAAAGAAATGTTGTTCGGTATCGCCCGTGCCAAGCACTGTCTCGGGCCGTATCGCGACCGGCCATTTGTCATCCGTGCCACCCTCGTGCACTGCAGCACATTGGACCCGCTCATCCAGCGCACTGATAAATAGTGTGAGTGTGCCTCCGCCGGACTGGCCGCAGCAGCCGATCCGCTGCGAATCAACCTCCGGGCGCGTCAGCAGGTAATCAATGGCCCGCATGCCGTCCCAAATGCGGTAATTCGTGAGGTCCTCTCCGATCAACAGTAGCAGTTGGCCGGGAAGGGAATGCTCCCACGTCACGGGGCCGCCAATCTCGTTCTGTTTCGTCCGCGGGTTCCAGAAATACCGCCGTTCCCCTTGTCCAATCGGATCGTATGCCAGGACCACGAAACCTTGTTTCACCAGGCCCATGTACATGAATTGATAGGGAGGATAGAGCCGGGCCTCCGCAGCGTGGCCGCAGGGAGAAATGATCCCGGGAAACGGCTCTTTACCAGAAGTCGGCACGTAAAGGCTCGCAGTCACCCAGAAGTTCGGACGGCTCTGGAACATGATGTTCTCGATGCGATAGCCGTCCCGCTCATGCACTCTCACGATGACCGGATGGAGGGGCGTCCGTTCGGGTAAGCCATGGATCATCTCGATACACTTGGACCGGACGAAACCATTGCGCTTTTCCAACTCGGCTGGCGTGTGGATCTGATCCCGCTTCCGATTCCATTCCGCCGCCAGTGCGTTGGTTTTTTGCGCTAGATACGTTAGCAGGCTGTCCGGCATCTCTGCGCCATAGGGGCGGACCGGTTCCTCTTTCGCCACGAGCGATAGCAGACGCGGCGCGAGGGAGACCGCTGCCGCTTTCTTTAGAAATGTTCTGCGATCACTCATGGGGACAGTGGACAATTAGCGCGAGCCGTTGGATCGTAAGAGCCGAAGTGGCCATCGGCTCCGTGATAGGCAAGACCGATGTAGACCGTGCCGTCGCTCGCGGCGAATAGCGCCGGCCAATTGCCATCCATTCGGGCCAGGCCTGGGGCCACGCGATAATCAACCTCGACGGTGCGTGCATGCGGATCCGCAGACCGTGCCAGCTTAGCCTCCAGTAAGAGAACAATTGCGCGCCTCGCTATTTCAATTGAATTACCGTCAGATCATAGGTCGCCAGGCGAGGCACTGTAAACGCCAATACCCCACCCATGGAGTTATGCGGCAACGTCACGACATTCGCGCGATCGGGCGAAAGCAGCGTTACCTTCGCCACAGATGCGCCAGCAGGCAGCTGGAACTTCACGTCCAGGTTCGATACTTCGGGATTCGCGGCGACATTGTAATTCACGAGGTGCACCAGCAGTTTCTTGGTTTGCCGTTGCACCATGGGCTCTGCAATCACGGTAAGCGGCGCATTCACCTGGAGAGAAAAATCACCTCGAGCGGCCCACCGGACCGTCTCGACCACTTCCCGCCAGTTCACCGGCAGTTTCCAATACTGGCTCGTCATGCGGGCGCCCATTGGCTTCTCGATCGCCGGTTTGATCTCCGGGATGTAGGCTACGCGGCCACGGCCAATCTCATTCAGGACCGGTCCAGTGGCGGGAAACTGATCACGGGCCCTGGCCTCCTCCCATGCGGGCGCGCCTACATGAAACAAATCCTTGAGTCCGAAATCGCGTCTGCGCTCCCGCCAATTAGTGAAGAGTGATGTGTACTCGGTCGCGACCACCGCGCCGCCGTTCGCGACAAACCTTCGGATGAGGTTCATCTGTGGGTCATCGAGGCACTCCTGGTCGGCAAGCGCCAGCACGCGGTACTTCGAGAGGTCATTGAGATTGTCGTCGAAGATGATGTCGAACGGGATTCTGGATTGGATCAGCGCCTGTTCGAGCAATATCGTGCTGACTGCGGGCCGATCATTATTGAAACCCATGCTCGCAAAAGAGTGCAGCACCGCCACGTCGGCGATGTTCTCCACGCCGCGGTACTGCTCGAAGTTCCGATGAAAGAACTGCACATATCGCCTCTGATCCTCCGGCGTGTCGTAGCCGGCGAGCACACCCCCCAGATCGCCGATGCATTGCCGGTTGAATGCCAGTGATTCAGCCAACTGCAAAGTGTTGCCGCTCGGTCCACCGCTCGCTGCGAATAACGTGTTGTGCAACGTAGTCGCCATCTTGAAGCTACGAATCCGGCTCACCAGAATTCCTTCCGCGGTCACTCCCGCCGGGTCGCCCTCCTCCGTCCAGACCGCGTCCATATGGGCGAGCAGCCTGGGATAGTCCACGCCTTGCTCCCAGATCGTGTTCCGCCCGGAGATGCCCGAGTGCGGATTGCTCTCAACTGCCACCTGCGGATTTGCACTCCGTAGCAGATCTTCCATTTCCGCGTAATACCGGGTCAGTTGTACACATCGGAAGTCGGCCCACTGCTGAAACAGCGGATCGTCAATCGCGCCGAGCGGCCTGTCATACTTCGGCGGGAGCACGAACTGGACATCGGAAAAACCAAAACGCTTTTCCAGTTCAGCGGGCGTGTATTTTGCCTTAAGAAACGAGCGGAAATCCTCGATGGCGAGGGGGTGTTGGAAAATGGCCGGCTCAGCCTGCATGCTCGTATTGTCGAAATGAATCAGGTCCGCGTGGAACTCATTTTCAGCCAATTGCAGTACGCGGCGCATGTATTCCCGATAGCCCGGATGCATAAAGTACACACGCTTGCGAAATGTCTGGTTGTCGTAGAAGACGGGTTGACCCAGATAGTCAGGGGCAAACCAAGACTCCGCTTCAGGCTGCTCGGCAAGAAACGTTTCGTAAGCGATGGTACTGCCGACGTACACGCCCAGCTTCATGCCATATTTTTTGACCAACGCGGCGAGTACGAGCGCCTTCTGTTGGTGCTCCCGTTCCGCCTCCAAACCGAATCCCTTATAGAAATGCGTGATGACCACAGTTACACCCAGTTCCTTCAGCTTGCGAATGGCCTCTTCGGTGTGCTCTCTTTCGTAGTCTTCTTCTTGCCATGTGTTGTTTCCGCCCACGCGACGTCGAAAAATGGGCATGCTGTCGTGATTTGAAACCAGCACGATTGGGACGTCATGCAGCCATTCCGGCCGGGACCTCGGTTTCGCATTCTGTACAGAGATCACAGACCATGACGATTCGAGTAGCGCGGCGGAGACCAAAGCCAACGCAATCCAGATGTTGCGGTTCGCCAAAATCACAACAGACTCACTCTTATCAGGCTGTAGATGTTAATCGGAGGCACGCGGGTAATGACTGCCTGGCCCATAACTGTGTAATGCAACTGCTGGGTCCGGTCGTCGTCCGGCGACAGCAAGTCGACGCTCGTTACAATGCGTCCTGCCGGGACCTTCAGTGTCAACTCGATACCGTCAACTTCTGGCTGGCGTTCAGCATTGTAATTCAGCAAATGGACGGACAACCTTCCGGCGGTCTCCAGCAATTCCGAAGTTACCGTCACGGGAGCCTTGATCTCGAGCGAAAAGCTACCGCCTGCCGCCCATCGCAGTTCGCTGATCAGCTCTAGCCAATTGAGGGGAAGCTTCCAGTATTTACTGGTCATGGGCATTGACGGAGGCTTCGCCAGGGCTGGCTTGATTTCCGGGATATACACGACACGGCTACGGCCGAGATCGGTTCGTACTGGACCGCCCGGCAAGATCTCCTCAGGAACGTGCAATCCGCGCCATGGCGGGGCTGTGACGCGGAAAAGATCGTTCAATCCAAAATTGCGCCGCCGCTCGCGCCATTCTGTATAAAGCGAAGTACTCTCAGTTGCAACCAGTCCGCCACCTCCGCGCACGAAGTTCCGGATCAACTGCAATTGCTCGTCGCTGAGACATTCCTGATCGGCCAGCGCCAAGACTTTGTAGCGGCTGAGGTCCCGGAGATTGTCGTCAAAGATGATGTCGAACGGGACGCTAGCCTGTATAAGGGCCTGTTCCAAGAGCATAGCACTCTGCCACGGCAGGTCGTTGTTGAATCCCATGCTTGCGTGGGAGTGGAGCACGGCGACATCTGCGACGTTTTCCACACTGCGGTAATCTGCAAAATTCCGGTGGAAGAAATCGACATACTTTTGCTGGTCATGCGGGAAATCATAGCCCGCAAGGCCGCCACCAATCATGCCGAGGCCCTGACGGTTGTACGCCATCGATTCGGCCATCTGCAGTTTTCCACCTCGGCTGCCCGCGGTGTACGTCAAGACCCTCTTTTGGAGTGTTGTCGCCATCTTGTACGTGCGGATTTTCGAGATCAGGACGCCATCAGAAGATACACCGGCTTCGTTCCCTTCCTCCGTCCAGACAATGTCCATGCTGCGCACCAGGCCAGGATAATCAACGCCCTGGTCCCACACGGTATTCCGCCCGGAGATGCCGGAATGCGGATTCGTCGCGATCGCCACATTCGGATTCAAGCTGCGAATAAACGTAGCGAGCTCCGCATAATAGGCCTCAAGCTGATGGCAACGAAAATCCGCCCATTCCTGGAAGAGCGGGTCGTCGATGACTGTGAGCGGCCTGTCATATCGAGGCGGAAGGATGAATCTCATCTCGGAAAACCCGAACCGGCGCGTCAGGACTTCAGGGGTATACCTTTTTTGCAAATATCTGCGGAAATCCTCAACGGCGAGTGGGTGTAGGAAGATCGGCGGTTCAGCCTGCATGCTCGTATTGTCGAAATCGATTTCGTCAGCTTTGAGGTCCTCAACTGCCAGTCGCAGAACCCGCTTCATATACGCGCGATATCCGGGATGCATGAAGTAAACGCGTTTTCTGAAAGTTTGGTTGTCGTAGAAGACTGGCCGGCCTAGAAAGTCCGGAACGAACCATTCTGCCGCATCCGGCTGCTCCGCGAGAAATGTCTCATATGCAATGGTGCTACCGATATATGTGCCCACGCGAATGCCGTATTTGTGCAGCAGCGCTGCGAGTTTCGTCGCCTCGCCGATGTGCTGTTTCTCCGCTGCCAGCCCGAATCCCTTGTAGAAATGAATAACCTCCATAGTTACGCCAAGGTCCTTCAGTTTTCCGACGGTCTCTTCGGTCCACTCCTTGCGGTACTCGTCTTCCTGCCAGGTCGTATTTCCACCTACGCGGCGGCGAAAGATCGGCATGCTGTCCCAATTGCCCGTGATGACCAGTGGTTCATCTTTTAACCACGCTGGCGGCGGAATGTCAACCGCTTTCGGCGCGGCATAAGGTGCCGAGTTAAGGCCAACGATGAGAAGGATCGTAGCGATGACGGTGCTAAGCCCAAAAACTCGCCAGCTGGCGCCGCTTATCAGGCAATCGGTTTTTGTCCGGATCACTTGGTCTCCGATCTGCGGGAAAGCTTCTCATCTTGTCAACCTGGGTGTGCAGTCACATGTGCCCGCGGAACCATTCGGCAAAGTCCGAGATCGGCTCACCACTGCGCACTGTAAGAGCATCAGGAGACTTTTCCTGGTAAGCCTTATAGACCGGGCCTATCTCCTGGCGCAGAACGTCTTCGGAAACCGCACGATTGCGCCCATCGACCAGGCCCTCGATCAGAAGTGGCCGGGGTGCGAGCGCCGCGGTCGCATCGGCAATATCTCCATCCTCCAAGATACCGGGCACAATGATATCTTCAGGAACATAAGTGAAACGGTCCTCCAGAATCGACAAGTAACTACTCAATCCGCGGCGAATCGCAATAGCGCGGAGATTGTTTTCGTAAAGGGCGCCCAGCAGCGCCAGCAAGCCCCCCAGGGGCTCAGCTTGATGTTGAATTTCAGGGCCAATCTGCCAGTTGGGCTGCTCATCAATTAACAAGTGGGCCGGATTGACAGGCACAAAGGAGTCCCCCCACAAGCCAAGCCGTCCCGAATCGATATCCGGTCTACTCCGTAGATATGCCAGCACGGTTCGCAAGTCCTTGAGTCGTTGCCCCAGCAACGTCTGGCCCAGCATCAGCTCCGTCGACGAAAGGACAATTTCATCACCGTCGATGGTATCGCCGTCGGGATCGCGCCGCGGAGTGGGTGAGGTTTCTCCTGTGCCGCGTACGTCAGGTAAACAGACGGCCAATCCCGCTTTGAGCAGGCCTTCGATCTCGTGGCTGCGAGCCGCAAGGAATCCCTCTTTTCCCCCTTCCGACACGCCAACCACGATTGGCACCCGCTTCTTAAGAGACGCTGCCGGGCGCAAGAGGAGCAGCGGCACGACAATTCCAGGCTCGACGTCTAGAGTAATGGCCTCGACTTCGCCGTTGGGCACTCGCTTGCTCCAATGCAAAATTGCCTGGGGACGAGAGTTCGGCTCAATGTCACGGAGTTTGCTCTTCCATTTAGACCGAATCCATTCCTGTCTTAGTCGAGGTTCCAGCTCCGCTAATTGGGACCGGGCAGCCGCCACCTTGGACCGGCCGATTTGATGGGTGAGTTCATGAACGCTCCGCATCTTGAGTTCCGAAGCAATCGCTGGATTCAATACATCGAGCTCGGACTCTGGCCGCCGGTCGCCCGGTTCCTTCGTCAGATTGGCGTGGACTGAATTGCTTAGGTCAGAAAATGGAATTGGAACGCCGAACCACTTCTCCAGCGTAGGCTCGAGGGACTTACGCTGGTCGCCACCGATGTGCCAACATTCTCCGGGTCCTGGAAAAGTGCCAACGCCATGTGCTTCCGCCAAGTGATCCAATGTATTGTACAGGCTGAAGACCTTCTTGAAGCGTGTCCAACTTTGTAGTTTCTCGATATCCCAGCCCAACTCATGCGAGAAGATGAGGCGCCGAGGGGCCACTGAAGCGGCGATCATCCAGGGGAAAAATTGATCCACGATGCTTTGCTGCAAAGCGCGTTGCGATTCCCAATCGCCCCAGCCTGGGTCCGCCAGTTCCCGACTGCGCGGGTCATCCCTTCGCATGAATGTGACCCTTTCACTGTCTCCAGCAAGATTGAACGGGGCAACTGCAGCAATGCGGGAATCGAGCGCCGCCGTCACCGCTGCCGCCTCTCCCCCGCCCGCGACGGATCCGAACAGAATAATCTGCTTGGGGTTGACGTCCTTTCGTTCCAGCAGAAGGTCGACAGCCCGCATGATGTCCCACACCATCCAGGTCATCAGGCTGCTTCCGGCCAGAGCGGGAATGATAGGCTTCACGGTCCCACGGGTAATTCACCAGTCGTTCACCATAGCCGATTTGGTCCATGATCAGAACTGCACAACCCGCCCGTCCCCAGAGAATACCCATGTCTTGCAACTCGAAGTGCGTCTTGGGCCCGTGCAGGCTATGAACGATGATGATACCAGGCATCTGTTCCCGAGACTGATCGGGCAAATATAAGTTCGCAGTCACCCACAGTCCCGATTGGCTCTCGTAAACGAGATCCTGCCTTCTATAACCCTCGCCCCGAAATTCCTTTGTGACACGCGTCTGCAAAGGACAGCGGGACGGAAAACCCCCAAGGGCTTCGGTAAGCGCCTTCAGACGGGGATCGCGGAAGCGCTCCCAGTCCTGGAGCGTTTTCACCTTGTCCCAGTCACGCTTCTCCGACTCCATAAACGCCACCGCTTGATCTTGCAGGTGGTGATCTAGCATTTCCGCAAGGTCCATTTCCTTACGCTGTTTGGCAGAGAGGACCCGAGTGGGGACAAACGATAGGCTGCCATTTTGTGCAACGATCGGAGAACCGTTCAAGTGCGAAGGATCGGTTTCAACCAGCTTCAATCGACGGTAACGTGCCGGGCAAACCGGCGTCACA
>QHZP01000080.1:1794-2323 GCA_003224715.1 Acidobacteriota bacterium | reverse complement strand
CTTCGGCGATCTGGGCCAGCGGTAGGTCCAAGCGCACGATCCACTCTCCTCGTTCTTGCCAGGCGGCACTGCGAACCGAGCTGTCCCAGTCCACATAGGGCCGAGACACTCGGGAACCACCAGCGTGTCCGGCCGCATCTAGCAAGTATCCCAGAGGATTGATGGCGTAGTGGACAAAAGAGGATCCGGATGTCGCGAGAAGAATCTGAAAGCTGTCATCTTGATTTACCAGGCTGTCCCGTTCATTAGCCTTTGCCAGGACACGATCAGGTTCAGCACACCTAGCCATCACTGCCAGGGTGAGACCATCATGCATCAGCTTCACTTCGGTAGGAAGCCTCGGACGTCGTCCCAGCGACTCATTGCGCCGCAACGACCAAACGGGAACATCGCGCCAGCCCGGATCGTTCCAGCCGTTCTCGATGGGCGGAATCTTGTTCCTCCGACCCACCTCCATGGGAGGCTCGGCATTTCCAAGGAGCACTGGCTGGAAAGTCGGATCGGGTAGTGCACCCGCTCCGGTTGGCGC
>QHZP01000080.1:0-1781 GCA_003224715.1 Acidobacteriota bacterium | reverse complement strand
GTTGCTGCGGTTGACCAGGCCGGATGGCACGATTTCGTTCGACAGTCAACCGCACGGCTCCCTGCGCAGGAGAGCCGAGCTGGTCCAGTGGAAGGGCTAACTCGACCGCCCACTCTTTTTCACGAACCCCCGTTGCGACGAGAAACCGGTTGCATTTCTCTGGACGGCTGGTGTACCACTCATGCTCCCCAGTCCACCTCCACTTCACCGAATAAGCGCCCAGGGGACCAACTTGTACCATCCAGTCATTCTCGTTGTATACGCGCAGGATGACTCGTAGGAAGTCCTCTCCATCGGCCTCTCCATACGAATACCAATGAAAACTGCTGGCTGTTCTAGCCTCCTCCCCACCTTCCCAGACTGGATTTCGCCCGATCGAACGCGCTGTCAGGCGACCCTCCGGCTCCGGTAGACGCGCAGGACTTCTCCGCCCAAATCAGTTGGCACTCCGGCTTCCGTGGCCACAAGCTTGGCTGACCTGACAGTACTCCAGAAGGCATCGTCCAGTCTGCCATCAATCACTACCGGACTTGTAAGCGGGCCAGCAAATAAGACGGACAAGTTTAGGGCGAAGGTTAAGAGAGCGAAACCAGGCAGCGCCGCAAATCTCATCGAGGTCGCCCAAGGCGCGCGTGAACAGAGCCTCGCCGTACGCTTGGCGCCTATTCTCTTACGAATCTCGCGTGAGGCAACCGTCTGAAAGAGGACGGGCCTAGACCTCCAAGATGGGTTTGAAACAGGCGTTCCTTTCCGGTCACAACGGAATCGGGCTCTCTTTCGGATCGTGATCGAAAGCATCGGGAGTTTGTCGA
Source organism: Acidobacteriota bacterium (assembly GCA_003224715.1). Classification (GTDB taxonomy): domain Bacteria; phylum Acidobacteriota; class Terriglobia; order Versatilivoradales; family Versatilivoraceae; genus QHZQ01. The sequence continues at coordinate 969 of QHZP01000080.1, read as the reverse complement.
CGACCGTAGCGCCCTTACTGGGCGATCGAAGTGAGGCCGTCCCGGCCTAAGCGATGGGGGATGCTCCACGTTGGAGGTCGAGGGCGGGCTCCGCTTTGCCTCGACTTTTCCCTACGCTGGCCAGACCCACCTTCCGCCTGAGTGTATGAAGGTTGTTGTTTTGCATTGAATGCAATACTGCTTGACAATTCTGACAGTGACGTTGTTACTCTAACTATTGTGATATCCGGTTAGCAACCAAAAAGGAGGCTTCCCATGCCAAAGAGTATTCTCCGCCTGTCAGGTGAGGTTCTGTCTCTTTTCGCTATTGTGTCGCTTCTGTCCATTCCAAGCTCTTCCCAGACAACCTTTGGATCCATCACGGGGACCATCACCGATTCAAGCGGTGGGGTGATTATTGGGGCTTCGGTAACCGTTACGAATGAACAGACTGGCGCACAGCGACCTGGGTCCAGCACGGGTGCCGGCGTCTTCAACGTGACCGACCTCAACGTAGGTTCGTATACGCTGCATGTCGATTCACCGGGTTTCACTGCTTTTGAGCGGGGGCTGGTTCTGAGCGCCAACAAGATCATTAACATCGACTCGAACGGTTCTCGAACCGGCTCTACCTTCGCCCAGAGGTGAAAATGCCGACTCGAAAAGCGGGACGGGAACTGAAGCACCAGGGACCTGGGATAACCAAGTTCTCAGTCTTTTCGCCACAATAGATCAGATGGAGCAGCTCGCAGGCTGCTTATTCGTGGGCGCCAGCTTGCCTGGCGGACCAGAGGAGAACCCACTCTCAACCTTTGACAGCTTTCAACCAGGTAGATAACGAACTTCAGAACCTTCAGACCTTGATTACTGAAGGGTCTCTTGACGGGCAAAACCGGTCGGAATTGAGTGTTTCGCAGAGACCTAAGTGACGTGAGCAAAGTTCTACGGCGGTTGTCACCAGTCACCTTTTTGGGTCAGCCCGATTTTTTG
>QHZP01000724.1:1718-3140 GCA_003224715.1 Acidobacteriota bacterium | reverse complement strand
TCTTCGAAGTCGGTCAAAACATCGGTGCTATCTTCTCCGGGGATGGTGCGACGATCGATTTGAATCTCACAGGAGTCGGGAACCAGGTTCACTTGAATGCCTCCCTGGATCACACCAACGTTGACGGTGGGTGGACCCAGCAGCGGGTGTTTCCGTTTTTCGTAAAGGGGCACGATCCTGGTTTCAATGGCCTCAATCAGCCGGGCCATTTTGGAGATGGCATTTATACCGAGCCGTGGCTTGGCACTGTGAGCCGAACGTCCCTGAGTGGAGATTTTCCAGCGAACACAACCTTTATGAGAGATGATGGTTTCCAACTGAGTGGGTTCTGCTATGACAGCGCCCTCGGCCCGAATGCCCTGGTTGGCCAAGAAACGAATGCCTTGAAAGGAATGTTCTTCGTCTATGGTGGTCGTCACCCATATATTAGTTGGAGGAGCGACATCACTTTGGGAGACCTGCCGCAGGGCCATCAGCATGCCCGCCATGCCGGCCTTGGTATCGCAGGAACCTCGCCCGAACATCTTATTGTCCCGAATCTCCGGTTTGAAGGGGTCAATGCTCATGCCCTGCACGGAAACCGTGTCCAGATGAGCATCAAAAATCAAACAGCGATCGGGATTCCGGCCCGGAACCTGGCCAATGACATTGAATCTGCCGGGAAGGACCTCTTGTCTTTCCCACCGGATTTTATACTTTTTGTAGAAGTCGCTGACGTATTGCCCAATCCTACCTTCTCCTGGGGCATCTGATCCAAAGGCAGGATTAATGCTATTGATCGAAATCAAATCGGCCAGCAAGTTGAGCAATTCCGTCCGATCGACCTTGGGTTGAACTGAAACTCCTTGCATGGGCCCCCCTTTACCATCTCAACCTTTCGAATTGAAGGTATTTTTTCAAAAATCCAACTCTTCCCGGGACTTTCGTCATTCACCATCATTCCTCCGCAACACAGTATATTCCACCTGCAGGAAATCGCGCCCCAAAGAAATCAGAGTTTCTTGACAAAGGAGGAACTCTCCCGCTCTGCTCTTCCGCGGCCCGAGGGACCGAGCATGCTTTCGAAGAGCTGACACGCTATAGGCCCGTTTCGTTAGGACGGGGACTGGGATTCAACCGGGCCTCTAAGCTCCGACGATTTTTTTCCTTGACAAATGATTTTTATTAGTACTAGTGTATTAGTACATATGAAAACGAGCACCTTGGCCAAACAGGAACTCGAAATCATGAAGATTGTCTGGAGGCTGGAGAATGCCACTGTGAGAGACGTTTACGAGACGTTACGGGCTCAGCGCAAGATCGCCTACACGACCGTCATGACCATGATGAAGATCCTGGAAAAGAAAAAATACCTGAAGAAACGAGTCAAAGACCGGGCGTATGTTTACCAACCGGCCCGCCCCAAAGAGCAGGTCATCAAGT
>QHZP01000724.1:0-1689 GCA_003224715.1 Acidobacteriota bacterium | reverse complement strand
GCTCTGCTGAGCCTTTGCTGGTCCACCTGGTCAAGGACCGGCACCTATCTGAGAAGGACATTCAGACCATTGCCAGGATGATCCGGGAGAGCGAATGAATCTCTCAACCTATTTGGCCAATCTGTTAGCCTACTCTGTTCAAGTCGCAGTAATGGTAGGGATAGGAACACTTTTGGCCCTTGCTTTGAGGATACGCCATCCCGGGACCCTGCTGCTGCACTGGCGACTGCTGTTGGTGGTTTGCCTGCTGCTGCCAGCGCTGCAGCCATGGAACAGGCCCGCGGATCATGAGTTCCTAATGACGCCGCACCAAACAACCCGTGTGGAGATCACTCTGGGTCCGGTTTTTCGGGGCACTGGCCGCTTTCCAGCCCATGGACTGCTTGCTGGTATCCTGGTTACGGGCATTGGGCTGCGCTGGACCTGGTTAATTCTCGGACTCTTTAGGCTTGGCCACTATCGGCGAAAAGCCCGGCTGTTGGATCCGACTCCGCCAACGGTTCAGGAAATGCAGGTAAAGGTTGGTGTCGCGCCGCGAGTTTACCTTTCATCCGAGCTGGACAGCCCTGTGACTTTCGGCATGCGGCCTCCAGTGATGCTGCTCCCCTCTAGCTTCCCTGAAATGCAGCCCATCCTCCAGAAAGCCATTGCCTGCCATGAGCTGTGGCACATACGCCGGAGAGATTGGATTCTTACCTTGCTGGAAGGGTTTCTGGCCGCACCTTTCTGGTTTCACCCCGCGGTCTGGTGGCTGCTGGACCGGATTCAGTTGTGCCGCGAACAGGTGGTGGACCGACTGGTTCTGAAGACCACTCAAGAGCGCAAACCTTATCTCGAGGCCTTGTTGCAAACGGCCTTGGCTCAGAGACGGCCGAAGTTCACCCCGGCCACCCTGTTTCTAGGCCGGCACCACCTGACTCAACGTGTTGTTTCAATCTTAAAGGAGGTTTCCATGTCCAAGACTCGATTGATAGCTTCTCTAGTAACTGCCTGGCTGATTCTGTTTCTAACCGGCAAACTGGCCGTGCAAGTCTTTCCTTTGGAATCTGCAGAGGTGCCGGAAAGCCAATCCGCAACAGCTCAGTCTGACAATGGTTCCAAAGAAGGGATTGTTGTCCCGCAGGAGCTTTTGTCCAAGAGACTGGTGCATCAAGTTAAACCAATTTATCTTCCTGAGGCCAAGAAATTAGGAATTCAGGGGGAAGTCCTTCTTGAAGTCACCATCAATGAGAAAGGTGAGGTCGAGAACATCAGTGTGACGAAAGGTCATCCCTTGCTGGTACGCTCGGCATTGGAGGCAGTCAAACAATGGAAGTATAGGCCGTACGTCGTGGATGGTGCGGCAGTACCGGTGAGTTCAACGGTCTCGGTGAATTTTACTCTGCAGGATTCCAACGCCGGAACACTCGAGAAGAGCCAGTCGCCGTTAATTCGGCTCGGCAGTCCGGCGATGGCAACAAACCTGGTCTATCGGGTGGAACCCATCTATCCCCTCGAAGCGAAACAAAAGGGCATCGCTGGGGAAGTCGTGTTCGACGTCACGATCAACGAACAAGGAGAGGTTTCCGACGTTCAGGTGTTGAGCGGGAACGCCATGCTGGTTTCGGCGGCCTATGAAGCCGTCCGGCAATGGAGGTATACGCCCGTGCTGCTGAACGGAGATCCGATCCGGGCCAAGGCCACCGTGAC
>QHZP01000079.1:8617-9036 GCA_003224715.1 Acidobacteriota bacterium | reverse complement strand
GGTCTCCAGATAGAAGCTTAAGAAATCTGCCAATGAAATCTTCTCGGCGCGGACATCCGGAGGATAATTGAGCCTTTCCAACCAAGCCTGTAGATTTTCTTCTTCCAGCTCAGATCCTTTCAGACAATTTCTTAAGGTCTTGCGTCTTTGGGAAAAAGATTTCTTTACAAATTCAAAGAAGGGGCGTTCCTGCTCTGAAAGTAACTGTCTGGAAGTCTTGGGAGTAAGTCGAACGACCTTCGAAAGAACTTTGGGCGCGGGTCTAAAAGCTCTTCGACCCACCGAAAACAGTTCCTCGCATTGAAAATAGTATTGGCTCATCAGCGTCAGAACTCCATATTCCCTGGTTCCGGGGAGTGCCACGACCCGATCCGCTACCTCTGCTTGCAACATGATCACGGCCAGGTCCACAACAGAGT
>QHZP01000079.1:0-8609 GCA_003224715.1 Acidobacteriota bacterium | reverse complement strand
AGAACGGGAGACGAGATGTAGTAAGGAATATTGCCAACCACTTTGAATTTTCCCCTGGAAGACAAATATTCTTCCTGGAGCTGATAAAGATTCACATTCAAAATGTCCCGATTCAGAAAAACAGCTTGAGGCTCACCGAAGGACTGCTCCAGGCCCTCGAACAATGCGGTATCCAGCTCGATACCTATGTACTGCTTGGCGTTCTCCACCAATCGCCGGGTCAAGGCTCCCGTTCCGCAACCGATTTCCAAAACCACGTCTTGGCGGTTCAGGTCAAGCGAGCGAACAATTTTCTCAATGGTGTCACGGTCCTGGAGAAAGTGCTGACCCAAGCTTTTCTTTGCTACGATGTGTTTTTGTTGCATCATGAATTCGAATACTATAATTTAATGAGTTCGAACTGGACTCGAACCGATTGAAGGGACGCCCCATGCGGATTCTCTACGTTGCTTCAGAAGCGGTCCCATTTGCCAAAACCGGAGGATTGGCAGATGTCATGGGAGCCCTTCCCAAGTATGTCAAGCAACACGGGCACGAAGCCGTGGTTATCATTCCGAAGTACCGGGCGGTCAAGGCCCAGGCGGCTTCGATTCTCAGTCTGACGATTCCAATGGGAGCAGGTCTGCGATTCTGTACAATCCGCGATCCGGAAACGCTCACCGAGGCTCGCTTTTTTCTGGTTGACTATCCCGATTATTTCGATCGCGAGGATCTTTACCGGACCTTGAACCAGGATTATCCGGATAACGCCGAGCGTTTTGCGTTCTTTTCCCTGGCAGCTCTTGAATTTGCCAAAAGGGCCTCGCAGGCTCCTGATATCATTCATTGTAACGACTGGCAGAGCGCGTTGGTTCCAGTTTATTTGAAGACTCTGTATCAGGACGACCCTTTCTTTCGTAAAACCAAAACTTTGCTGACCATCCACAACCTGGCCTTTCAAGGGGTTTTTCCCAGGACTGTATTATCCAGAATTTCGTTGCCGGAGTCCCTTTTTAATGCCGAACAAATGGAATTTTATGGCAACCTCAATTTTCTGAAAGGGGGAATTCTCTTTGCTGATAAGATTTCCACGGTGAGCCAAAAATATAGTGAGGAGATTCGGACCAAAGAATTCGGATGCGGTCTTGAAGGAGTCCTGCTCAAAAGAGCTAAAGACCTGTGCGGGATCCTCAATGGAGTTGATTATTCGCAGTGGGATCCGCTGACTGACCCTTGGCTGGTTTCGAATTATTCGGCCAATAGTTTAGAGGGCAAGAAGGCTTGCAAGGTCGATCTTCTGAAAGAGTTCCAAATCCACGATTCCCTGGCCCGTCCATTGATCGGCATCGTTTCCCGCCTGGCCGACCAAAAAGGGTTTGATTTGCTACGCGAAGTGGGTGATGCGATTGTCCAGGAAGGGGCTTCGCTGGTCGTTCTGGGGACAGGAGAGGAAAAGTATTGTCGATTCTTCGTGGAATTGCAACGAAAGTATCCTCTCTATGTGGGAGCCAAAATTATGTATGATGAGCGTTTGGCTCACAAGATCGAAGGAGGCGCGGATATGTTCTTAATGCCCTCCCGCTTCGAGCCGTGTGGCTTGAACCAGATTTATTCTTTAAAATACGGAACGGTCCCCGTGGTGAGAGCCACCGGCGGATTAGACGACACGATTGTGGACTACGCCGAGTCTTTAAAAGGGAATGGTTTCAAATTCACCAACTATCTTGCGGAAGAACTGTTGCTCACCGTTCGTCGCGCCCTTCAGGTTTTTCGGAATCCCGACAGTTGGAAAGCTCTAATGAAAAATTGCATGGGATTAGACTTTTCGTGGCACCGGTCTGCCCAGCGTTATTCGGAGCTCTATCAATCTATGAGGTCAAATGACTCCGTGCCGAACCAACGGGTTGATCTGAAAACAGCCACGAAAGGACGTCTCTGGTAATTTAGCTTATCAGCAGGAGGTTAGTTCATGGGTGGGAACACCCCCGATGTGAATGACGCAGATTTTGAGCTTGAAGTATTAAGATCCGAAGTGCCCGTCCTGGTGGACTTCTGGGCGGAATGGTGTAGTCCCTGCAAAGCCCTGGCTCCAACCATCGAGGCTGTGGCCAAAGATTATCTGGGAAGGGCCAAGGTCGTGAAATTGAACGTGGACCAGAATATTTCCACCTCATCGCGCTATAACATCAAGGGAATTCCCACGCTCCTTTTGTTTAAGAATGGGATGGTCAAGGAGCAAATTGTTGGTTCCGCCGGCAAGGACGCTATTTCCAAAATAATTAACAAGCATCTTTGATCAAGATTTGGAAATTGAGATTGAAAAATGGCTAATCTGGTAGTTATCGGCGCCCAGTGGGGCGACGAAGGCAAAGGAAAAATTGTCGATCGGCTGACGGAGAAGTTTGACATCGTGACACGCTATCAGGGAGGACACAACGCCGGACACACGGTGATTGTCGAAGGAAAGAAGTTCGTGTTGCATTTAATCCCTTCCGGAATCCTGCATGGCGATAAAATTTGTGTCATTGGACAAGGCGTCGTGCTGGATCCCAAGGCGCTTCTGGAAGAGATTAAGTCGCTGGAGGACGCCGGCGTCCAGGTCAAGGGCAATCTCTTCATCAGTAACCGGGCTCACCTTATTTTGCCTTATCATCGGGTTGTGGAGCAGGCGGCCGAGCAAGCCCGCGGCGAAAAAAAGATCGGCACCACCTCTCGCGGCATCGGTCCGGCTTACGAAGACAAAACAGGTCGCCGGGGAGTTCGAGTCATAGACCTGTTTGACAAGGAAGTTCTGAAAGAAATCATCTTCAGTGTGACGAAGGAAAAGAATTGTCTGATTCAATCCTTGTATAAGGGCCGGCCTCTCGATCCTCAAAAAATCTATGAGGAATACCTGGCCTTTGCTTCGCACCTGGAAAAATTTGTGGTCGATACCTCTCAATTCTTGAACGCACAAATTCGGTCCGGGAAGAATGTCTTGTTCGAAGGGGCCCAGGGAACCTTGTTAGACATCGACCATGGTACCTATCCCTATGTGACCTCTTCCAGCGCTTCAGCCGGGGGCGCCTGTATTGGCGCCGGCGTGGCCCCCTCCCTGATCACCGGCACCATCGGGATTGCCAAGGCCTACACCACTCGTGTGGGTGGGGGGCCATTTCCAACCGAGGTGAATGGCGAAATTGGGGAACGGATTCGCAAACGCGGCGACGAATATGGAGCTTCCACCGGACGGGCGCGGCGTTGCGGTTGGTTTGACGGACCGGCAACCCACTACTCCGCAGTTCTCAACAATCTTCAGGCCGTGGCTTTAACCAAACTGGATGTGCTGGATGAATTTGAAGAGATTCAGGTCTGCTCCAGCTACGGATACAAAGGATCCAGGCTCACCGAGTTTCCTGCCGAGATTAAAGTTCTTGAAACGGTAACCCCCATCTATAAATCGGTTCCCGGCTGGAATCAGCGGACCGCTGGAATCCGGCAATACGCCGACTTGCCCCAGAAGGCCAAAGATTATCTCAAATTGCTCTCCGACATCACCGAGGCTGAATTCTCCTTCATTTCCACCGGGCCCGACCGCGCAGATACCATCATTCTCCCCGACTCCTGGATTGCCAGGAATCTCTACAGTTGATTAGAGGCCTTTGACCCTGGTTCCATCAATTGGAAAAAACTCCCCTAAGTTAAAGACTCGGAGACGAAGGCTCAACGCGACGGTCTCGTGCTTCGCTCTCGGCGTAGGTCACGTCCTCAACCCAATCTCAATCAGGGCGAGCAAATCGCCAAGATAAATCAGGAGCGCCCAACCTCGCCGACGGGCGGGCGGCCAGCCACCGATACACCGGCAGCGGGAGGGCCAGTTGGAACATGGCTCTCAGGCCGGCCAACAGAGCCAACAACAGCAGAGGATCAAAGGTCCCCGCTGATTGGGTTATGCATCACCGCTAAACTCAGTCATGATCAACGGTCAGTCGATTGTTCCCCGGTTCGTAATAAGCCGTGATATAATCGCCTAATTCGGAAGAGTCCTCATGGAAGCTGCCACATCGACATTCGACTTGATCAATCGAATCAAAGATGGAGATCAAGAAGCATTCTCGCTGCTATTTGAGAAATATCGACCGCGCCTTGCGGTTCTGATTCATTATCGCCTGAGTCCGGAGCAGCGGCGCTTGACTGGCGTGGATGACGTGCTTCAGGAAACCTTGCTTAAGGGCTTTCGAGACTTCCACCAGTTCACTTACCGGGCGCCGGGCAGTTTCTTGCACTGGTTATCACGGATTGCGGACCACGCCATCGCGGACTTGGTGCGCTTTCAGGGCCGGCAGAAACGCTTTGCCGGAGAACTGTTGTCACTACGCTCGGAGAGCAATCCCTCTGGAGTTGAACCGGTCGATTCATTCACCCCCAGTCGTTTTATGGCTGAAAGTGAGCGCCTTCGGGCATTGCTGGCAACGCTTGATGAGCTGCCTGAAGATTACCGGGATGTGATTCTACTCACCAAGATTGAAGGGCTATCAACCGAAGAGGTGGCCGAGGGGCTGGGAAAATCACGGCCCGCCGTCGCTCTGTTGTTACACCGCGCCCTTAAACGGTTCCGCCAACTTCATCAGGAGCAGCGCAAATTCTGATGAAATCATCATCTCAGCCAAACCCTGATGAGCGTATTAGCCCGAAACCGGACACTGCCCAGCTTGAGCAACGCGTAGCAGACGCGGTGGCTGATTTTGTAGACCTGCAGGCTCGCGGCGAGATGATTGAGATTGAAGACTTCTGCCGCCTGCACACTGAGTTAGAACCTTACCTGCAGACCGAACTTCGGGCGACTTTGGAGATCGAGCAACTGTTGCAGCCGACGCTGCTCGGACAGCAGGGCGATAGCACAAGCGATGAGCTACCAGACAAACTTTCCGGTCTCAAAGTGCTAAGCGAGATTGGCAGTGGCGGGATGGGGCGGGTTCTGCTCGCCGTTGATCAGCGACTGGGCCGCCAGGTCGCCATCAAAACGCTTAAGGGGCGTTACTTGAACAATGCGCTCCTGCGGACCCGGTTCATGCAGGAGGCGCGGGCAATGGCCAAACTCAATCATCCCAACATTGTTCGTATCTACAACCTTGGCCGGCCGGAAGAGATTCCTCACTTTGTAATGGAGTACGTGGAAGGAACCGCGCTGACTGAGGCCGCGCGCGCGCTGACGCTGAACCAAAAAGTAGAGCTGATGCACAAGGTCGTTCTGGCCGTTGATTTTCTCCATCAGCATCAACTGATTCACCGGGACTTGAAGCCCGGCAATATCCTGGTTGGGCCGGATCTGGAACCAGTCCTGTTGGATTTTGGTCTGGCACGACAAGCGGACACGCAAGGCAACCGGCTCACCCGGGCCGGTGAGATGGCCGGGACGCCGGACTATTTTTCGCCGGAACAAGCCCGGGGCGATACGTCACTTGATGCGCGGAGCGACATCTTCTCCCTGGGCGCGATCTTCTATCAGTTGCTCACGGGAGTCGTACCCTTTAGAGCAGATTCCTTTTCTGAGCAGCTTCACAACATCAAAGAAGAAGATCCTCTTCTACCACGAAAACTGAATCCGGCTTTGCCAGGAGATTTGCAAAATATTGGCCTCAAGGCTTTGGAAAAGAATCCGGCCGAGCGATATGGTTCGGCGCGTGAACTGGCCGACGACCTGGCCAGATTTCTCGCAGGCGAATCGGTGTTGGCCAATCCTTCCTCATACTCCCGTCTGATCTCGGGTAGGATTGCGCACCACCTGCGCGAATTGACTGGATGGAGACAGGACAAGATATTATCGGAATATGAATTCGATGCTCTCCAGAAACTCTACAGTCGGCTCCTTGAACGCGAAGATGCGTGGATACTGGAAGTTCGGCGCCTCTCCCTGGCCCAGGTCACGCTTTATTTAGGCGCCTGGGTCTTGGTCGTCGGGGCGGCCCTGCTTTTCCTGTTTGGTTATACCGGGCTGAAGGGCACTAGAGCTGTGCTGCTGGTAGCGGCGGCGGCGACAACTCCTACTCTCTATCTCGGAATCCGTTGCTGGAAACAGAAGCTCCCGCGCATCGGAGTAGCTTACTTGCTGTCATTTTCCTTATTGCTGCCAGTGACTTTGCTCGTAGCGATGGGCGAATGGAAATTCTTCACTGCCTTTACCCAAAATAGAGCGGACCTGGAATTCTTCTCGAATATTGAATGGGCCAAGGGAACGACTAACGCGCAGATGTGGTGGTCGCTTCTCCTCTCGCTGCCCGCCTACTTGTGGCTGCGCCGCTTTACGCGCTCGTCGGTCTTTTCGCTGGTGTTTGCCGTGATCTCGGCGCTCTTGTGCTTGGTGACGTTGTTGCGAACGGGCATGTTGGAATGGCTTCAACACGATCCCGGCAGAGTCTATTTCAACCTCCTACCCTGCGCAGCCGGATTTTTTGTCGCGGGACTGGTGATCGAACGATTGAAACGGCCTGATGATTCGCGTTACTTCTACCCTATTGGCGTGGCGTTTTTCTTTGCGGCTTTGAGTGGGGTCGCAGCCTTTCACCAGCCATATGCCGATTGGCTGAAGTCGGCGTTGCCTCGAACGCGTGGTCAGCTTGAGTATCTTTTCATCATCAACGCTTCTATCTATCTGATTGTCCAACTCGTCAGCGAGCGATTGGGCACCCCGCAGATGCGGCGGGCGGCCCAATGGTTCCGGTTTGTCATCCCCGGTCACGTTATGATATCCCTCCTGCTGCTGGGGATCACAGCCGCTGATCTGTGGCGCGAGTCACCGGCAAGCCTGGCCTTGCGACGTGAGACCAGATTTTTCGAGTTGACCTTACCGCTGGTTGCTTGTCTGTTTGTCTTTGGTAGCATTCCGAAACAGATGAAGAACTACTTTGTCAGCGGCCTGGCTTTTCTGGCGATTGGCATCGTCCGCTTGCAGAGAGACCTTTTTCAAGATCGCGCCCTCTGGCCCCTGAGCCTGCTCTTGGCTGGGCTTCTCCTGATGATCGTCGCCGCTAATTACACGCCAATCAAATTAACCCTCCTGCGCTGGTTCCGTCGCAAATCCTAGAACAAATTTTTCGTGAACTGAAATTTTAGCGCCGAAATGTCGCTATTCCGTCTTGGAGAAGAAGGAATGTCTCCCTCTGCAATAAGGGCCAAGACCAGCACCCATGAATCGCCTGTTCGCTTTGATTGGATGACAAAGGAGCTTAGTATGAAACGTACTAAACTGGCAAGTTGGTTCTTTGTTTGCACCGTTATGCTTCTATTCAGCGCCTGCATACAGTGCGAATCAGAAGAAGTTGAAGTAACTCTCAATGAGAATTTGTCCGGCAAGGTCACTTTCAAGTTCACGAGTATCTCATCAACCGAAGAGAATGCCGCCGCCCAGGAAGCGGAAATGAATGACTTTTGTCGGGACCTAGCGAAAACGGCGGATAGCCTGAAGGAATTGGGCCTGAAAAATGCCACGTTTGATGTAACTAATCAAACTCCATTCAAGTGCGATGCTGCCTTGAAAGGGGACTTTGAGAATATTCTGACTATTCTCCCGCTGCTGGGCGAAACTGAGAAGAATGATTTTGAGGTGACCAGAATTGACAACCTCTTTTCAATGCGGTGGCAGGTTAAAGGGATGATTGCTGACTCGCCCGACATCTTCTCGCTAGAATATCGGGGCGAGATTCTCGACCATAATGCTCAGTCTTATGATCCCGAGGCGCAGGCGTTGCGATGGACTGTTAAAGATAGTGACAATCGGAGCATCTCCTTTCGGATCAGGCCACGATCGGACAATTAACAGCTTACATCGTCCAACAACACTCGGCAGCTTAAGGCACTAAGAGGGTCTTGCGTCCCCGGCGATCCCTATGGATAGGATAAATCCTGGCTTCCGCTCAATGCCCGGCCGGCGCAGCCCACCAAAGATCAATAGGTTTCTTTACCCCCGGCGGGCGAAAAGGCAACCGCACCTTGCAGCCCAGCCGCGCCGACTGGTAGGCGGCGTAAAGCACCTCCTGCACCAATCGACCCACCTCACCGGTCGCGATCGGTTCTTCCTTGCCTCGCACGCAGCGAGCAAAATGACGCATCTCCTGGGGAAAGCCGTAGTTCCATAGCTCCTCGAAAACGGGATAGGTCCAGCCTTGAGTGGTGGGGGCTTTCTCGACCGCATAGCCGTAACCCGACTCGCTATAGGTCGGCAGCGCATTGCCCATATGCAAATCGGCGTAAGTCACGCCGCCGTCCCCATAGACCTCGATGCAGTCGTCCATGCCGCCGCGCCGCGCCCAGCTATCCTCGACTAGACCGACCGCGCCATTCTCGAACTCGAGAATGCAGATGGAATTATCTTCACCGCGGGTCTTGCCGGCATGGGCATAGGTACCCATTTGGCAGTACACACTTTTGATGGATGAGCGATTCAGAAACCAGTAACAAAAGGCGATGCCGTGGCAGCCCATGTCCATCAATACTCCACCCCCGGATTGCTCCACGTCCCAGAACCAGGGAGCGTGTGGACCAAAATGCTTCTCGCTCTGCTTGACCAGATACACTTTACCGAAAGCCCCTTGATCAGCCATTTCTTTGGCCTTGACGTACTTGGGTGTAAAAAAAAGTTCTTCGGCATAGAA
>QHZP01000711.1 GCA_003224715.1 Acidobacteriota bacterium | reverse complement strand
GGAAGAGTTGCTTAAGGGACTCATCAAGGAAGGCCACGCGACCAAGTTCAATCTGAATCTTTTTATCAAGGCACAAATTACGATTGCCGGCATCCTCGAGGAACTGGATCCAACTTTGAAGCAAGACGAGTATCTGGAGCAGCGTGTCCGTGGCCTCATTAAGCGAGAATTCCCCAAACGGTTGCTCAACACCGTCTGGTTCCCTGCCTGGAATTCTCGCAATTATCGAAGCATGCTTTCAAACCAGGATGTCCTGGTCAAGCTATTCAAAAAATCCAAGACTGCTGACAAACGGCCGCAGACCCCGTTACGAGCAACGATGGACACAGGGCCCAACTCCACATCTCAATAAACGGGAACGGTTCTGATCCCCAACTGGTTCTCGGACGGCCATCTAACTGTTATCAACCTCATGGTAGAATTGCGAACGGCCACAGCAGCGGTAAAAGTACCTTTTGGATATCTGGATTGATGCGCAAGTTCAGTAAAAATCGGTTCTATTTCGTGCTGCTCGTCTCCCTCCAGGTTGCCGACTGGGCATTTACTCTGACGGGTATCTATGCCTTTGGCACCAGTGTTGAAGGCAATTTTCTCTTTCGGTTTCTCTTCCAGCATTTTCATTGGATGGCCGTAATTACATTCTTTAAGTCTGTCGTGGTGGTCGGTTCTTTCTATCTGTATAACAGCGGCAGGCACGGAGCCGTACGCCTCGGAGCCATTTATTACTTTCTCATTGTCTTCTGTCCCTGGGTTTATGGTCTCGGTGTATTAACCAAAAGGTAGAGGCGGAGCGCTCTTCGCTGGCTGAGGCCGTGTTTGAAAGGGGCGGGGCGAAGCCATCAATAGCCTCACACAGCGAGGTTACAAAAGTAAGGCAAATGGACATGCAGAAATCACATTTTATTTTTTACGCCGTTCTGGCGTGCCTGGTCGGCGCCGCCGTGGGTCCGTCGCTGGCTCAGGATGACGAGATTTATTGGCTGGACAGTTTTAGTGAAGCCCTTCGGGAGGCCAAGCGCACGCAGAAGCCGATGTTGCTGGAGTTTCGCTGCGAGCCTTGAATCGCCGGACGCGATTTTGACGCACAGGTTGTGCTGTCACCCAAAAATTCGCCACGTGGCAAACTACTGAGTCAGTATGTGTGCGCGCGAATCACGAGGATGGACAACATCGATATCGGCTTATTCGATCGTGATTGGAACAACACGCTCTACTACTTCATCATGAACGCGGATGAGCAGATCTACCTGAGGTACGGTGGCCGAGACGCGAAGTCGCGGAAAAAGGCCTGGAATTACATCGCCGGTATCAGCAAGGCGAACTGAGGAAGGTGGAGCGTCCCCAGCCGCTGTTTCCGCGCGAGATTCCACGGTTGGTGGAACGAACGATCGCTCGGAACGCCTGCGTCGAGTGTCATCTGATCGGAGACTATCAGAACATTCAGCGTGAGCAGGAGGGCAAGCTCGACAAGCTGACACACATGTACCGTTCGCCAGATATCGCAACCCTCGGCATTCGTCTGGACGTACCCAAGGGACTCGTTGTGAAAGAAGCTCGGGACGCCGCTGAGGTGGCTGGAATGAAACCAGGCGATCTTGTTACTGGATTGAACGGAACGCCGGTCTGGACGTTTGGCGACCTTCAGTATCATTACGACAAAGTCCCCCGCCAGGCCGAACGGATCCGGATCACGGTCGAAAGAGAGGGGAAGTCGATCGATCTCTCGATTGGACTGCCCGAACGCTGGTGGTGGACGGATCTCACTTTCCGACAATGGACCGTCGAGCCCCGCGTCTACTTCGAATCTCTTCCACTGACGGAGGCGGAAAAGCGTGATCATAGACTCGAGCCCCGGGGATTTGCGAGCAAGGTGAAACGCGTCGATGGGTTTGCCGAGGTGCTGAAGAGTCATGAACTCCGAGTCGGTGACATCGTCTTCGGTGTGGACGGTGTTGAGCGCGACGAGCTCGCCAATACGGCGGAGCTATTCATCAAGCTGCGAAAAACCGCGGGGGAAACCGTTACACTGGATCTGATTCGTGACGGTAAGCGACTGCAAATGAAGCTTACGACTTACAGGATGAGTTTTCGCAAATGATCAGACCCAGCAGGCGAACTGTGATGAAGGCCATGATTGTCCTGGTCGCAGGCACAAGCGCCATTCATGCGGGTGACTGGACGGACCCCGTCGAGGTACGGCACGACCTGAAGCGCTGCGTCTCATATCGGGCTAGGTTGAAGGCTCAGTTTTTAGTCATCGAAGTGACGCACGAGCCGGGTTGGCACACCTATGCGATGGACAACAAACAGCGGGCCCAGCAGAAACTGGCGGGCAAGCGGGCTCTGGGCATCGAGCGTCCCACAGAAATCACGCTGACCGAAGGGCTGGAACTGGCCGGACCGTGGTATCAATCTCCGCCGAAAGACCTTTCCAGACCTGAGTTGCGCTGGTTCAGCTGGGGCTTCGAGGGGCAAGTTCTGTTTGTGGCGAGGGTTCGACGTTCGGGGACAGGACGAGCGCGGATCGCTATTCGCGGCCAGGCGTGCACGGAGGCGACCTGCAAGAATATCGACCTCGCCATTTCGGTCCCGCTCGTCGACCCGGACACTGATCCTCCAGACATCAATTTCGAAACCCTCGTCCAGGTTCGCCAGAGGCAATAAGGGCGGGAGGCGCTGTCGTCCTGCCCTGAGCCCCGCCACCACGCACTTCGGCGGGGCAACGCTTCGATAGACCTGAAATACGAAGTTGGACGGAGATACATTCTCGCATTGACTTCAATCCCTCACCCAGGGAGCTTTCTCAAAGCTCCCATGCCTCTCCCAAAGGGCGAGGGGAGAGTCAATCTAATTTTCTTGTTCCCTCTCCTCGTGGGAGAGGGGTGAAGGCTTGATAAGCCTTCACAGGGCCGGGTGGCTCATCCCCCGGCGCGTGACATTTTTTCCTGCCCACAACTTCGGAATTGGGGATAAAAAAACCTTGACAGGGAACTGAGAAGGGAGGAAACATAGGAAACTAAAGAAACTTTATTAGTTTCTAAGGGGGCAAAAACCGATGGCCGATGATCTTGAGACCCGAAAGCGAATCCTCAACAAGGCGCGCGAGCAGTTCTTCAGGCACGGGTTCACCAAGGTCACGCTCGATGAGATGGCACAGGAAATGGGGGTCAGCAAAAAGACCATCTATAAGTTTTTTCCTAGCAAGACGGAGATTCTGCGAGAACTGCTCAACTGGAAGCTTCAGGAGGTTGAGGATGGGCTCAAGCGGATTAGGCACGGAAGGGGCAAGGATTTTGTAGAAAAGTTGAAGCAAATTTATACCTTTGCAGCCCTGCACCTGTCGGAGTTCGGACAACCCTTCATCCGTGACTTGGAAAGAAATGCGCCCTATATCTGGAAGGAAGTGGAAGAACGTAGAAACCGGACCGTACTGGGGACGTTCGGAAACGTATTTAATGAGGGAATCAGAAAGGGAGCCATCAAAAGAAACCTCAACCCGCAGTTTCTTCTCCTGATCCACACGACCTTGATTCAGCGGATCATGAATCCAGACATCTTATCCCAACTTCCAATGACGGCGCCCCAGACCCTTAACACGATACGAGAAGTCAT
>QHZP01000710.1:5237-8053 GCA_003224715.1 Acidobacteriota bacterium | reverse complement strand
GTTGTAAACCAACTCCACGCGAGCCAGTGGAAACGGTGCGGTCACCGAAGCCCGTACGGGAACAGTGTCAGCCGCTGGCAGGCGGAGAGTCTGGCCCAGCGATTGGTCTCCCAGGGTGAACTCCAGCATGGGACCATTGGTGACAAACGAGCGGCCGGCACGTAGATTTTTGATCCACTCCCCATAGGAGAAGGCTCCATCGATCTTGACGTAGGCGCGATCCGAGCCGGGAAGCCGGCTCCAGATACGGTTGAGAAAACAGTCAGTGCCGGCCGAAGCGGGCAAGTGAAAGCCACAGTTGAGAAGGCGATACCATAGAGAGACGGTGGCTTCGCCCCAGTTGATGTCCAAGCTGTCGATCTTGCCGAGGGCTACGTCAACCGGAACGGCCTTCGCCGAGTAAGCGCTCAGGAACGGATCGGCAATGTTATTGGCCGGGTGAGTGTAGTTGACGTGTCCGTTCTGCAGGTGGGTCTGATCGGGAAACCGGTGAAAATGGGCTCGACGAGTTGCTTAAGGTTGATCAGGGTCATGTGGCCCCAAAGGGTGGCGCGGAATTCCTCGTTACAGTAGAGAATGGTTTGAGGAGCGGATCGGGGATCAGGAGCGCCGCGAAAGAACTCGCGATCGAAGACGCCATCGGTGTCTGAATTAGCCACCATGAAGTTGGCGACGTTGAGTCCCTCGCCTTCCAGTTGAAGACGCATGGTTTCCGGCGTGTTGTACCAGTGGCCGTAGCCGTAGTTGGCATGGATATGGCTTTCGCCACTGTACCACGAACGCGAAGCGGGATGGGTCCAGCGCTCAAGTTCAAGTCGCAGAGTAATGTTTTGATCCGGCGCCAGCTCGAACTCCTGCTGGGCAACCCGGTACTCCAGTCCACGGAATACGCGGACGAGATACTTGCTCGCAGGTAAGGTTATTTCCGCTTGTCCGTCGCAATAGAAGTGTTCGAGCGTCCTGTGGATCCGATAGAGCGAGCCCACCGGCGCAAAATACTTTCCCCCTTGCTGCTGAAGGGAGACGCGAACCACCAGCGGCTGCTGGGTTCCCTTCTCCATGGCCAAGAGGCGAATCTTGCCGGTCGGCTGTCCGAAGTCAAGGCGGGATACCGAAAGCGTTTTCTGATCACCCGAGTTCAGATCACGCACAACCAGCGCCGTGGCATTCTCATGGTTGTCGGTGTAGACGAGCCAGCGGCCGTCCGCCGAAGTAGAAGGACTGTCCTCGTCTGCCTGACCAAAGGTAAGCTTGCGCGCCTGGCTGGGATCGTCGAGCGGCAGTACCCATAAATCGTTGTGTGCCCCTCCGAGATCAGTCGTGAAGTAAAGGTTGCCGCCACGCCAGTCCAGGTCGAAAATCCGTGATCGAAAGCGTGTGAGTTTTCGAGGCTCGCCGCCGTTGGAAGGAACGATCCAGACATCAGCCTGAGGGCCGTTGTGGCCACCCTGCTCGCCCTCAACGTCCTGGAACGAGACGAAAGCGATTCGCTCGCCATCAGGCGACAGGCAAAACACCTCGATGTGCCTCGGCGGATCCAGTACGGGCCGAATTCCCCCGTTTTCAAAGTCAAGCCAGGCCAGAGCTTGCTGCCGGACTTCCGACTTGTCTGGCCCGAAATTGCCAAGCAATCGACTGTTTTGAGGATGAAAGTAGAGCCTACCGTTTGCAAGGGGCCTGCCCGGTAGCTTCAGCCCAACGCCGGTCTCGGCGTTGATCAAGCGCAGCTCCCCGGATGAAGTATTAACGTAGGCAATCCTGCTTTCGTCGTGAGACCAGGCAGGCTGAGCATCGAAGCCCGGCCCGCCAGTTAGGCGGCGCATGATACCACCATCGCGGGCGATCCGCCAGATCGCACCTTGAAAGGAAAAGACAATTGCTTCTCCGCTGTCCGAGATCCTTGGATAAATGGCTCCAATGGCTCGCCAGGTAGTTCGTGCTTCCTGGCCCGGTGGGTTTCTCACCGAGGCGACGCCGTACATGATCGCTACCGCCAGGGAAGTCAGCAGCAACGGAAGCAAGCGGCGCGCGGCATCGGCCCGTTTCATTTGAGCGCCTGGTTCATTCCTTCCATTCTGGTCTACGGAGGTTCTGGATTGACTGGTCATGCAAACCTCGCGCCTCTGTTCGGATTCTTGCCACTGCAGTCTATCCCACTCGAATTGGAACTGCAAGGCACGTGAGCCTTTCCCGCTTGTCGCGAGTGAGTCGCCCGCGCTGAAGCGCAGGGCTAATGACGGTGCGGAGAAGTAATTCAGTGCATTGGTGTGGGTTGTCTACTTAGGGCTTGCACAGTTACTTGTAGGGATGCTGTTGACAAGCACTCCTGAAGTGCGTTGTAATCGTGTGTGAGCTGCTGTTGAGAGATTCCACGGCCCGGCAGGGGAAGCGGCGATCACTGGGTAGTCGCAGAAAGGTCGCGGCCAATTGGAGGGACGGCGCTCCACGAGCGGATTGACCATGGCTACCAAGACAACGAGGACGAAATTGCCGTTACTCAAGCAGGGCGTTAATTAAAAGAGGGAAGATCACCACTGGCTTGATGAACCACTCGAATTTTGGGAGACAAAACCTTATCCGTTGCAGGGAGCCATGAGTGTGTTCTTTTTCCATTTTCGCATGCGCTTGATCTTCTATACGGTCCTGCTCTGGACGATGCTTTCCGGGTTGGCAGCGGCTGCCGAGAGGAATTCTAATCCAGGTACGGTTGAGTTCAATCGCGACATCCTGCCAATCCTTTCTGACAAGTGCTTCGCCTGTCACGGTCCGGACAAAGCTAGCCGCAAGACCCCTCTGCGATTTGACAATGAGGAAGG
>QHZP01000710.1:2322-5189 GCA_003224715.1 Acidobacteriota bacterium | reverse complement strand
ATGCCGCCGGCTTATGCAGGCCAGCCAAAGCTGTCCGATCGGGAAATCAACCTGATCCGGTTATGGATCGCGCAGGGGGCGAAATGGCAAAAACACTGGGCCTTCGTTCCGCCAAAACGCCCGCAGCCAGCGCAGGTCAAGAAGCGTGACTGGTCTCGCAATCCAATTGACCATTTCATTCTCTCGCGCCTCGAGCAAGAAGGACTCACCCCTTCTCCGGAGGCGGACAGGAACACTTTGATTCGCCGGGTGACGCTGGATCTCACCGGACTGCCGCCTACGCCTCCCGAAGTCGATGCTTTCTTGAAGGACAAATCACCCAATGCCTACGAAAGAGTCATTGACCGACTTCTCCAATCGCCGCGCTACGGGGAGCGCATGGCCGCCCGCTGGCTTGATGCCGCACGCTATGCAGATACCAATGGCTATCAGAGTGACGGGGTGCGGAGCATGTGGCGCTGGCGAGATTGGGTGATCGATGCCTTTAACCGGAACATGCCGTTCGATCAGTTGACGATCGAACAGATTGCCGGTGATATGTTGCCTCATGCGACCCGGGAGCAGAAGCTTGCTTCGGCTTTCAACCGCAACCATCGGACTAACGCTGAAGGAGGCATCGTCCCGGAAGAATTCAGGGTTGAGTATGTGGCCGACCGGGTCCAGACGACCTCGACGGTGTGGCTCGGATTGACGGTCGGCTGCGCCCGCTGCCACGACCACAAGTATGACCCGATCAAGCAGAAGGAGTTTTATCAACTTTTCGCCTATTTTAACAACGTTCCAGAAAAGGGCTTAGTCTATAACTTCGGAAACGAAGAACCCTTCATCAAGGCGCCTACCGCGGAACAAGAAGCAAGACTCAAGGATCTCGATAAGAAGATTCTAGTGGCCGAACAAAAGTTCGCTGCTCTGCAGCCTGAGCTGGCCAAAACGCAGCGGGCCTGGGAGGAGTCCCTGCGCCAATCCCCAGCCGTGGATTGGTCAGTGCGAGACGGACTCGTCCTGCACTATCCGCTGGAAGGATTTCTGGTGGCAGGCTGCCACGAAGGAAGGCCCGTCATTGGCGGCACTCCGGACTGCGAACTGCCCTTTGTTACCGGGAAAGTAGGCCGCGCAGGCAACTTTGACGGCAAGCGCTTCATCGATGCGGGGGACGTAGCTGGCTTCAATTATCAGGATCCGTTCACCCTGGCGGCCTGGATTTATCCAACCGCCCCCAACGGCGCCCTCATGTCGCGAATCGAGGATTTTCCTCAAGGCGAGGGCTATGGACTGTACCTCAAAGATGGCAAGGTGCGGCTGCATATTACCAAGCGTTGGACTGATATCGGCTTGCGTCTGGAAACCGCCAATACACTGGAACTCAACCGGTGGCACCACGTTGCCATGACATATGACGGAAAGCGGAAGGCGGCCGGCGTCAGGATTTACATCGATAATGAACCTCAAAAGCTGACAGTGCTGTTCGATGAGCTGACATGGTCGATCGATTACAGAGCGCCTTTCAGGATCGGGGCCGGGGAAGGTCCCGAGAACCGGTTCCACGGCATCATTGATGAAGTGAGAGTTTACAACCGAGCTCTCTCTCCCGAGGAAGTGGCGGTAGTTCCGATTTTGCGAGATTGCTTCTATACCTCCAGAAAAGAGAAGCTTGGCCCAGGCTGATAAGCTGACCTTTTGTTTTCTAGATCAGTACGCCCCCAAGCGCTTCCAGGAGGCTCGGTGCGAGCTGCTGGAACTGCGCCAGGAACGGGAAAAATTCTATGACACCATTCCCACTGTCATGGTGATGCAAGAGAGCGAGAAGCCGCGCGACGCCTTCGTCCTGAACCGGGGCGCTTATGATAACCTGGGTGAGAAGGTGACTCCAGGGGTCCCAGCGATCCTTCCGCCGTTGCGTAAGGACTGGCAAAACAACCGGCTTGGCCTGGCCCGCTGGCTGGTCGATCCGTCAAATCCGCTCACGGCGCGGGTCACCGTGAATCGCTTCTGGCAAATGCTTTTCGGCGTCGGCCTAGTGAAGACGGTCGAAGATTTTGGTTTTCAAGGGGAACGGCCTGTGCATCCGGGGCTTCTTGATTGGCTCGCTACCGAGTTCATGCAAAAAGGGTGGGATGTTAAGGGAATTGTGAAGACGATGGTGATGAGTGCCGCCTACCGTCAATCTTCCAAGGTCACGTCTGAACTGCTTGAGAAGGACCCGGAAAACCGCCTCCTGGCTCGCGGTCCGCGCTTCCGCTTGCCGGCGGAAGTCATTCGTGACCAGGCTTTGGCCGTGGCGGGGCTACTGGTCGAACAAATCGGGGGCCCTTCGGTAAAGCCCTATCAGCCACCTGGTTTGTGGGAAGAGGTCTCGTTTGGAGATACTTATCAACCGGACGAGGGAGAGAGTCTCTATCGCCGGAGTCTTTACACCTACTGGAAGCGAACGGTAGCGCCTCCTTCGATGATTACATTTGATGCCACGGACCGTGAGAACTGCACGGTGCGCCTCACCCGAACCAACACGCCATTGCAGGCATTGAACCTCATGAACGATACTACCTACGTGGAAAGCTCCCGGGTCCTGGGCCAACGCGTGATGAAAGAGGGCGGTCCAACTCCGGAAGAACGGATTGTCTATGCGTTCCGTCTGGCAACCGCCCGTCCGCCGAGACCTCGGGAGGGCAAGCTTCTGCTCGATGCGTGGCAGCGCTTCTTAGGTAGGTACAAGACTGATCCGAACGGGGCTTTACAGCTTGTCAGCGTGGGAAAATTTCCGCACGACGAGACACTCGACCCGGTCGAGCTGGCTTCCTATACCAGCTTGGCCAATCTGATTCTGAATCTTGACGAGACGATCACAAAGGAATGATCACGATTGCCTG
>QHZP01000710.1:0-2316 GCA_003224715.1 Acidobacteriota bacterium | reverse complement strand
GGGGTATGATTTTTGAAATGCTTTCCGCGCCGCCAGCCCCCAACAAGAAGCGAAGAGACTTAGCCCTCCGGTGCAGCACCCAGGCGTTAGGTTCAGAAATGAGAACACAGTCGCAGTTCCTGTTTCTCGTTAAGCCCGTGGTTGTGACACGGAGCACGCCTCCCACATTCGGAGAGGCGGCAGCCGGCACAGAGCCCATTTTAGGGAGGAAACATGGACCCATTTCAGCAAAGCAGCTTACTCATGACGCGCCGACATTTTTTCGGTCGGAACGCAGCCGGCATCGGCACAGCAGCACTGGCATTCTTGCTCGGCAAAGATCTTCTGGCGGATGAAACCACCGCACAACACCCTGCTATCAAGCCTGCAGAAGGCGGACTTCCCGGCTTGCCCCACTTTGCGCCCAAAGCTAAACGCGTTATCTGGCTATTCCAATCGGGCGGTCCTTCTCAAATGGAGCTGTTCGATTACAAGCCACGGCTGGCGGAACTCCGTGGAACCGACCTGCCCGACTCGATCCGCAAAGGACAACGCCTCACCGGGATGACAGCCTCGCAGGATAGGTTCCCCGTCGTTTCTTCGATCTACAAATTTGCTCAGCATGGTCGCAGTGGCGCCTGGGTCAGCGAGCTGATGCCTTACACAGCGAAGGTGGTAGACGAGTTGTGCTTCATCAAATCGATGCACACTGAGGCCATCAATCATGACCCTGCGATCACCTTTTTCCAGACCGGAGCACAGATTGCAGGCCGGCCCAGTATTGGCGCCTGGCTGGCGTACGGCTTGGGAAGCGAGAATAAGGATCTTCCGGCGTTCGTTGTCATGATTACGCAGGGGGGTGGCGATCAACCGTTGTACGATCGTCTTTGGGGTAGCGGCTTCCTTCCCAGCAAGTATCAAGGCGTGAAGTTCCGATCGGTGGGCGATCCCGTTCTCTATCTATCGAATCCGCCGGGGTTCGATTCCAGCCTGCGGCGCCAGTACCTGGACACCCTGGGTCAGCTCGACCACATGAAGCTCCAGGAATTTGGTGACCCGGAGATTGCCACACGAATCGCGCAATACGAAATGGCATTTCGGATGCAAAGTTCCGTTCCGGAGCTGACGGACCTTTCTAAAGAACCTGAGCATGTCTTTAAGCTTTATGGAGAGGATGCCAAAAAGCCCGGCACGTTTGTAGCCAACTGTCTGCTGGCCCGCCGCCTTGCCGAGCGAGGCGTCCG
This sequence comes from Acidobacteriota bacterium, assembly GCA_003224715.1. Lineage (GTDB taxonomy): Bacteria > Acidobacteriota > Terriglobia > Versatilivoradales > Versatilivoraceae > QHZQ01. The sequence continues at coordinate 1,093 of QHZP01000710.1, read as the reverse complement.
CTTCATCCAACTTTTCCATCGAGGCTGGGACCAACATGGCAAACTCCCTAGGGACACAGCGCTCATTCAGGATTTGAAGGCCCTAGGCATGCTGGACGACACCCTGGTTGTGTGGGGTGGCGAATTTGGCCGGACCGTTTACTGCCAGGGACGGCTGACCGAGGACGATTATGGGCGAGACCACCATCCGCGCTGCTTTACCATGTGGATGGCCGGCGGAGGTATTAAGCCGGGAATCATCCATGGGGAAACCGACGATTACTCCTACAACGTCACTAAGGATCCGGTCCACGTCCACGACTTGCACGCGACGATTCTGCACTGCTTGGGAATCGACCACACCCGGCTGACTTTTAAATATCAAGGACGCCACTTCCGCCTCACCGACGTCAGCGGCAACGTCGTCAACAAGATTCTGGGGTGACAGCCATGCGTTTCCATGGTCATATACTCCAGAATCCCAGCCGAAAGCTGTGCCAAAAATCCTAAATTCGGCTTCCTGGCAAGCCAGGAACTGATTCCTCCGGTTGACGGATTTATTACCGGGTCGCCACTCGCTGTCTTGGGTAACTCTTCTTCAGAAGAATCGGATCTGCGGATTTGCTTTCTCGGATTCAGGGAACGCCAGGGAAGTAAAACCGCTGCGCGCTTTGAGCGCTTCGAGGGCCGTGGATCTCTCGAGAAATTTTGGCACCGCGAGGTCAATTGCATTCCGAGCCCAACAGCTCTTACTCTGTTGAGTTTGATTCATCCTGGGTTTGGCTGCTCACCATTTTATAAGGTCGGGTTCTCTTACTTTGTGCAAGTAATCTTCCGGACTAATTTCCTTAAACAGACCCGACTGAGATCTTTCTCGATAGACAATCCGGTCGATCTTGTAGAGGGGATCCACCTCGTGAATTTTAAACAACTGCCAACCGCTGCGAGGATCCTCATGGACTTCGAGTAGTCTCATAGTCTTTTGGGTGAGAAGTTGCCGTCGCATTTTGAAAGGCATCATTGCTTTAGACCCACCAAGGACGGCTAGACATGCCCCGCTTGGCCTGCCCCTCTCTTTGGAAGACAGAATTGTAATTAGCAAGGCTTCTGCCAA
>QHZP01000715.1 GCA_003224715.1 Acidobacteriota bacterium | reverse complement strand
CTGACGAAGGCAAAATGCTCGAGTTTGAAACGCGCCACTGGATTACGAATTATGAGGGCGGATTCGGTGCCGCCGGAAGCAATAATGTGGGGGTCTTGTTCTACGGATCTGAAGGATATATGGAGTTGGAATACTTCGAATACAGAACCTACCTGGGGCAGAAGAGGGAACCGGGCCCCAAGGGCTCGGGCGAAGGAGACCACTTCAAGAATTTCATCGAGGCGGTCCGCAGTGGGAAGCGAGATGTTCTGACTGCCGATATCGAAGAAGGTCATCTTTCCAGCGCCTTGTGTCATCTCGGTAATATTGCTTATCGAAGTCGCCGGACCATCCATTTCCAACCCTCCAGCCAGAAGATTGTCGGCGATGAAGAGGCGAGCCTGCTGCTTACGCGTCAATACCGCAGCCCATTCGAGATTCGGGCGCTGGTGTAACCCAGCTCGATCTTCAGGAATGACAATGTGGGAGGCGCGCGCCGCGCGGCGCCATGAGCCTAGTCCCACTTTTCAGAGGAGTTGCCCATGCCGCCTTCGGTGGCGCCATTGAGCATGAAAATTATTCCCCTCCGCTGGAGGGGTGCAGGGGTGGGTTGTTCCGGGACGGGAAGGACCCACCCCGAAGGCTGATGCCTTCTGCCCCTCCCTGGAGGGGATTTTCAGAGGAGCCGGTCATACTGCCTGCGACGGCACCACCAAGAAATGAAAATAATTCCCCCTTCGAAGGGAAGGTGTGAAGAAGTTGGGAGGGCGAGGCTCCCGCCGAGCCGTCGCCTAGCAAGTCCTGGCTCCATGAGGCTCGGCGGGAGCCTCGCCCTCCCAAGCCCGGCCCGTTTTGAATTTTTTCACACCTTCAGGGGGTGCAGTGTGAAGGACATGGCGCTGGAAAGCCGAAGAACACCCCCCTACGCGCCCCTTGATAGGGGGGATTTTCAGAGGCGATTCTTTGAAGGGTGAGTGAGATTGCAATTCGGTAAAGGTCAGACCCTTCCATCAGAGCATCGTCAGTGGATTGACGATCAAATCGGAACCACAATTCATCAACTGACAAACTACTCTTGTATCAATCATCATTTGTATTTCTTGAATCGCTCTTTCACTCCTGACGGCAAAGAGGTCGTTTTCACTTCCTATCGAGATGGCCAGCCTAATCTCTACGAACTCGGCTTTCCCAACCGACCACTTCGCCAGTTAACCGAGGGAGAAGGCTTGCATCCCTTTTCAGCCTGTCTGTCGCCGGCGGGCAAGCAGATCTACTTTACACGCCAGGGCTCAGTCTGGTGTCTCGATCGTGATTCGCTCGAGGAAGTTTGCCTGGCTCGAGCCGCAGTGGCCTATGGCTGGTAACAGCCATTACACAAAATGGCCGGTCAGGCATTGCGCTCATTGCTTCGGATGGGTCAGAACAGGGGGTGCTGCTGCGTTGGCCCCGGACGATTGTTCATCCCCAATTTCATCCCGAAGACGAACAGCTCATCGAATTCTCCAGTGACCCGGCGCCTCGCATGCATTGTGTCCGGCGGGATACGGGTGAGGTGGAATCTCTTTACCAACATGGTAATGAGGAATTCATTGTGCATGAAACCTTCCTCGGGTCGACGGGGGATTTGGTCTTCAGCCTCTGGCCCTTCGCGCTCAAACGCTTTGACATGAAAAACCGAAAGATTTCCGCCATTGCATATTTCAATGCCTGGCACATTGCTCCCAATAGCGCTGGAACTCAAGTGGTCTGCGACACCAATCACCCTGATATTGGCATTCAACTTGTTGAAGTCGCTACGGGACGGCGACACACGCTGTGCTTTCCTAAGAGCTCCAATCAGGGCACTCAGTGGAAAACGTCGCGTTATGCACTGGCCGAGGATTGGATTCAGGCGGCCCCTGATCAAGCTGAAGAACGGGAGGTCCGTTTGAGCTGGATGGAAATGAAAAGCGACAGAATCTACGGTCCTCAATGGACCCATCCGCATCCTTCCTGGAGTCCGGATGAAACGAAGATTGTTTACACTTCCGATGTCTCCGGCTTTCCTCAGGTTTACGTGGCGGAAGTTCCTGCCTTACTTCGGCCAGCCTAAATGTCGCCTCAAGGTAACCCAGATGAACATGGAAACTGTGAATCTTGAGGAGTTGACGTTCACCAAGAATCTTGACAACGGCCGTCTCCCTTGATTATGCCTTCATGCCAGGGGCTACGACGGTCTTCGTTCCTGGTCTCCTCTAATACCATGAAGGACATGAAGACCATGAAGGAATTAGAGCACCAAGCTCCCGAGACCCTCCACCACTCTTCTCCAAGATGATCTCATTCTCGACTAAGACATCAATTCGATGGCCACAATCCGAGCGAATTCCTTTGTATTCGACTGGCAGAGGGCGTTCCAGGGTGGACCGATGCCGTCCCGATTCGAGCTCATGAGCCAGACGCTGCTGGTACATCGATTCCAACAAGCCGGGGCCAAGGATGCGATGCACCTCGATTGCACAACCAATAACCCGATTCGAAAGCTCGCTGAACTCTCTCTTCATGCCCTTTCATGCTCTTCATGGTAGACCGGTGCTGGCGGTTCCAGATACGCTAACATTCTGCCGGCACAAGTCCAGGTTGTGCGTGAAAAAGTCATCTTGCTCGATTGGTTACCGCCCTGGCGAGCAAGAGCGCGCAAGATGATATTATCTTATTCCGCTAAATTTCTCTTGAAGCAGGCGGATTTTATCTGCCATTGATAGAGCAGGCTGAGAGGAAACCTCCGGCTTCTTCTTTTGGGGAGGTGGGATATCCTTTTTGGGTTGTGCTTGAGCCGTGGCGGTAGGCTTGGGCTTTGACTGTCGGGCTCTGGCCGGCTGCCGGTCTTTCGTTGGGACCACTGCTTTGGCTACTGCGGCCGGCTTCGACGATGGCGAGGCTTCGCTGGCTTTGGGCTGCTTCTGATCGTGTTTGTGTTGGGCTGATCTTTGGGTTTTACCTGACCTAGTTCCTTTCACAATGGGCAGCAGCGCTTTCATGGACAGCGAAATGCGTTTCATAGCGACGTCTACCCCTATCACCTTGACCTTGATGACCTCACCGACATGTACTGCCTTCCGTGGGTCTTTAACAAAATGATTAGAAAGTTCTGAAACGTGAACCAGTCCATCTTGATGAACGCCAATGTCTACGAAAGCCCCGAAGTTGGTGACATTGGTGACCGTGCCTTCCAGGACCATGCCTTCCTTAAGGTCCCCAACTTCTTTAACATCCTCGCGAAAGGTTGGAACCGCAAACCGGTCGCGGGGATCGCGACCCGGTTTGATTAACTCCTGCTTGACGTCGTTCAGTGTATAGAGGCCTACCTTCTCGTCGCAAAATTGCTTCAAGTCCAGGCTTTCAACCATCCGCCGGTTCTCGATCAGTTCAGCCATGGTCAGTCCTAAGGATTGGGTCATTCGTTCCACGATAGGGTAGGATTCAGGATGGACGGCCGTCGCGTCGAGTGGGTTCTCTCCTCCTTTGATCCTTAGGAACCCCGCTGCTTGTTCATAAGATTTGTCTCCAAAACCTGGGACCTGAAGAAGCTGAGAGCGGGAGCTGAATTTTCCACGCTGATGGCGATGGGTGACAATTTCCTTGGCCAATCGTTGATTTACGCCGGAGACGCAACGAAGCAGTTCGAAGGAAGCGGTAT
>QHZP01000719.1 GCA_003224715.1 Acidobacteriota bacterium | reverse complement strand
CGTCAGAGGTAAGCAGTTATTCTGTTCCCAATAAATACTTGAATAGCCCGGAAGCCTACCTCCGCGACATGAAAAGGACCATCGATTTCATGAGTCAACACCGTCTCAACGGACTCATTCTGTGGGGATTCCTGCGTGATGCCCACGGCGGCGGGGCAGCAGCTCAGGAACTTTGCAAATATGCCGATGAGCGCGCGGTCCGCCTGCTGCCGGGTATTGGACTGACCGGGCATGGCGGATTCTTTTACGAAGCGGACAATAAATTCAATCTCACGACCTGGACTAAGGCCCACCCTGAATTACGCTCAGTTGACCTGAAGGGAGATTTTCGCGATCACACGTTGTGCCCGGAAAAGCCTGAGAACCGAAACTGGTACCGCCAAGGGCTTCAGTGGCTCTATGAGAATTTCAAGATTGGCGGCTTGAATTTGGAGCTTGGCGATTTTTTTGTTTGCTATTGCCCGGACTGTAGGAAGGCCCGGCAACTCATGGGGGGCAATGATCCTGACTATTATAAAGACATGACTCGTATCATCTCTTTTCTGGCAGAAGAGGTCCACAAGTTGGATCCGAATAGCTGGATTTCCTATTCAACCCACACCGGATTCGATTTTGAGTCCATCCAGAATCCCCCTTATTGGGCCCGATCCAGCCTCAAAGTCGCGGCTCCCTTTCCTCCTGAATTCACCAAACTGGTCCCAGCTTTTGCTATCTGCCAATGGAACCTCAGCCAGATGGTCGAGAACCACGTGTGGCCTTCTCCTTTCAAGGCCCCTGCCTTACATAATGTTGGATGTTTAGAGTGGGGTAATGTCTCGTCTAAGACAGCCAGGCAGCTTTTCCTCAAGCGCATCCAGGAGGTTACACAACATGTGATCTCCAGTAATTTGGAAGGCCTGGTAATTTACGGAGAAGAATCCTGTGACCGCCCCAACGTTGAATTGAACTATCTGGCCTTTTCCGAATTTGCTTCCAATCCGGCGGCAGATGCAGAAGACTTCTTCCGCTACAAAATTTCGCGTCTCTATGGTGGAGAAGAGGCTGCCAGAAAGCTGATGAAGATACTGAATCTTCTAGAAAACGAGCAAGGGATGACGTTGCAGAATCTGGAAGAGGCTCTGAGATCAGCCAAAGAGGCTCAGGATAAGTCCGATCGCACCGGCAAGGCTCGCTGGGCCCAATTCATTCAATATCTCGAAAGCTTGAAAACCGCTTGAGACTTACCCGGCCAGAGGCATTCGGCTGGATGAGTCTCACCTCGATGTTCCTGGCATGAAAATTACAAGATTGGTTCCCGTCCTGATTGTCTTTCTTCTCCTTCCCAGCTTGTCGCTTGATGTTCTGGCGGCCAAGCTATTTGACAAATCGGCTAAGAAGAAGTTCGCGGCCTATCTAGACGAGATTTGCCAATGGATCATGGACACAGATGGAGGAGGGAAGAGTGCAGCAGCGCCTCAGAGTTCTTTTGCGGAAGGCGGAAACCTTGCGCGCGTATTGGTGGCTGGCTTTGAATTAACCAAGAATAATTCTAGATACCTGGAGTCGGCTTTACACTGGTGCGATGCCTTCACCAGTGAACAGCAGCGGGTGGAGACCTCCAGGGGAAATGAAGGGGGATTTTGGTGGGATCGCGCTACCAAGGGGAATATTGATCTCGGAGATACCAGCATGGCCCTCACGGGATTAGCGAGACTTTACGCTTATGCCGACAGCCAGCGAAAGCAAAATTACTTGCGAGTCATGGAGCGCTATGCTCGATTTGTCATGGAAGGTTGTCAACAAGATCCGCACGGTAAAAACCGCGGTGGCTCGAAGGGATGGATCATTCTGGATGGGAAGGACAAAGGAGCAATCAGCAGTGGATATTATCCGGATCATGTCTCGGAGAAACCTTCCACGCTGGCCACCGCAGCCGGTTCAGCCTTCTTCGCTGAAATTTATGCGATTACCAGGAACAAGCAGTACCGTGAAATCGCGGTCAATGCCGTGCGCTGGATTTTACAGACTCGTAAAGCCATTGGAGAGATTCCAGACTTTCATGATGGCCAGGAGTCGGACCAGTCGCCTTTGAATACGGTGACATGGTGCGCCGAAGGCATCCTGGCTGCATTTCATCTTTTAGAAGATCCCGGATTAAATCAGCAGGTGGCCAAAGAAGTAGAACCTACCGTTCGCTGGCTAATCCGGATTCAGAATGACCGCGGCCTTTGGGGAGAAGGGGCTGACCAGCAGCGTAGTTCAGGGGCTGCCACGCTGCTGGCCTGGTTTTATTTGAACGCGACGGCGGACGAAATCATTCCTCAAACTTTGGAAAAGTTTTGGCAGGTCCTATTTAACCCGGTTCACTCGCAATCTTTCGGCGTTCAAATGCAGGGCTTGCCCACAGGCCTGGTGGGGCTGACCACTGCTGAGATGATCAAACCGGGAATTACTTTCAAGAAAATCTAGTTATTACACCGATTCAAACATACAGCAACGCTCTTTCCCCGAAGGGGATTAATAATGCAGCCCAGGGTTGCGGCCCAGCCGCCACCCTGGGTAGGGTTCATGATGAATTGCCATCCCTGAAGGGGATGAATACCCAAGGGGTAGTTACCTATCCCCTTCAGGTTTCCCAGGGTAGCGCGTTGCCGCACAGCCCTGGGCTGATTTACGCATCCCCTTCGGGGAATAGGAAATGTCCAAACTTGAGGCCCCCTTTCAAATTCAAGGGTGGACTTGTGAAGGCAGCCTCTTGAACGGGCTCCAGCCAGAGGCCGCTTCGAGTACAGATTGCTCCCCAATCCGCAGTTCAGCCCAGCTGTTTCTGGTAGCGCTCTGCCACGAAGTCCCAGTTGATCACATCATAAAAAGCCTTGATGTAATCGGCCCGCCTGTTTTGATATTTTAGATAATAGGCATGCTCCCAGACGTCAATGCCCAGAAGAGGAGTCCTTCCCACTGACAACGGACTGTCTTGGTTGGGAGCGGGCTCGATGCGCAGCTCTTTACTGCTGTCAAGACTGAGCCAGGCCCATCCACTGCCAAATAGGGTCGTAGCTGCTTTGGTGAATTCATCCTTGAAACTCGCGAAGCTGCCGAATTTCTTATCAATTGCCTTGGCCAGTTCGCCCTGGGGCGCTGCCCCAGCATTCTTCTTCAAAGCTTGCCAGAACAGGGAATGGTTGGCGTGACCGCCGCCATGATTGCGCACGGCTGTGCGAATGTCTTCAGGGACCGAAGTCAGGTTACGGATCAGATCTTCGACTGACTTGCTTGCCAACTCCGGATGATCGGCCACTGCTTTGTTCAAATTGGTCACATAGGCCGCGTGATGCTTATCATGGTGAATTTGCATGGTCTCAGCGTCGATATGTGGTTCGAGAGCGTCAAAGGAATAAGGAAGGGGAGGCAGAGTGAATGGATCCTTCGGCTCCAAAGCTGCGGTGGACACTACCGCCGTCCCTGCCTTAACAGCCGAGGATGAGGTTGCTGCAGCGTAAGCAGCAGTCGCAAAGGCTGCTTTGAGCGCTTGTCGGCGACATAGCATGACCAAGCTCCTTTTGTAGTTTCCAGAAACTACTCACAGCGTTCCTTTTTTAAACTCCTCAGCCAGGTAGTCACAAGATCGCCAGCACAGAGCCATGATGGTCCAGGTCGGGTTCTGGCAGGAGGCGTTGACGTGACTACTCCCATCAACAACGAATAGGTTCTTAATATCATGAGATTGTTGAAACTGGTTTAAGACCGAAGTCTTGGGATCGGTTCCCATACGGGCTGTTCCCAGTTCGTGAATAGACCAGCCTTCCGTTTCCAATTGTTTTTCAACACTCAGGATTTTGAGTCCGGCAGCCTCAAACATTTCCTGGGCGGCTTCCACCATATCCGCGGCCATTCTTTTTTCGTTATCTCCAAATCGATAGTGGAAGCGTAAGGCTGGGATACCCCACTTGTCTTTGACGACGGGATCAAGGTCAACGTAGTTTTCATAACGAGCTAAGACTTCACCAAAGCCGCCCATGCTTATGTACGAGCCATAATTCTTGCGAATCTCTTCCTTGAAGGAAGCGCCAAACCCGGGAGTGCTGTCCACATTGCGGGGGAACATGGTACAACCACTGCCGCCCTCAAAACCATAACCTCGAATGAACTTCGGGTGCCGATCGGAGAGATTGCGGAATCTGGCCACATAAAATCCGCCGGGACGTCCATCGTCCAGGCTGGAGGGTTGTCCAACCAGTTCCTTCATCTGCCCGACTACCCCTGGTCCCATGAAGTGCTCACAGAAATTATGACCGACATGCCCGCTCGAGTTCCCAATTCCGTTCGGATAAAGTCTGGACTTCGACAACAGCATGATTCGGGCCGATTCGAGGGTTGAGGCGGCTAACACGACCACCTTGGCTTTGGCCGTATATTCTTGCTGGGTGGCCGCATCGACAAAGTGCACTCCAGTAGCCTTGCCTGTGGACCTATCCACGGAGACCTCCCGTACTACCGAGTTGGTGCGCAAAGTCAGGTGGGTGG
>QHZP01000718.1:666-4648 GCA_003224715.1 Acidobacteriota bacterium | reverse complement strand
ACTCTGACACTGGACTATACTCATTTTGTTTGCCAGGGATTGTCTGAAGAAGAAAGCGAACAGCTCCTTCCCTTTGCCTCACATTTTCACGCGCGCGGAGGCCGGGAAGGAAGGCTTCAATCCTCAATGAAAGAGAACGTCATCGACTACAGTCGCGTGCTCAAGAAAATGAAAGAGATAAACTACCGTGGATTTTTTGAACTTGAATATGTTTGGATTGATCGGGAGCACCTTAACGACGTGGACGTTCTGTCGGAAACCATTCTCCTACGTGATATAGCTGACCAATTTCGATGAATCTTTTTCGTCTAGACAATAAAGTTGCAATCATCCCGGGCGCTGCCGGTGCGATTGGATCGGCTACCGCTAAGCTACTCTTTGAACAGGGTGCCCAGTTATTGCTCGCCGATGTGTCCTTTGAAAAAGTCAGTGACTTAGCCCATTCTCTCGACTCGAAAGTTCTAGCTTTGAAGGCCGATTTCTCACTCGTATCGGACTGCCAGGCGGCCGTGGAAACGGCCACTAAACATTTCGGCCGTCTCGACATTCTTATCAACAATGTTGGCGTTTGCCCGCGCATCCCGTTTTCTGGATTCCACTGAAGGGGACTGGGAGCACGTCGTCGCTATCAATCAAAGGAGCATGTTTTTCTGCTCGCAAGCAGCTGCTCCTCACCTTAAAAAGAGCAGAGGCCGGATCGTCAGCTTGGCTTCCTAAGGAGGACGGGCTGGAGCTGTGGCGAATGCATCAATATACAGTGGGACAAAAGGAGCGATCATCGCACTGACAAAGTCTCTCGCACGGGAACTAGCTCCTGACGTCCTAGTGAATGCGGTGGCTCCGGATGCCATAGATACAGGTATGGTGAGAAGTTTGTCACCGGATCGCCTATCTGCCTTAGTGGATAGCATTCCGCTTAAGCGTTTGGGGACTCCGGCAGAAGTGGCTTTCGCTATTCTATTTCTCTCATCTTCTGAGTGGGGATACCTGACCCCGAGCCCCACGATCATAACAATCTTCGTTACATCACACTTGCAAGAGTTCAAACCGATGAAGGGGTGGTGGGCTGGGGTGAATGCATTTCTCAGTTTCCAGAATCGGCCGTAGCAGTCAAGGTAATCATCGAGCGGGGATATTCTCCGTTTCTTGTTGGAGAGAATGCCGTGGATGGCGAACGTCTATGGCACAAGATGCTAGGTCGGGTTTGGTGGTATGGACCCCAAGGAATTGTGGCTTTCGCAATTAGCGCTGTCGATATGGCTCTCTGGGACTTAAGGGGGAAAGCTTCTGGGCTTACCCATCTGTCAGATTTTGGGTAGCAAGCTCCACGAGCGGGTTCCAGCGATGGCCTCCATTCATTTCGACATGGAAAATTTGGACTGGACCCTCAATGAATTCAATTGGTTTCGAGAGCAGGGCTACCGGATTGTAAAGGGAGGCTGGGGGAAAAGGCCAGAAGCGGTGTTCGGCTTGGACCGGAAAAAAGACATTGAACTGGCCAAGCGCATTCGTGAGGTCATTGGCGAAGAAATCGAGTTGGTATTGGACGTCCTGGGAGCGAGGGTGAAGTGGGACGTTCCGACAGCCATCCAACGATTCGATGATTTGGAGCCGTTCCGATTGAAGTGGATCGAAGAGGCAGGCGGTTCGAGTCAGTATAGGTACTGGAGAGCAGGAGTGGAACGTCGAAGGCTATCGCCGGTTGCTGCGCGCTGATGGAGTTGACGTGGTGCCGCCCAAGGACCTCAGTCTCTGTTGTGGTGTGGTCAACCGCGGTCTGGCAATGGTGGACAGTCTGCTCTTTGTGGGTACAGTAGATGGCCACTTGCTCTGGATGTTAGAACCCGTCTCGATCAAGCTACTTTTCTATCTGCGTTGGTGAGAAATCCAGTTGAAAATTGCCGAACTGAATTTCTCCCCCCACGATTCGACCTTTGTTGATTTCGCTCAACGCGTGTGATCCATTAGTAACCAAAGTCGTAGTATTCTTTGCTGAACCATTTTTGCAGCAAGACCTCAACTTGGTTGATGTTGAACTGAAACGCAAATATAGCTCGGTGCATTTTTTCGTGATTGGTGGGGAGTGCTGAAGGTGCTGCGGCGCGGCGACCTCTTTGTGATAACGGTGCTGATTCATGACTTCAAGGCCAGCCGGGACAAGGTCGCTGGGGAACTAGAATGGATCCCCGCTGTCCAAAACTTCGTCACGAAAAAGATGAAAGGGGCTGAGTTGTGTGAGATCAAGTCACGCACTGGCCGAGTCTCGCATGAGCGGAGGGACTTGCCACCTCAACCGGCAGACGAGCAAACCTTCTGATGATCAAATACGTTCATTGACCAGTCTCCAACATGCAGACATCACAAGTTAGTCACCTAACGACCCGCCATGGCTATTCTGGCTTGAGTACCAGCCGAACCTCGGCTGCCCTTCACACGTTCTCGACCTTCTTGCTCTTAGCCGATCGGAATGCTGCATCCAGGATCTCAACGACGCGACACCCCAACTCGGCCGGCGAGCGGTTTTCAACCGGCAGCCCCTTAATCAAATCGATGAACGTTCGCAACGGTTGGACGCAGGAGTAACCTCCGGCCGGATGCGTCACGGTCATTCGGTAATTGTTCCCGTCATCGCGCCGAATCTCCAAGCGAGGCCGCTCGATGTCCAACAGCAGCATTCCTTCCGTGCCGAAGATTCGGATGTCCACTTGGTATACGGACCGGGGAGGCATTAGGGCCGCCCTCCCAGCATGCCTGTGGCCCCGTTTGCGAACCGGCAGCTCATGGAGTTAGACAGATCAGCACCAGTTTTGGAAGTACCCATAAAAGCAAAGGACTGTGTCGGCTTCAACTCGGTGATCCAGAGGGTCAATCCTAAAGCATGAGTTAACTGCCCGTGGGCGAACCCTCCCCCGACTGCCGGGTCACTCCAAGTCTTGCTTTCTGGTTTGAAGAAAGCTTCTCCTGCAAGCGACGGTTCTTCGCCGCTGAAGAGGTCTCGGAGGGCACTGGCCATGTGGCAGTGCACGTGCTGGATTGCCCCGATCTCGCCGCTCTGGATTCTATTCCTCGCCTCAAGAGCAAAGTCTGTATAATTCCAACCGTAGGGGATCACAAAATGACGTTTTCGTCTCTCAATCAACGAAACCAGCTCGCGGGCCTGCGAGGCATGAAGTACCATTGGTTTTTCGCAGAGGACATGAAGGTTTCTCTCCAAGGCAGCAGCCGCATGCTCGTAGTGTAGATGGTGGGGAGAACTAACGACGACGCCTTGAAGGCCGGGATGGGCCAGAAGAGCGTGATAGTCTTCAGTGACATAATCAACCTGAAATTTGTCCTGAACACTCTTCAATGCTTCTTTACCGAGGCGGCAAACTGCCGAGACCTCCACGTCCTCGAAGGACTTGAGGAACGGGATATGGTTCTCTGTGGCCCACCAGCCCGCACCTATGACACCAATCTGAACCTTGGGCATTGCTTGCTAGGCCTCCCCCGGTTTTGATGAAGTCGCCCCAATTAGCATAAGCGGCGATATCTGGAACATGATAACGGTTGTGAACCGACCAGCCTCTTGGAAACGTATTACAGATCCGCAGTGTTGCCAGGGAAAGCGGTGGTCGCCAAGTCTCCAATCAGAACGAATAGATCAAACCTTGATCGCGAAGGGCCAAGACGGTATGTTCAAACGCGGTCGTGGCTAGGTCTATGTCTCGATCCGTATGAGCCGAAGAGAGGACGCCTCCCGTCGAGCTCATGATGTCGACGCCATGAAAGCGCAAATTGCGCTGGTACTCCGTAACCAGCTCCGCGGGCATGCCTTTGAGTCGCTTTGCATCCCGCGTGTGAAGATCCTGGCGGGTGGAAGCGGCACGAAGGCGAACCTGGTCAGTTTCGAAGTAGACGTGAAAAACTGAGCAGCGCCCGTAGACATAGCCGGCGATCCCATTTTTTTCGAGTACGCCCTCCCAGGCTTTGCGCAGCTTCT
>QHZP01000718.1:0-636 GCA_003224715.1 Acidobacteriota bacterium | reverse complement strand
CCGCTGCGGCAGATGGCGGCGAGGCGTTGAAGGTACCTTGATGCGTGACCCGTTCGAAACGATCGTGGTGCGGATCTCCGGTGAAGTCAAAGAGCTCCATGACCTCGGCCCGCCCAGCCACCGCTCCACCGGGTAAGCCGCCGGCCAAGATCTTCGCAAAACAGGAAAGGTCAGGACTCACGCCGTCCAGCTGTTGGGCGCCACCTGGGCTGAAGCGAAAGCCAGTGACAATTTCGTCGTAAACCAGCAGCACCCCCTGACGCACCGTGATGTCTCTGAGTCCGACCAGAAATGAGCGATCCAACGGGACACGCCCCCAGGAAGCACCTGACGGCTCAAGGATGGCTGCCGCAACGTCGCGCTCCTCCGACAACACGGCCTCAACAAGCTTGAGATCACCGTCAGGAATAGAAATGACATTGGATCGAACTTGTGGGGGAACGCCGAGAGAGCCATCTGCTTCGAACGGCAACTGAAAGCCATGAACCACCTCATCGTGCCAGCCGTGAAAATGCCCCTCAAAGCGTAGGATCTTGTTGCGTCGCGTATACGCTCGTGCCAGCCGCAATGCCAGCATGGTCGCTTCGGTCCCCGAGTTGACGAAACGCACGCGCTCGGCCGACGGCACCATTTGTT
>QHZP01000717.1:525-2858 GCA_003224715.1 Acidobacteriota bacterium | reverse complement strand
TCGGGATCATTCACGGTATGATGTACAAGCCGACCGATTTCACCCCGCGTCTCGTCTGTGCCGACATCCAGAACCTGGATGCGCTCTTCGCCGACACCGAGCGTGATAATTCTATTGAAATCTCGAGCCCGGACTTTGCCAGCATTCAAACAGATTCTGGAGCCCCCGTGCTCGCTTACGGCTTTCGCTCGCGCAAACGCAAGGCGGTGGTCGGCTATTGGCTGGCGGCGCACAGTTGGCCGCACAATGCCTACGTTGCCAAGTATGTGACCCTCACCCTGAAAAATACCGGCATTGAGCACGCCGTGCTGGCTAATGTCCATTCCGGTGAAATCAAGCCGCTGGAGTGGAAGGCGGGAACGCGTGACACCCTGGAAAGAGTTCCGCTGCTCGATAGCGTACAGGCTATAGCGGACGCCGGCTACTTCGATTGGCCGGTCCTGCCCGAAGCCCCGAGTTCGCTGGAGGTCAAGATTACCGGCGCTTCCGCCCAGCTCACCTGGGAGCCGCACGGCGGAGATACCACCGCCATGGCCGTGGAACGCCGCATGGGCGACCGGGGTAGTTGGGAACGGGTTGTGAAATTGCCGGCCGGCGCGAAGGAGTATACAGACAGCCGCTTATCGAAAAGCCCGATTGTCTCCTATCGCGTTCGTGCTCTCAATGATGCGGGCGAATCCGCCTACTCCAATATCGTCCGCATTAGAATGTAAGGTTTGATGGGTGCTGAAGTGGACAAGGACAATTTCTGTTGTGGTGACGGCCACGGGCCTGTCTCTACAAATCAAGTTCAAAGATAGAAAGGAAATTCCAGCTCTCTCCAAAGTCGTTGCCGAATTTGGAGATGCGAACTGCAGAGGACTCTGGTAAAGTTGTGTACATGAGCAAGAAAGAGATCATTGCTGAACTGCCTAAACTCACGCCGGATGACCGGCGAGAGATCCTCGACAAGATCTGGGAACTCGACGGCGGCGACTGGCTGGACAGAGGTGAGTTGACGCGTGACGAACGGATGCTGATCGAGCAGCGGCTGGCAGAGCATGAAAAGAATCCCGAGGCTGCGATCCCCTGGGAGGACGTCGAAGCTCGGTTGCGCCACCGCTTCAACTCGTGAAGTGATCGACGGCCTGTGACACTCTTCCTCCTATTTCCCCAGCTCAGCGCGGCCTGTGATACTGAGCTCGGAACCCACGGTTCTGGCTGCGCCCGCCGCAGCTCCTGCGGTGGAACGTAGCATAGCCCCTCCCGGGGATAAGGTTCGTTCCAATGCCTGCAATTCCCAAGGCCATGGACCCTGCTCCGGAGCCGACCGCACCACCTACCAGCGCATTGACCACCTTGTTTGTGGAAAACACGAGGCCGACCGACAAGATGGGCAGCCCGATGAGTTGGGCCATCACCTGGGAGCCAGAGGGCATGCCGAACAGGCGGGTAGGGACAGCAGCCCCTGCGATGGCGGCGGCGATGTTCAGTGCCGCACCATATAGTGGGACTAGCAAGGCATAAGAGAGCAACGCCGCCAGCCACTTCTGGGCGTGTCCCCGAAAGTCGCGGTCGAACGCAAGAGCCAAGAAAATGGAACCCAAGACCAGGTTCATAGCCAGGACGGTGCGAGAGCCGGCCAGGTTGACGAGCACCAGACCCCAGCAAATAAAAACAACGGCCATGCCTACCAGCATTATCAGACTGCCGAAGGTCAAGTGGTAGAGCGTTCCCAAAATGGAGCTCGTGAGACCCCGAGGTGTTGCAAGCGGCCTGTTCGCTGCCTTCCATGAAACCCAGAGAGTTGGCCATGGCGTCCAAGAGCGAGCCGAGATCCGGATAGAAGTTGGTGGCCAGCAGCTTGGCTCAGTTTTTGATCAACCCGAGATCTTCACGAACACCTTTTGTTCACCGTCTTGAACACGTCATTGTTGAAGATCGACTTAGGTTCCGCGTGTGTCAGCAAGCTTTTTGCGGTCTCCCAAAGTGCGCTCTGAACTTGAGGAGGCCCATGCTCAAGCAATTCGCCTTTTGCCTTTAATGGGCACAAACCGAATCTCGACATCCTTGTTTAGGGCCGCAGCAATTCGACGCAACATTGACAGAGAGTGCCCTTCGTAATCCGCATCTTCCAGCCGGCAGATTACTGAAGTGCTAGTCCCAACAAGCCGGGCAAGCTGCTGCTGCGTTAGCTCGGCCTTGGTTCGGAGTTCATAGATTTTGCGCGCGATCTCAGCATTGGCTCGCTCTTCCTCAAGGGCCGCCAATCGCTCAGGCTTACCTTCGAAATACCGCTGCTGCAAGATTTCAACGGCATCCGTCGTGGGCTTTCTCTTCTGAGGTGCCTTCAT
>QHZP01000717.1:0-496 GCA_003224715.1 Acidobacteriota bacterium | reverse complement strand
ACAGCCCGTGTTATCAAGCTGCCCGGTGCGCATCATTACGTCTACTCGTCAAATGAGGCGGATGCGCTTCGCGAAATGCGTGCCTTTCTTATTGGCTTGCATTAGCGATTGGGTACCGATCTTTAGAAGAGGGCCGCTCTGTAGCTGGTCATCGGCGAGAACGTGATTCGCTTTGGCCAGCGGTCTTGCGGCCTCGCCGAGTTTGTCCACTTACCAAAAAACTGCCCAGTTTCATATATTGTTCTCACCAGTCGGTCGTCACTGGTAGTCCTCGCCCGTTACGGGACGCTCTACTCCTGCCGAAGCGCGATCACCGGATCGACCGTGGCGGCGCGGCGCGCAGGAACCGCGCTAGCGATGAGCCCAGCAGCGGCCAGCGTAACCAACGCCGCAACGAACACGCGGACGTCGGTCGGCTCCACCTGGAACAGAAACGTCTTCACGCCTATACTCAGATACCATGCCCCCGCGCTGCCGATGGCTAAGCCCGCCAACA
>QHZP01000716.1:3437-4636 GCA_003224715.1 Acidobacteriota bacterium | reverse complement strand
CGAGTAGATCAATTGAGGAATAAGTGAATGAAACGATGAACGTTGAGGGAATAGCCCCTGATATTGTGGACTGTGCAGTCAAAATACATCGTGGCTTGGGACCAGGTTTGTTGGAATCTGCCTATCAGGCATGCCTGACCCACGATTTGCGAAAGCGGCAGCATGAGGTTGAATGTGAAGTGCCTGTGCCGTTGAGATACGATGGCGTGCTGATCGAAGTAGGATACCGGCTTGATATGCGCGTAGACGGTGTGATAGTGGTCGAAAACAAGACTGTTGAGGAGATTCTCCCTGTTCACCACGCCCAAATACTGACCTATCTTAAGCTGACCAGTCTTTCATTAGGTTTCTTGATCAATTGGCATGTCCCTCTTCTACGAGACGGTATTAAGCGGGTGGTGCTTAATCACCCTTCCCTTCCCATGACTTATCAATAGCTTCATCCCTGACGTTAGTCCGGTTCACAAGACAAAATTTAACCGCGAAGGCGCGAAGACGCCAAGCAGAAAAGGGAAAAGAGACAAGAAGTTTAGTTCCTACACTTCGCAACTCGTGACTCAAAATGATAAATCTATTCCCTCAATGTTTCGTTTCAATCATTTATTCCTCAATTGATTTAATCCACTAATTTGGAGGCCTCTGTCATCCTATTCCTCTTTTTCTTTCCTTGGCGTTCTTCGCGCCTTCGCGGTTAAATTTTGTCTTTCCAGCGATTAATTTTTCCACTGGGTGGTTCATTCAATTGTCTTTTGACACACCTTGCTTTTTCATGGGTCCTGTTTTCCCTTCTTCTGTTTCTTCTTTCCTTGGCGTTCTTCGTGCCTTCGCGGTTAATTTGTCTTTCCGATGTCGTTAACGCCTCAGCGGGTAATTCTCGTTTCTCCTCCATGGCTGCTCTGCTTTTCCATGATCCTTTTGGCCAGCGCGGCCCGGACTTGATAGAGATGCTCCGGATTATCATCACATTTCCACCAGGAAGTCGCCAGCCTGGAGACCTCCTGATCCAAATAAGTCTGGTCGCCCAGCTTGTCGAGCAAGACAAAGTAGGCATAATCCTCCAGCCCTTCACGCAGGACCTTTAGCCGGATCGAGGTCACCGGCCCTTGAATGCCGGCCTCTGTCCCCGGATAGAACAGGAACCCGTCGCCATTATATCGATTGCGGAAGGCCGGATCTGTCCAAACGTCGCGTTCCGGGCT
>QHZP01000716.1:1034-3388 GCA_003224715.1 Acidobacteriota bacterium | reverse complement strand
GTAATTCAGAAGAGGAAAATCGATCTGCCAGAAAAAGGTCGAAAGGCCACTGACTTTGGAGAATTGAGGATGATAGGGAGGCGATTTTTGACAAAGGGCCGTATAGGTCCAAATCTCATTTCCCCGTTGGCGGGCGGCTTTGGCGCTTTCTTCTTCAAAGAAGGCGAAAAGAGGACACCAGATATCGACTGAGCCTCGTAAATCGCCCCAGGTAGGGTCCTGAGTGTAAGGCTGCTCGGTACAAAGCAATTTAATTTCGGGGTTCGCTTCATGCACTAATTGCGCCTGGGCGCGCACCTGCTCATAAGCCTCTTTGCTGTTCGGCTCATCTACAGGATAGTAGTAGGCCCCTTTTTCCCAACCCTGGGCCTTAAGATACTCATAGTAACTTTGCAGATAACGTATAGCGTATTTGCGATTGGTCTTCAGAGGATCCGCGAAGGGGCAAGTGGGAATTTGAACGGAGCGAATGTTATAGGTGGCCATGTAATGCCTCAGGCCCTCGTGGGTCTTCTTCCACTCAATAGACCCATCTGGCTTAACAGGAGGGTGCAGGCTATCAGGAATGGGGGGATCGAGATGATGGTCGGCCATAGCTTTGGCGTATCGATCGTGGATTGCCGCAAAATCAGAGGAACCGGGTGTCACTTTGTGCTTGGCAGCGATTTGATCCAAACTTCCAAAATGGGTGGCGAGCGGCGGACCATCCGGGAGGGTGAAATTCCAAACCGTCAGCCTTACCGGTAAATGAACCTCCTCATGATTGGAGTTTTTGACGGTAAACTTGCCCGTGTAATACCCAGGGACGGCATCTTTAGGAATCGAAACATCTATCCATAAGGGTTGATTCTTGCCGGGCCAGACGTCGAAAGGACTTGCTGTAAAACGAGCACCTGAGAGCTTGCGTATTATCCGACCGCCCATTTCCTCTCGGGTAACCTGCATGGGAGAGACTGGCCTCCCGTCCGCCGGGTTGAGGAAGGGTACCAAGGCATCGGGCCACCAGCCGGGCGGTTCCACCGAATAGGGACTGGGGTCGCGAACGTAAATATATTGTTGCCGGTAGAGCGTCATCTGCGAATGATCGATTCTGTTCCCTTGCCCGTCCTCCAGATCCGAGATGGTTGCGGTGACATCATCCAGTTTGCGAATTGAAGCTGAAATGATGACTTGAAAGGGTTCGGTTTCGTTGCGGGCCGCGGCAATTTCGATGGTATTGTTCTGAGCCGGTGGGGTATCCGGTTGCACCCGGATCATTGGGTTTTCCACCCAAACCTTGAATTCAGGCTCCGAGCGCTGTGCTGTTGAAAGTGAAAGGCTCACGCTCAGCAACGCTAGCAGGCCCAGGAGGCAGCCACAAAAATACCAGGTTCTCATTTGCTTTTTCTTAAAACCCCCTCCTGGGAGTGTGAAAAAATCGAATTCCGAAAGGATCGAACAGCCCCCTCACCCCTGGCCCCGCCCCTGGCCCCTCTCCCCGTTGGGGCGAGGGGAAAAGTAAACATTAATTTTAACTCCCTCGCCCCCGCCGGGGAGAGGGGTGAACGCTTGATAAGCGTCCACAAGCGACGGCGGTCGCGGAGGGCGGGCGAGGGGGTGGTTCGGAATTTCTTCACACCTTCAGGGGCAGAAGGCGTCAGCCGTCCGGGTGTGGGTCTTTCTGGTTCGGATTCAACGCACTCCTCAACTCTCCCAAGAGGGAATATGGCTAGGGGGAATAAGCCTTCAGCAAGATACACAATGAACCCGAAACGATCAGGCATCCCAACGGATTATGCTGAAAGCTGAGTGCTGGACGCTCAAACTGCGGGCTGAGGAGGGTTGCACGTTCACTCTTTCGCCAGCCCCGCTTGCACGAGATTCAGGGAACCTTCGCCGCAATACTTTAGAATTTCCTCTCGCACAGCATCCCGTAGCCGTACCATTTCCTGCCAATTCTTTTGCCGCGGAGAAAGTGGTGGGCTGAACACGATCTTGAGCCGGCCTCGCCGCGGCAGCCAGGTTTTATCACGAAAAATCCTTCGCGTACCACAGAGAGTCACCGGAAGGATCGAACTGCCTGTTTCCACGGCGGCTTTGAACGCGCCCATCTGAAAGGGCCGGAGACCGGTGTGGCGGGTGAACGTCCCTTCTGGAAATATGTGGACGGACAGGCCCTGGCGAAGGGCCTGGGCAATATTCTGACTGGCCGATGTGGCGGCTTGAGGGTCATTGCGTTTGACCGTGAGGTAACCGCATTTTCGGATGAAAGTTCCTATGATAGGCCAGGAAGCTGCTTCCTGTTTTGCCACCAGGCGAACATCGAAGGGTACTGTGGCCGCCACGATCACTGGATCAAAATAGCTGGCGTGGTT
>QHZP01000716.1:0-1012 GCA_003224715.1 Acidobacteriota bacterium | reverse complement strand
CCCTCTGCCTGTGGCCAGAGGCCTGCCATCCTCAGCCCCATCCGGCAAAGAAAGCGAAGTATCTTGGAAGCGCCCTCGGAGTTGGGAACGCCAGGGGAAATCAAGATCAGCAGCCAGCCGGGTATCAAGACCAGCCCCAGGACAAGCCAGACATAGAAGCCGTACGCTATTCCGGCTGCTCGGCCCAAGCATAGCCTGGTCCAGTCTCTGGCGCTCAAAGCCAGAAGTTTAGCCAGTTGTAACCATGGCGGACGTTGCCGGCTGATAAGGTCACCCTGCAAAAAGAGGCTGCGACAGGCGTCGCGGCGGATTTTCCCACTCGAAGTCTTGGGTACGCTTTGAGGCGGAACCAAATGGACAACGTCGGGTGGAATCCCCAGACTCGAGTCTACTCGGGCCATAATTTCTGAGGCTATTTGATCCCGCGCCTGGTTGTTGTTCTCACGCGTTTCAGCCACTACCACCAGGCGTTCAGTTCCCATTTTGGGGTCAGACACGCCAAAGGCAGCCACACAACCGCGCCGGACACCTTTCACTTCGCTCGTCACTTCCTCAACCTCCTGGGGATAAAGATTCCGCCCACCTTTGATGATGATATCCTTCAGCCGGGAAGTGATGAAAAGCTCACCCTCTGCCTGGTAACCAAGATCCCCCGTGTCTAACCATCCCTCGAGAAAGACCTGCTGGGTGGCTGCCGGATTGCGGAAGTAGCCTGCCATGGTGGAAGGACCCCGGAATTGAATGCGTCCCTGCTGGCGTTCTGCCACGGGATTGTCTTGATCGTTCACCACTCGCACCTCGTGCCCGGGTAAAGGCAGGCCGACTGAAACAAAGCGCAGTGCCGGACGATTGGAACCATTCCAGGGCTCCGCCTGTTGATTTTGCTCAAACGCTGTCCGATCGACCCAATCCACGCGAGGAACCCGACCAAGCGGAGGGGCCGTCAACGCTACGGATGATTCAGCCAAACCATAAACCGGCAGCAGCGTCTCGGGACGAAAACCATAAGGCT
>QHZP01000723.1:2318-3986 GCA_003224715.1 Acidobacteriota bacterium | reverse complement strand
GGCGACGTCCAGGTTATAACGCGGATAGGTAAAGTTGTCAGGATCACCCCCAAAAAAGGCTGTGTCGTACTCTGGCGCAAAGACGAGCCGAACATCGGTGTATTTTTTATATTTGTAAAGATTGTACATGCCTCCCTGATAGAGGGTCACCACATCGCAGCGGGACTTGGTGGCATTGGCGCATTCCTTTTCGAGAGCGGACATAGCCCCGCGCTGTGCCGCAAAAGTTTGAGCTGCGTCCATCTCAGGCTTGGCGGCCCGGTTGACTTGGGCCGTGACATCTTCAATGGCGGTTAATACGTTCAATTCGAGGTCCGGACACTTGGCTTCCTGCTGGCGGGCTGGAGCATAGAAGCCATCCTGCACATAGTCCCTGCCGCCAGAGCTTAGCTTCTGCAAACAGTCGACAGCTACATGATGATTGGTCATGGCTAACCCGTTAGCAGAGACAAAAGAGCCCGAACCCCCATTGTTGAAGCGCACCGAGCTCATGCGGAGGTGCTCCAACCAATCATCCCCTGGCTCAAAACCATAGCGTTGCCTCAGTTGAGCTTTGGGAACATTGTTAAACACCCACATACCTTCGTCGGCAAGCAACGAACTTGCCGTTGAAATACAACCGAGAAACAACCATCCTAACCAGCGGTAAAGCCGGGAATATCTTTCCATCAGGATTTCTCCACACGAACGATTTTCATTTGCCACCTGAGCAGCAAAACTAAGACCAGGTCCGAAGCATAATTTGTTCCGCCGCGGAATTCAACGCGAACTCTGCACCACAATTCTCCGACAGACTCCCAGGTGTACTTGCTGCCAACAAAGTTTCAGAATCGGTCAAATTTTGTTCACAGCCGAAAGCTCCCCCTCACCCGCCCTTCGGGCACCCTCTCCCCGTTGGGGCGAGGGAGTTCATTACTTTCCCCTCTGCTCGTTGAGAGAGGGTGGCCGCAGGCCGGGTGCGGGGTGAGCTGCTTCGGGACCCTGATCCTTGGCGGTATGAGGTTGCTCGCTACGTGCTTGTTTACTGGATGCACCAAAGTGCCGAATGCGTGCGCAGAAAAACGTGGCCCTCTGAAATGACCACGGAGGAGTTCGTTTCCTCACCGAGGGAGTTGGCGGCGAGCAGTTCGAATTGGGGCGCCGCCTTGAAAATGAAGACTTCCGCCGACTTGTTCATGACGTAAATCCTGTCCCTGTTCAAAACGGGGCTGGACCACACGCCGCTGCTCTCGCCGCTCCCTTTCAGACGATTTGTCCAGACCACCTTGCCGGTTTCCAATTCCAGACACTCGGCAATGCCGTTGTTGTCAACCAGGTAAATGCGGCCGCCGGTCACGACGCTGGACCCAATCATCTGTCGGCTCCTGGGAAGTTGCCACAGCCGGTGCGTGGACGTGACGTCCCCCGAACCGCCGGCCCTGACCGCCAGCGAGGGTCCTCCGAAGCCGCCCATCGCCACGACGATGCCGTCTGAGTATACGGGTGACGGGTAGACCAGATCGCCCAAGCCTTCGCAGGTCCAGAGCAGCTTACCGCTGCCCGGGTCGTAGGCGGACACGCGCCGGGGCCAGCTCACGACCAGCTCTTCGCGAGCCTTGGCACGAATCACAATCGGAGTGGTCCACGACCCATACATGTCAGCGGCGGACCAGTTCGCAAACTGGGTCC
>QHZP01000723.1:0-2256 GCA_003224715.1 Acidobacteriota bacterium | reverse complement strand
TGGAGAATCGGCGAGGCCCCGTATCCCCAGGTGTGCCGCTGCTTCCCCAGGTCCCGCCGCCAGACCTCGTGTCCCTCCATGTCATAGGCGAGCAACCCAGCGGACCCGAACCACACGATGACGAGATTTCCATCGGTGACTGGAGAGGCTGAGGCGTATGGGTTGGTCGGATGTGTTGGCTCTGGTTCGCTGTAGGTTACTCCCGATTGCCAGAGCAGCTTCCCGTTTGCCCGGTTAAAGCACATCAACATCCGGCGGTTCTGCTGCTTCAGGGCCTGGGTCACGAAGACACGGTTTCCCCAGACCACGGGCGTCGAATTGCCTGGTTCGGGAAGGGGCACGCGCCACAGGACATGATCGGTCTTACTCCATTGCGTCGGGACGGACTGTTCGATCGAGACACCGAGCCCCTCAGGTCCACGCCAGGAAGGCCAATTGGCCGCCAGCAGGAATAGGGCAAGTTGGAGAAACATAGCAAAGCCTCCTACGAAAATAGCAGAAATCCGAGCCCCGACCGTCAGGGAGGTGTGGGGTCGATTGCCTCAACCGCTCCCTAACGGTCGCGGCTCGGTCCAACTTTTTCAATCTCTCATTTAAAATGACACGACCACCTGGCACATATGTCGATCAGACGCCTGTTTGGTTGGGCGCGGCGGCAACACAGGTTTTAGTTTCCGACCGGGCCACGTCAGAATCAGCCTGATCCCTGCCAGGCTCTGGTCAAGCCGAGTGGTGGCGGGGTTCCGTCAAAGTCCCTGACCCTCCCTCACGGTCGGGCTACTGAACGGGCTCAGGGTCAACTCAGTAGCCCGCGCGTCAGCAAGGGCTGTGCCTCAACGCAATCACTTACCGGACTTTGACGGGACCCTACGAGTGGTGGCCTGATCGTTGACTTAGCGTGCCCGATCGGATATTTTTCCGCCAGTAAGCGGCTCAATTTCTCTTTCATTTTGGAGTGAATGTCCATGCTTAGGATCAGTTAATGAATACTCCAACTCAACTGCCAACCAAACCAACCCGGCAGACGGTTTCTATCGCAGCTCGAGTAGAACGCCTCCCCTTGTGCAGCTTTCACCACCGCTTCATCGGCTTGATCTCGCTTGGCGGCTGGTTTGATTTTTACGACATCTTTATGATGGCCTACATCGGGGCCGCCTTGCAACATTCTCATTTTTTGACTCTGCAGGAATTCAGTCACATGATTGCTGCGGGTTTCTGCGGCATGTTTGTCGGGACTATCATTTTTGGAATGGGTAGTGACTACTTCGGCCGTCGAACTTCTTTTGTCTTGATGCTGCTTATTTACTCAGCTTTTACGCTACTAGGCGCCTTTGCACCCAATGCGTGGACACTCATCCTTTTTCGGGCACTGGCCGGTATCGGTATTGGCGCCGAGTTAGTTGTCATCGATACCTATGTTTCAGAAATGGTCCCCAGCCGGGCTCGCGGCCGTTATGTGGCCATCACTCAGTTAGTGGGTTTTACGGCCATCCCGGTAGTGGCCCTGCTGGCAAAGTTCCTGGTGCCCACTCACTGGCTGCTGGAAGGTTGGCGGTGGGTCATGGTCATTGGTGCCGTGGGCGCCATATTTGTTTGGTATATCAGGCAAAGGCTTCCTGAATCTCCTCGCTGGTGCGAGTCGGTGGGTCGCCGCGAGCAAGCTGAATTCATCATGCAAGCCATCGAAAGACAAGTTGAAATGGAAACTCAGAGAGCGCTTCCTGCCCCTGAACCGCTGAGTGTGCGTCCAGTCCTGCGCATGCCGCTCCGGGAATTATGGCAGCCTGGTTATCGGAAGCGAACTGTGATGCTGATGATCTTCCACATGCTCCAGACCATTGGCCTCTACGGGTTCGCCAATTGGGCACCAACCTATTTACTGAAGCAAGGTAAGAGTCTTGGCCAATCGCTCGAATACGGCTTTCTCATTGCCCTGGTCAGCCCTATTGGCCCCCTGCTTGGGGTGATCACCGCCGAGCGCCTGGAGCGGAAGCGGGCCCTGGTAGCCTTGTCCCTCCTGATGGCGACCACCGGTCTGGGCTTCCCTTATGCCTCAGGGGCAGTGGCTATCGTGGGAATTGGCGCTTGCTTGACCGTGTTTAGCTACTGGTTCTCGGCCGTGCTGCATGCTTACCAGGCAGAACTGTTTCCTACCCGGGCCCGCGCTACTGGAGTCGGTTTCACTTATAGTTGGAGTCGCCTGAGCGCAGTTTTCTCAACCTTAATTATCGGGTATCTTTTGACTAAAGGCGTGCT
>QHZP01000722.1:2307-3621 GCA_003224715.1 Acidobacteriota bacterium | reverse complement strand
TCCAAAGCCCTCGACCCGTTTTCCGCACAATCGCTGACCATCCCCCACGCGGTCGTCTGACGGCGCAGGATAGTTCGACTAGTGGCATTATCATCCACGATCAAGACGCGGCGGCCCTGGAGATTGATCCGGGGCCTCGCAACACTTTGGGGCTTTGGTGGTTGTTCCTTCAGACGAGCAGTAAACCAAAAGGTACTTCCCCTACCCGGTTCGCTCTCTACACCAATCTCTCCCTCCATCATCTCCGCGAGTTGCTTCGAGATAGCCAGCCCGAGCCCTGTTCCACCGTATTGACGGCTGGTTGAACTGTCGGCCTGGGCAAAACCCTCGAAAATGATTTGCTGCTTCTCCAGTGGAACGCCGATCCCCGTGTCTCGGACCGAAAAATGCAGGAGGCAAGTCTTCAAATTGCCGCTGGTCGATTGTCCGTGGTCGATTAAGGGTAGCGTTTGACGGAGATCAGATTTTGTTTGCATAATCGCAAGATCTCCGATGCCTTCCCTGTCTGGCCTTTCTCTTTCTGTGGGTGAATCGAGAATCGGGTTTCGCCCGTCGGCAATTCTCACTTCTACCACCACTTCACCCTGGTGGGTAAACTTGACCCCGTTGTGAACCAGGTTGGTGAGAATCTGCCGGAGACGGACCGGATCCCCACGCAGAGCGGTGGAAACCTGTGGCCAGATGTGACAGGCTAGTTCCAAACCCTTATCATTGGCTTTCTCGGCCAATAACTCGACCACTTCCTCAACCACATGGCACAGGTCAAAGTCGATCACTTCGAGGTCCATTTTCCCCGCTTCGATCTTGGAAAAGTCCAGGATGGCATTGATAATCTCCAGCAGGGTTTCTCCCGAGCTACATACGGTCTCGGCATACTCGCGCTGCTCGCCGTTCAAATCGGTGTCCAAGAGCAAGTGTGTCATCCCGATGATCCCATTCATCGGCGTGCGGATCTCATGACTCATGTTAGCTAGGAAGTGGCTTTTGGCGATATTGGCCGATTCAGCCTGGATCCGGGCTCGTTGTAATTCCTGCGTACGTTTTTGGACTGTTTCTTCGAGGGTGTGATTGTGATCATTGATTTTTTGATACAACGCCGAGCTCTCCAAGGCATAGGCGGTGTTAAGTATAAGAATGGAAAGCAAGCTCTTAGAGGCCTCGGTGACGTGGCGTTCGTCTATTGCCAGCGCACCCACAAACATGCCTACAACGCGAGATCTCGTCGCCAGAACGTGAAAGACCAGAGTACGTCCTAAGTGCTTCGCTGGGACCATCACTGGACGGTTTTGGGTCAAAGCCCAAGCAAAAGTCCCT
>QHZP01000722.1:0-2279 GCA_003224715.1 Acidobacteriota bacterium | reverse complement strand
CAAAACGAAATCGAAGTCGGTGTTATCAACCGTTAAGAATGCCATGGCTCCAAAGGCCATCAGGCATTTGAGGTGAGAACAGGTGGCACTGAAAATCTTGGCGGAGTCCTGGTCATAGTTGATGCTACTCTGGAAATCCCCACGCGATGGCACCATGTCCAAAAAGTCCAGGATCCAGCGATTCACATCTTCGAGGTGTTTGATGCGGGCTTCCAGCGCAGACGACTGACCAGTACTTTCGGGGATTTCTATCATTTTCTGGCATCCGGACGTATCATTTTGATTGCATCGTTAATCTGTCGATCCACCTGGTCCATCGTTTCTGACAAGTAACTGAGAGGAATTCCAATGCGTTCCCAGGCTCGAGAATCCAGGGGCGGGACGAATCGTTCTCCGCTGTTCCCCAAACGCATGGCATGAGCAATGACGTCTGCGACATGGATGACGGCCGTCTCCACCGCGTAACGCTGTGCTCTTCGCGGGTTGTGATGACACGTGACTACTTCTTCCAAGCTGGCGGGAAGCTTCCAAAGCTGCAGCAGGGCGCCACCCACGGCCGCGTGATCAAAGCCAAATTCGTCGACTTCAACTTTATAGAGAAGTTCACCGCTGCTCTCACATCGGAGTAAGGCTGCGCGCGCCTGATCAGCCATTTTCGTATGGATGAGCAGTCGTCCAATGTCGTGGAGCATGCCTGCCACAAGAAAGCGTTCGACGTTGGGTTCCCGTCGATAGCTCGCAAGGATTCGGGCCGTGATTCCGCAACCGATGCTGTGGTGCCAGAAGGCCTCCATATTGAGCAAATCTTCGGACATCTCGGCGAACATTTTCATGACCGAAGTTGCCAGGGCTACATCCCTCAGCTGTTGTGTGCCCACAATCGTGACGGCACGGGTGATGGTTTCGATCTTTGAGGGAAAGCTGTAAAGGACGCTATTGACAATTCTCAGCAGCCGTGCGCTAAGGCTGGAGTCCTCGCTAATGATCCTACCGATGTCAGCGATGGAGCTGCGTGGATCATTGACGGCATCATTGATGCGAGTGAATATCATCGGCAGGGCGGAGACCTCAACCGTTCCATTCAGCAGATCGCGGGGGTTGCGAATCATAGATCCTGGGCTCCGGACTTATCTTGCGCCAGGCGCAAGATACTCAGACGAAACAGTTCCCTGACTGCGAGGTGTTGAAGATCGGTATGTCGAAACAGTTCCTGGGCTTGCACTTCAGCTTGCTGGAGGAGCGCAGGATCCAACTGTAGGCTTGCCAGGGGGATCACATCCTGCTTGGAGACACCCTGGATATCGGCCTCGCTCACCCCCCATTTTCTGAAAATATCCAGGTGCTTCTCAGTGATCTCAACTCCGGCAGACAGCAGGACACAGCCGCCGCGTTCCTTGACCTCGCCAGCCAGGATCATCCCCGGTTGTACGTCTTCAAGACTCATTTTTCCCATCGAGTTGCTACTCAGTTCTTTTCATTCAGAGTTCTTTAGTGGGGTTCCAGTCTGAATGGAGCCTCCTCAAGCCTGAGGTACACCCAGCGGCTGACAGCCTCCAGCAGAACTCCTGTTGGCATTTCCCAGAGGGTGAGAAGAACGGTGCAATGGCGTTGGATGCAGCTCCCAAAAAGCCAATCTCTACCTACACCATTTCGGCCTCAGGAAATTAGATCCTTAGAATATTGTGCTAATTTTGGAAAGAGTCCAGACGCGGGAATACATCATTTCTGGTCTTTAAAGGCAGGATATGAAAAAGAGTCCGCGAGGTTCTGCTTCAGAATCGACGAGTACTCTCCCCTTGCCAGGAACCGGCAAGGCGAGGTCTTGACCCTTGGGGGAACCTCCTGACATTTTCTTCAAACGAGAACCAACTCCGCACAAATCTCGATGAAAGAACTGAGTCAAACGCTGCACCTTTCAATTGTTAGGATCCCCTGTTGACTCGCCAAAAACCCAGAGTTTGAGCTAGATCATCTGACTTTCTTTCCTTCTACATCGACCACGGCCAGGTCACCTAGATTCAGCTCGCGAACACTCTGCTCGATTTGGTTCAGGTCGCCAACAACCACCACCACAACTCTTGAAGGGTCGATATATTTCCTAGCGGCCGCTTGAGCTTGTTCCAGGTCTACTTCTTCAATGGCGTTAGGGTATCGGGAAATTTCCTCCAAGGGAAGATCATAACAGAACATTTCGGCGACTTGCTGGACCAGCCTTCCCAAGGTTTCAAAGCGCTGGGCAAAACCTCGAGTCAGATTAGCTTTAGCAGTCTCTAGTTCCC
>QHZP01000007.1 GCA_003224715.1 Acidobacteriota bacterium | reverse complement strand
ATATAAGAATGGAAATGCCTGGGCGCGAAAGTATCTTAGTCGTGGATGACGAAACAGAATTGCGGGAGGCCATTTCCGCCTACCTCAAGCAAGAGGGCTATGAGATTCAGCAGGCGTCGAGTGGTGAACAAGCGCTAGACTCCTTGAAGAAGAACGCCTTCGACATCTTAATTACGGACATGAAGCTTCCTGGGGTGGATGGGAAGACTGTGCTTCAGGAGGCCCTTGCGATTTACCCGGAGATTATCGGTATCATCATAACAGGATACGGGACAATTGAAAGTGCAGTACAAGCGATGAAGAGCGGCGCCTACGATTATATTGCTAAGCCATTTCAACTAGTTGAGATGTCTCTGCTTATAAAGCAAGCTTTAGAGCGTCGCCGTCTCAAGGAGGAAAATGCTTACCTCAAAACTCAATTAAAAGAAAAGTATCGTTTTGAAAGCATCATTGGAAATAGCAAGCCGATGCAAGAAATCTTCCAGCTTGTTGACACGATTGCCGCCACAAATAGCACTATCCTGATTACCGGTGAAACGGGAACAGGAAAAGAACTCATAGCGAAAGCCATCCACTTTAACAGCCAGCGCAAAGATCAGAAAATAGTCAGCATCAACTGCGGAGCCATTCCTGAAACATTATTGGAAAGCGAACTGTTTGGGCATGTAAAAGGGGCCTTCACGGGAGCTCATCAAACGCGAATCGGAAAATTTGAGCAGGCTCACAGGGGAACCATCTTTCTTGATGAGATTGGTAATATGAGTCCCTCTTTACAAGTGAAATTGCTGCGTGTCTTGCAAGAAAGGGAGTTTGAAAGGGTAGGTGGAGTCGAACCGGTCAGAGTTGATGTACGTATCATAGCTGCCACTAGCGCCAATTTGAAAGATATGGTGGAGCGTAATGAATTCCGCAGCGACCTTTATTATCGACTAAATGTGATTCCCATTCATCTCCCCGCCTTGAAAGATAGACGTGAAGATATCCCTCTGTTGACGAAGCATTTTATTGAGAAATACTGCCAAAATTCGAATTTCGAATTGAAGACACTGTCCCAGGAAGCCATGAAAATGTTGATGACATATAATTGGCCTGGAAATATTCGCCAGTTGGAAAATGCCATTGAGAGGGCCGTGGCTTTAGGAGGAACTCGCAATTTGATCTTTTCTTCCGACTTGCCAAGCGAAATTCAGAAGACCAATGCGAATTTATTTTTGTCTGAAATCTATATCCCTGACGAGGGCGTAAATTTCAAGACAGAAATCTCGCATGTGGAAAAGGAGTTGATATTACAGAGTCTCAAGAAATCAGGAGGAAACAAGAAACAAGCTGCAAAGCTGCTCAATTTGAAACGCACGACTTTAATCGAAAAGTTGAAGCGGTTAAACTTACTGGACGAAGTGAATGTGGATGACGGCTCACATTTGTAAAGCTGCCTTTCATGATCATGATTTTTGAGGTTACCGGTCGGTTGGGAATGCAGCCTATTCCTCCTAAAATAACGAGAAGAGGTGCATTTTCCACCACCACCCACAGAGTGAGGTGATCGAATGGATTTTGACTTTCGTGAAGCCAGAAATTCTCTACACCAACTAAATAACAAGATTGCTCAGATCTTGGCTTATGCAGAACTTCTGCAGATGAGCCTAACTAATGACAAACAACAAGAAAGGATAAAACTTGTCATTGCTGGAGCTTTGGAGGCGAGGGAAATCACCGCAAAACTCATGCGAGATATGCCAAAGGTGGATCCTGCACATAAGGCCTAACCCCGCCAGCTATCTGGCCGCGAGATGATTGATCCCGGAGCCCCGCCTATCTCAATCGTTCCCTCTCGCGACTCTGCTTCTCCCTTTGTCGCGGCAGGGAGCGGAGAGCCCGTGCTTGCCCAAGAGTCAGGATACAACTTGTGGCAGGGGCCGTTATTCTCTCATCCAATGATCAGGGTCCGCCTTTCGTAGAAAAAAAATTTGGAAGTTAAATCAAGCTGTCAGGGCAATTTGTTCAGACCTTCTTTGTTTGACAATGCTATTTTCCCCCTAAGTTGGGAACTGTGGGCGTTTCCGAATGATCTTCTTAAGAGCCTTAAAGACAGATTCATGAAGAAGCCCAAAATTAAGTGGAATTTTGAAATGGTATTCGGGCTTTTCATCCTTTTGGTCTTGGGTTTGTACTACGTGATCTTATTTTTTCTCTTCCTACTGGTTAAATACCTCTAACTAAGGTGCGTTTACTTTCTCTGAACGAAATTCAAGGGCTCAGCGGTTCAAGGGTGGTTTGAGGAAGAAGACGACCACTGGCAAAGAATTTTAGATGGGATTATTGCAACACGATTGGCCTGGCTGGCCTTCTGGTTTTGGAAGATGGAATTTCCTTTCAAATCCAAGAGGGGAGCGACGAAGTCATGGGAAGGGGGCATCAACACTCCGTTGCTAATCCGTTCCATGTTTACTCATTCCTGCCAACAACGGCTAAAAACAAAGGAGCTCTTCATCAGGTCTGAACTTCACCGGTGAGCGGCATGAAACTGGAGGAGATGAGATCACCGGACTTATTTTGGACGAAAGGCCGACGTCCTAAGCTTCAGCCGTAATCTCATCATGGCCTTCGTATGTAACTGTGAAACGCGCGATTCGTTGACACGTAAGACCGCACCAATCTCTTTCATGGTCAACTCTTCAAAATAGTACAAAGATACGACCAAGCGTTCTTTACGGCTTAATCCGTCTACAGCCTCCGCCAGGATCTTCTTTAATTCTTCCTTTTCGAAAACACAATATGGACCATCGGCAGCATTGTCTGGATAGTAATTGATTAGACTTTCGGCATCTCCTTCGTCCTCATCATACTTTCTTGAAGCATCATAGAAACTTCCAATGCTGAGTCCTTTGAGCTGATCAGTCAGTTTATATAATTCATCCAGTTCAATGCCCATTTCTTCGCAGAGTTCTTGATCACTAACTTCTCTCCCAAACTCTTGCTGTAATTTCTGGGAAGCTTTTGTAAGTTCTTTGCTTTTCTTCCTCAGTGAGCGAGGAGCCCAATCCAATTCCCTGAGGCTGTCTAACATCGCACCGCGGATCCGCAATTCGGCGTAGGTCTTAAATTTTACTCCGCGGGAAGGTTCAAATTTTTCGATTGCGTCCATTAGGCCCAGAACGCCGGCATTTATGAGATCATTTAACTCGATGTTCGGAGGTAGTTGAGTAGCGATGCGATAGGCATGATATTTTATTAAGGAGAGGTGCTCCAATATGAGATCCTCTCTTTTCTTACTCGAAGATGCTAGTCGGTCTTGTTTTACACTTTTATTTTGGGTCTGTAACACTTTTTTGTTTCCTCCTTAGATCTTCCGCAAACACGGCGAAAGGTTCATCATCATTCTTTAGTGCTCATTAGCTGCAACCAAGCCAGGAGGGCAGTCGGTCGATTCTCCTTCATGCCACGTCGCGACTTGCTTCACTTCCAAGCTTCCTTCGAATGGCATGGAATAAGGCAAGCTATTGGCCAGGTAAAATTGACCGAATTGAGATTCTGTCCAGATATAGTTAGTATCGATCTACCGACTTGATTTAACGTACCTTATATTTTTACGATGGAGGTGACGGACAACGACTTAGAAAAGGATTCGAGGCCTCAAGGAGCGAAAACATGGGGTGGATGTGTCAAGAAAATAGTCTCTGGAGTCAAAATTTTGGCGGCAAGAGAATGGAGCGGAAGGCCGATTTTTTGGCGAGGGGACCAGATCAAACTACTTAGTGTTTTCGGAATGCTGGATAAGAACCTTTATGCCAAATAGTGATCCTTGGCTTAATAAATGGAAATTGGCACAATCTCTTATAAACTCAATCAAACTGGGTGTCGATTGAAGTGTTGGGCACGTTTATGTTGGACGTTAAATCGGAAGGGCCACAAATGGATCATCTAGCTGATCAAAGATCTGAGAGAATTCTCATCGTGGATGATGAGTCAATGATTCGTCATATCTTAAGAACGGTTGTTGAAGCGGAAGGCTTCAAGTGCGACACAGTTCAAAATGGTCAAGAAGCGATTGCACAATTAAGAGAAAACGGGTATCAAATGGTTCTCACGGACGTACGAATGCCTATCATGGATGGACTATGTTTGCTTCAGCATATCCAAGCTAATTACGAAGGCACTGCAGTTATTATTATCACTGCCGTGGATGACGTAAGTTCGGCCGTTGATACTCTGACCTTAGGAGCCTATGATTATGTAACTAAGCCTTTCAATGCACTTGAACTTCGCAGCAAAATCCATAAGGCCTTAGAACGTCGCAGGCTAATTTTGGAAAACAGACAATATCAGAATTTCCTAGAGCAAAAAGTTCAAGAGCAAACAGCCGACTTACAAAAGGCACTTCGTAAAACTAAAAGGGCGTACGCTAATACGCTAGAAGCCTTGATCAATGCTTTGGATGCACGTGAGCATGAAACTCAAAGACACTCTAAAAGGGTCAGTGAATACACCTTGCTTATAGCTAAACAGTTTGGCGTACCTGGAAATGAGTTGATGGATATCGAACGTGGGTCGCTTCTGCATGACACAGGTAAGATAGGTATCTCTATATTCTTCTGAAGCCAGGAAAATTGACCGAGGAAGAATGGGTACAAATGCGCAAACACCCGGAGATTGGCTATAACATTCTTAAGGGGATTGATTTCTTAGAGGGTGCTGCTCAGCTAGTTCTCCAGCATCACGAGAAATTCGACGGAACCGGCTACCCGCAAAGATTGAAGGAGGACGAAATCTTGCTAGGTGCCAGAATATTTGCTGTAGTTGACACCTTTGATGCTATGACCTCCAATCGACCCTATCGCGAGGCTCTCAGCTATCGTGTAACTCGTGAAGAGATTATTCAATTCTCAGCGAAACAATTCGACCCACGCATAGTGGAGTGCTTTCTTAGCATACCAGAAGAGGTATGGTTTAAAACCAAAGAAAGCCTTAAGTATTGAAAAGGAGTTCTGAGGATCTGGCACGAGAACTCCCCTCTGTCGTCACATAGGAAGGAATTCATTCATTTCTACTGACGGAGATAAAATCAATCTTCCTCTTAGCTTTTCCGACCTCACTGTGTTCCCGAACCCATATTGAAAATTTGGAACGGCAAGTCTAAACTAGGTTTCGTCATTTCATAGTGGCAGTGAGTCTATCGTTGCCTCTCGCTCTAATTGTGTTAGTCATAACGACACAATAGTTGAGATTACGATTTACTGAGAAGTAAAACAATCATGCCAATCCTGTTGACGGGGGCGACTGGGTATCTCGGTTCTAATATAGCTAGGAGACTTGCTAAAGAGGGAAGAGACTTGGTTCTCCTTGTTCGGGATCCCCAAAAGCTACCTAGAATCTCAGGTACAGGAAAAATTGAATGGATAAAAGGAGACCTGCGGGATAGTGCCTTACTACACAGTGTTGTCAAGCGTTGTGACACATTGGTTCATACGGCAGCTGTGGTAAAAATGTGGACCAAAGAACATCGAGAGTTTTATGAAATTAATGTACAGGTCTTGCGAAATCTATTGACTCTGGCTAGGGAACACGGCATTAGGCGCTTTCTTTATACTTCCTCATTCGTCGTTCTCGGCCCTTCGGACGGAACAGTTTTGATAGAACAATCTGTGAGGAAACATCAGGGATTTCACAACGATTATGAGCGAACCAAAACTCATGCTCACAAAATGGCAATGCAAGCTGCGTCCGAGGGTCTTCCAATTGTGATTCTTTATCCTGGAGTCATTTATGGCCCCGGTCCGATAACGGACGCTAACCTTGTGGGTAATATTATTACAAAATTTCTTGAAGGTAAACTGCCCGGTCTTATTGGGGATTTACGTCGGAAATGGTCGTTTTCGTTCATTGATGACGTCGTCGAGGGGCACCTCCAGGCCCTGGAAAGAGGAAAACTTGGAGAAGGGTATATCCTGGCCGGTGAGAATCTGAGTTTGAGGGATTTCCTTTTTCAATTGAGTTCCTTATCTGGCAAGCCGGTGCCTAAGCGGGTCATCCCTTACTGGGTGGCTTGGTCGATGGGTCGCTTTGAAACTCTGAGGGCCAACCTCACAGGGAAACCGCCTCAGATAACCCATGAGGTTGTAAACATTTATAAGCATGATTGGGCTTTTAGTAGCCAGAAAGCGATGCGAGAACTGGGATATCAGATAACACCGTTCGTAGAAGGCTTGAGGCGAACAGTGGAATATTACCAAAGTTTTTTGAAGTCAAAGAATGGTTGAGATGGGAAATTATGATGGGGCCTCGTCCGCGTGAAGCGATCCTGATTGAGATTCAATGAAGGCTTAACACCCGCTGAACCGAACCTTTGCATATACAATTCGCTGAAACTCCACGAAAATTGATTCATATCTCGATGTTGGGTTTTGCCCCTCTCTTGCGTTATCTCTCACCCCAACAGGCTCTTCTGTGCGCCTTAGCAGCTTGCCTCTTTAATTTATTTTTTTTGCCGAAATACGGTGCCCAACGAATCTTTCGTCAATCTGAAGGCAAGCCGATGCACAGCGGTCCCTTCTACTACTCCCTCTCTGTTCTGACTTTGATCTTGCTCTTCCCGCACCAACCTTACATTGTTGCAGCAGCTTGGGGCGTGATGGCATTAGGAGATGGATCAGCCGGTCTATCCGTGACTGCCCACGACCGATTTTGGATTCCTTGGAATCCCCACAAAACGATCATGGGAGCCATTCGATTTATTTTCTTTGGGAGTATTGGCGCTTCCTCTCTATTGTTCTGGACGCTGCCGCGATTTCCTCAACACAACTTCTCGCCAGAAGCAATTATAGTCATCTCCTGTACAGTTAGTGTTTGTTGTGCCGTCGTAGAATCTTTGCCATGGAAGGTAAACGACAACCTTTCCGTACCTCTCGTCGCAGGCTTACTCTTCTATCTTCTGCTCGACACTTCACTGGTTGCAATGTTAAGAACGTATAGTTTTTGGACCCATTTGGGCCTGGGCCTACTGGTAAACATTTTTCTTGCCCTGATTGGTTGGCTCTTTGGTTGGGTGAGGGCTTCGGGCTGTCAGTCTGGGATTTTAGTTGGGACTTTGATTTTTGGGTTTCAGGGTTGGAGGGGATTGGCGATTTTGCTTTGCTTCTTTTTCTTTGGTTCTCTGAGCACCCAAATGGGCTACCACTACAAGAGGGAATTAGGAATATCACAAAGTAAGAGAGGTGCTCGTGGTGCCCGGGAAGTCCTGGCAAATGGTGTTGTGCCAGCGGTTCTGTCGATCTTGGCCGCGGTAACGGGTCACGGTCCGCTGTTTGTGGTCGGATTCGTCTCAGCCCTGGCTGCGGCCACATCTGACACTGTTTCCAGCGAAATTGGACAGTGGATTGGAGGCGAGCCTATTCTGATTACCAATCTTGCTCGCGCATCCCGTGGGAGTGACGGGGCAGTCACCTTGAAAGGGAGTCTGGCTGGTGCTTTTGCAGCATTAACGCTTAGTTCAATTGCCTTCCAGATTGGTTTAGTCAACCAGGCACAATTCTGGGTTGTACAAGTCGCCGGTTTGATAGGCAATTTAGTGGACAGTTTCTTAGGAGCCACCATAGAGGGGAAGCAAGGAATAGACAACGAAATGGTAAATTTCTTGAATACTTTGACAGGAGCCGGAGTTGGCATAGCTTTGGATCGGTGGGTTCGTTGAGCCCTGCCATTGCGCCTTAAGCCTTTTCCCCTACATGACCCCTGAGTCCCTCAGCACGTTTGTTAATAGAAACGAGAATCTGGTTGCCGTTCGCTATTTGCGTCGCCTCTATTTATCACGAATAGGAGTTGGCCGACCATTTTGGTCCACGGCAACACACACCACCTCTGCTTCGGTAACTTTGACAAAATGTTTGCCCTGATTTTCGCAGAATCGCTCTGCTTCGACCTCTACCTCTACCGTAATCGAGGTTCGACCAAGCCTGATTGTTCTGGCGTAGAAACTCACCACGTCTCCAAGGTGCACCGGCGCAAGAAATTCCACGGCGTTCATAGCCTTCGTCACGAAGTTCTTGTCGGCCTGCTTATGGGCTTCGATAGCCGCAGCCTGGTCTATATAACTCAATATGACCCCTCCGAAAATCGTGCCACGCGCGTTGGTATCCTTTGGCATCATGATGACGCGGATCGCCGGGTCGTACCTCTTATCTACCATGTTTCCCTGAAAGCAACTTAAGATGTCACCTCATAAAACAAGGGTCATTCTAACGATAGCAGGCCAGGGAAAAGATTGGAAGGGCTTACAGATAAGCAGAAGAAAAATCGGAGAGGTCAACATCCAGGTTGAACTCCTTCCGCACGTAAGCAGCAAGAGCTTCGAAGGTACTAGGAAAGGCAAGTTCTGACCAGGGAATCTCCCTCGGATTGAAAGCTCGAACCGCCAATGCCTCGTCTCCTGCTCGCAGTTTACCGCCAACAATTTCCGCTGTAAACACAACCACTACAACAGGGCTCTTGGCATAAGAGTAAACATTGAGAAGGGAAACCAATTTGATATCAAGATTGACTTCCTCTTTGACTTCGCGGATGGCCGCACCTTCGACAGTCTCCCCTCTATCCACATAGCCGCCCGGGAACACCCATTTCCCATAGCTGGGTTCAATTCCCCGTTGCAATAAGACAATGCTCCCATCAAGTTTAAAGAGAGCGCCGGCTGCTACTTTTGGGTCCAGAAAGAAGACAAAACGACAGCGAGAACAAACCAATCTGGTCGGCTCGAAGGCCTTTAGGACTTTTGATTCAAGCGCTCCACCACACTTAGGACAGAATGAGTATTCCATCAACGTTTGCACGGCCCTTGTTCAATGATATCGCTGATGAGGAGCTAGGGCTATTGGTTGATTGATATGCAAGGATTTTACTGCAGGAGGTCTTCCGGATTGCGTCTTCAGGACAAGCCTCCACACAGAACCCACAGAACACACAAACACCGAGATCAATATCGAAACGGATGGGAAATTTCTCAATGTGGGGATCCGGATGCTCTCCAGCCACAATATAAATACAGTGCGCCGGGCAAGCTGTTTCGCACATCATGCAAGCCACGCAACGAGGTGAGCCATCCTCTCTCTTGGTCAATCGATGCCGGCTACGATAGCGATGCGAGAAAGGTCGGCGTTCTTCAGGGTATTGAAAGGTCACAGCTCCCCTTTCTACTCGATTCAGTCCCAGCTGTCGCGCCAAATGTCTCTTCATATTGCTGAAGAAATGGCGGCTAGTCAGCCATAAACCTTTAAAGACTTCGATAATATATAGACGTTCTGTGAAGGTCAATTCACGCGAGTTCATAAACCAATCTTCAAACCAACACTCGTAGCGGTGAGCAACTATTGCAACAACAGGATTACCAGACTGGTGGCCAGCAAATTCAAGATTGACATCGGGAATACCATCTTCCAGCCAAGTCGCATCAATTGATCATAACGAAATCGAGGCAGTGTCCAGCGGACTAATAATAAGAACCAGCAAAAGAAAAAGACTTTGGTGCAACAAGAGAGCACCTGTAACAGGCAGACCGCTACTTCCGACAATGAGAGTGTGAATCCACCAGGAAAATGAAAACCGTCTGCCGTCAGGTAAGGTATCTGCCACCCTCCAAAAAAAAGAGTTGTGACCAGAGCCGCAATCAATATGGTTTCGACGAAATCAGTCAACATAAACAAGCCAAATTTCATGCTGCTGTATTCGACAAAGTAACCAATGATTTCAGATTCTCCTTCCGGTAGGTCAAAAGGGACACGCTTGGTTTCCGCTATTCCAGCTACCAAGAAGAGCAGGCATCCTATCGGCTGTACAACCACACCCCATTTCGGGATGACTCCCCAAAGCAACTCTCCCTGGGCCTGCACGATGGTCTGCAGACTCATCGATTCGAAGATCATTAAGACACCCAGAATGGTCGCCCCAATGGTTATCTCATAGGAGAACATTTGCGAACTCCCGCGCATGCCACCTAGAAAAGCATAGTTGTTGTTGGATGACCAGCCTGCCAGGACCACCCCGTAAATTCCCAGTGACATGGCAGCAAAGATATAAAGGATACCTACATTCAGATCGATCACCTGAAGAGTAATATCTCTACCGAATAGATGGATGACATTGCCAAACGGGATAGCCGCAAAACCAATGAGCGCAAAAAAAGCAGACACAAATGGTGCCAGAGTGTGTAGAAACCTATTGCCCATCGGAGGAACAAAGTCTTCCTTGGCAAACATTTTGATGGAATCAGCCAGGACCTGAAATAAGCCAAAAGCTCGGAACCCCAGAATAGAGGCCCGGTTCGCCCCAATCCGATCTTGCATTACAGCACTCTGTTTGCGCTCCATCCAAGTGAGAACCGCTGCTAAGTTCAAGACCCCTATCAAAACCAGCAACACCTTGCCCACTTCAATCGTCAGAGAAGTCATCATTTGACTTGCATTTTTGAGACATCAGTTATCTCGACGCCACTATCCCCAATTTTCTCATAAGCTAGATTCTGAAATTCGACCACACGCTCAGCCAATTCCCCAAAGATCTCTTCAGCATTATCATAGTCATATCCATAACCCAAAGCGCGAGCTAGTTTAGAGACAGTTTCCCAGGTGGGTAATGAATCGCCAAGAGGTTCCACTGCCTGATCAATCTTCTGCACTCTGCCTTCGAAGTTGGTGAAAGTTCCTTCGGTCTCAGCGTAAGTCGCGCTCGGCAAGATTAGATGAGAAAGCGCACTAGTTTCGTTTTCGTTACTTCCCACATAAATCACATATTCGAATTGTTGCAAGAATTTCTCGGCCCACGGTACACCCAGCTTTTTTGTCAGGTCCTGTCCAAAAAGACAAAGAAGCTGAAATTTTCGCGAATCTTCCCTCCTGAGGAGCTGAGTTAGATCAAAACCGTTTTCATCCAGTAGAATAGCTTCTGCTCCGCGGGTATTCGGATTTCTGTCGGCTCGCAGCAGAAAGTCATCTCCCCTGGCAGGGTTCTGGTTAGGAATTCGGAAATCGATCTGGGAAAGTCCTAAATCCTCCCCCCAAAATTTCCGAATCACAAAGAGATCTTCGTTGGCTAATTGAGGGGAGGCAATCACCACCACAGAATCCCTGCCGGCTCTTTCAAGAGCCTCCTTTAGTTTCTGTCCAGCCCGCCCAATGGCCTGGTCCAAGGTTAGAACCAAGAATTCTCCCTTTTCCTTCACTCGAGCCAGAGAAATGCGCGAAGGATCGTCGATGAACTTGTAGCCGTAGCGGCCTTCGTCACAAATCCACCAGTGATTGACCTCGGCATTGAAACGAGGTTTCAATCGCACGACCCGTCTTCCCTCGGCGTGATGAGGGCGCTGGCGATTAGAATGGATGGAAATGTTACATCCTCGGCTGCACCCGGGACAGATCGAGTTAGTTTCGCTCAAGTACCAGACTCGGCATTGAAAGCGGAAGCCTCTATCGGTAAGGGCACCCACAGGGCAAATGTCTACAACATTTCCAGAGTAGTTATTATCCAAAACCTTCCCAGGAAGCAGTCCGATTTCTGATTGTGACCCGCGATTAAAAATTCCAATCTCATGGCTGTGTGAAACCTCGTTAACAAAACGGACACAGCGAGAACACAGAATGCACCGCTCGGTGTCGAGAATGACATGAGGACCAATAACTTCAGCCTTGTGGCGCTTGATTTTATTCTCATCCATGCGGCTCTCGTAAAGACCAAACTTCATATAGTATTCCTGCAAATAGCACTCGCCCGCCTGGTCACACACAGGGCAATCGAGCGGATGGTTGATCAGAAGGAATTCGAGGACACCACTTACTGCTTCCTTGACCTTTTCGGTGTTGGTATGAACTACCATTCCCTCGCTAACGCGGGTGTTGCAAGCCGGCTGGAGTTTGGGAATTCTTTCCACTTCCACCAGGCACATGCGGCAAGAACCAGCAATGCTGAGACCAGGATGATAGCAATAACGTGGGATTTCGATATCCAGCTTGTCAGCAGCCTGAATAATCGTAGTCCCATCAGGAACGGTAATTGACTTTTGATTGATCGTCAGAGTAGGCATAAGCTTTCGAGATTTCCAGCGTCGGTTCTGGTTGAGTCGGTGGGAGTCTGTTTTTCAACTACACCATCACTTGCGCCACATCACAGGCCTTTTGGTGGACGTGGTATTCAACCTCTTTTCTGAATTTCTGAATAAAGCTGCGA
>QHZP01000006.1 GCA_003224715.1 Acidobacteriota bacterium | reverse complement strand
AGTCCGTAAGTTATTGCGGAGGCGTGGCCGAGTGGTTGATGGCGGCGGTCTTGAAAACCGTTGTACCTTAACGGGTACCGTGGGTTCGAATCCTACCGCCTCCGCCATATTTTTTTGCTTAGCTTGCCTGCATTTGAGGCTGGCTTTCCAAACTTCCAGAACAGACTCGGCACCTATCAGGACTCGCACTTTGGGGCAGCCGTTGTCGATGCTGCAGTACCGAAATTTTCACAAATCGTCTGGGAGACCCACTTTCTCGAGCTCAGTTCCGGTTGACACCTTCTGAAGCGTATAGAACTACCGTTTTTCAGAAACTATTTTCCTCCAGGGCCCAGGAGCTGTTTAGATCATCACCCCAGTCCAGAAGCTGGATCCGCAAAACCAATCTACGGCACATGAACCTATCGCACTCAGGTCCAAGGCCTTCAACTTTTCTTTTCTCTTTCTTTCTGGAAATTTCTTGCTCCCAATACGCCTGCACTGGAGTTGGACCGAAAGTTGCAATCCTATGAGAAAAGTCTTTTGGTGCGACGGAACGGTTAATCATGAGTGCCAGTATCGGGATCCAAACCAACAGGTACGGAGCAATCACCACAATCGAAGTCAGTTATAACGGCTGCCTTACTGCCTGTTTGATCAAGGAGGCCGGTAACTTTGTTGACTATTCCCGCCAGCGCGTCTTTCGGGACTTGGATTCTGCCATCAGTTTCTACTTCACTCAATTGGAACGAGAAGAGAATTCTGATCCCTTAACCCAAACGTAGCTGCCGAGCTACGCACCATTGGACAGGTCGACCCTCTTGCAGGGAACACGAAAGAGACAGCAAACTCCCCACCCGAACTCGTTTACCCTGGACAAGACTGGTGCTTCATTCTAGCGCGCCGAGAACCAAGATCCATGAGCGGAAAGCAATTTGGGATAGGTAAAAAAACTACTGGCGGGTCGCCTTATGCCTCTAGTTGGAATGACTACAGGAAACGCGTTTTAATTTTCTATTTCTCATGGCTGGTCTTCCCGTTGTTTGTCGCAGTTCTAGATTATATCCCGGTCGCACATTATTGGATCTCCAGAGCGGGCAAATATCTGTGGATATTTTACTTTCTTCTCTTCTGGGCTAGTTCATTTCGTATAATATTATGGCGCTGCCCACGGTGTCACAAACATTTCTTCGTGGGCAAGGTAATGGGTAATCTACTCGCAAAAAGGTGTATGAATTGTCACCTTCCAAAGTGGCATTGAAGGATGGAGACAACGTATAGCCGACCAACATCCACTGGCTCTTCTCCCTTGCAATTTCTGGCCGACGACCTTCTACCTTCCTAAATGTAGCGCTAAACTACCTGTATCAGGTTTGTGACCCCTCACCCGGCCTGCGGCCACCCAGTGGGAGAGGGATTGGGGGGGGAGGGGGAGGGTTTGAAACGATCGAGGAATCTTGATCATGTGCTCATTTGTCGCTCTGTTTAAAAGCAATTGTCTTCTATGCAGAATCCCTTGAAACCATCCCGTAGCTTTGCCAGCGATAATAATGCAGGAATTCATCCTGAAATTCTAAGGGCCGTTTCCCTGGCTAATACCGGACATGTCAAGGCGTATGGAGACGATGACTACACAGAGGCTGCCGTCCAGAAATTCAAGCAGCATTTTGGAGAAGGGATCGATGTCTACTTTGTTTTTGGTGGAACGGGCGCCAATGTTCTGGGGTTGCAAATCATAGCGGAGCCCTTCAATGCGATTCTTTGCGCCGAAACTGCTCACATTAATGTGGACGAGTGTGGAGCTCCCGAGAAATTTACCGGTTGCAAATTGCTGACTATTCCCACGACGGATGGGAAAATTACGATTGAAGCTATCAGACGCCATCTTCATGGAATGGGGGACCAACACCATGTTCAGCCCAAGGTCGTGTCGATTTCCCAAACCACGGAAATGGGAACGGTTTACTCCCCGGAAGAGATTAGAACGATCTCCAATTATGCGCATGCGAACCGGATGCTGCTCCACCTGGATGGTGCAAGATTGTCCAATGCCGCAGCCAGTCTTGAAGTGGACCTGAAGGCACTCACTGCTGATGTTGGAGTTGATGTCGTCTCTTTTGGCGGGACCAAGAATGGCATGATGTATGGGGAGTCAGTCGTATTCTTTGACAGGAACCTTTCGAAAAGCTTTAAGTACGTGCGAAAGCAGGGAATGCAGCTTGCCTCTAAAATGCGTTTCATCTCAGCGCAGTTTGAGGCGCTCTTATCCAATGACCTGTGGCGTCAAAATGCGCAGCATGCTAACCAGATGGCCAAACGCTTAGCCCAAGAAATAGGCACGATACCGCAGATCAGGATGACACAGAAAGTGCAAGCCAACGGTGTATTTGCCACTTTGCCCAAAGCGTGCATTCCCATACTCCAAAGAGAATATTTCTTCTATGTCTGGAATGAAGAATCGGGTGAGGTGCGTTGGATGACTTCATTTGACACGACAGAGGAGGATGTCCAGAATTTCGTGAGGTGCATTAAGAAAGTGGTGGCAGGGCAAGCGTAAGGCGTGAAACGTAATGCGTGAAACGTGAACGGGCGCGAGAGGTTAACTTCCGCGTATCTTAGCTCATGCATCACGTTTTACGTTTCACGCCTTGAGACAACAATTTAATGAAGTGTGCGTTTGAACTAAATTTCGGGAATAGCCAAGCCTTTTGCCCCCACCTTCGAAAGAGTGGCTTGCGGATAGTAGCGTTGAATCATATCGGAGGCGATCTTGGCCCGACGGACTCTTTCTCTGGTCAGAGCAATGGCCGTTGGCTCGAGATGACTCCCGCACGGATAGATGTCCGGGGCATTTCTCAATCCCAGCTTGACATAGACGGGTGAAAGCACGCGGATGAATTCCGGGACCTCAAAGTGGCGAATGAACCCTCCAAAGGGATCAGGGGTTTCTACGTAGAGGTCGAGCGGGATCGAGACAGCTTGCCGAATGGAGGCTAGCAGGGGCAAGGGCAAATCGGAAGAAACATTGAATGTGCCGGCTCCAAAGTCCTCCAGGATTTTTACTGCCACAGGGTTGGTAGCACTGAGCTGAACTGAAATCTTAACCACCAAACTCGCGGGAAGTTGCCCAGCCTTTTTCATCTCGTTAATAACCCACAGCAGACCCAAATCCGCCACCAAAACTCCCCGCAAACCCAGGTCGCACCCGCGCTTGATGTCCTCCAGGGCGTAGACGATTTGATCCATACCACGCAGCCCTAGCCCGATATTCTTTCCGGCTGGAGTGAGTGGTTGGGCTCCTATATCAAAGGTGGCACGCGGACCCACAAACAAACTGACTTCCATTTGTTGGTCCTTGGCCATTCGCAGCGTGTCCTTAATTTCATCGTCAGTCAGCAGCATGATGCCACTGCCCTGGCTGATGCGATGTATGGTCAAACGATGCCTTTGGGCCTCTTCAATCACCGCCCTCAGGCAACGAGGGCCTTCCACGCTGGGAATTTCGAACCGGTACTGAGCCTGATCCGGAAAGCGTTTCGAAGAGCTCGGCAAGGCGTAGGCGTCCTGGGAGGGCAGACCGAGCTCCGCTAGAAACTTTCGAGTAGCTTCCATACGAATTTTCCTTCCCTATTTTCGCAGGTTCAGCTAGGAGCCGCGAGAAAAGACGGATCACTCAAATCCGGGACTGG
This sequence comes from Acidobacteriota bacterium, assembly GCA_003224715.1. Classification (GTDB taxonomy): domain Bacteria; phylum Acidobacteriota; class Terriglobia; order Versatilivoradales; family Versatilivoraceae; genus QHZQ01. The sequence goes on along the minus strand of QHZP01000006.1, from coordinate 5,279 downwards.
TTCTGCTTTCGTCGACGGCTGATGGCTGAACATTTACTCCTATTCGATCGCTCATCGGAGAAGCCGGGGGGCAGAGCGAGGTGGGGTGCCTACGGCCGGGTACTCACCACGGATTGTTGGCTACCTCCCCCTGCACTTTCCGGGGTGGGTTTCAGCCGATCCAACACGTGGTCTTTAATCCACTTGCCATCCCACCACTCGTTGGGATTAACGGGCACACCGTGAAGAAAGAGACCGAAGTGAAGATGGTCTCCGCCAGCCAGCCCAGTGGCGCCGCTTCGCCCCAACACATCCTTCTTCTTCACCTGCTGTCCGGCTTTGACGTTTATGGAACTCAGATGCCCGTAAAGAGAAAGGAGTCCACATCCATGGTCAATCATCACGCAATTTCCATAAATCCCAAGATAGTCGGCATACACAACCACGCCGTCGTTGGAGGCTTCAATGGGATATTGCTGTACCACCGAAAGGTCGAAGCCGACGTGATCCTGGCGGTCTATTTCTTTTCCCTGGTACAAATAAGTCCGATGATCCGCAAACAGCGATTCTACCTGGGAATTGCTCAATTGCAAGAAGGATCCATCCCACAAGAAACGTGCAGGCGATTTTTGGGCCAGTTCGGCAATTAACGCATGATTCAACCGCCTGAGTTTGCTGTTGAGTTCCACAAAGGTCTTTGCCAAGTCCCCCTGATCCTTGATCTCAGAAGTGTGCGACATGATCTCCGGGACCGCCTTTTGAAGAAAACTATCCTCCACCTTGATATCACGGCTGCGAAATTTCTTGGGGAATAGTTTATACCAGAAACCGGCCACCGCTTCGTTGCCGGCGGCATCACGAGCCACAATCTTGAGTGGACTGTCTGCCGGAATATTGTAAGCAAAGGCAAACAAACAGAACTTGAGGTTTGGATCGCCCCGGTTGGCAGGATACCCAGGGAAAAAATGAGGGCCGGCTTGAACTCCAGAGACTTCAGCATCCGGAGAAACTCTGTAGACGACACATTCAGAGCCACCCTGATTGATGTAGTGCTGGCCGGAGAGAACCTCCAATCGTGGCGGAAAAATATCAAAAACGAAATCGCGCTGCAGATGGGTCTGATTTCCTCGAAAGAAATTTCTTACGGCATGATCTGAGGCCGTAACGACCAAGCTGGCAGGCCCCTCCTGGGCCTTGTATTTTTCAGCGATCAATTTCCCGATTTCGAAGGTCTTGGATTTCTGAATCCTCGACCTCCCGAACGAGGATGGCGCGGGATATTGTTCTTCAACCAAAGACACCAACTGGTCCTTCTGTTTCAAATTCACTGAAATGTTCTTGAGCCCGCATCCCGAATCTTCTATCAGCAGAGATAACGAAGGGTTTCGACCCAAGGCTTTAAAATCACGATCAAACCGAAGAGTAGGAGATTGCCCTTCCCAACGGTTCCAGGTAATAAATATGCTGGAGGCCAAAATCAGAAAGATAAGAATCAACAAGAGGAACAGGACTGCAATCCCCCGCTGACATCTTGCCGCGACTCTCCTCTGAAAATCCCCTCCTGGGAGGGGAGAAGGCGTCAGCCTTCGGGGTGGGTCCTCCGGTTCGCCACAACCCTCCCCTACACCCCTCCGGTGGAGGGGAACAATTTTCATCCTTGGTGGTGCCGCTGTGCGGCATGGATGGCTCCTTCTCAAATGCATTTCATTCCCTGTTTGACGCAAAACCATTTCACTAGATTGATATCAAGAGGGCAACCATATTATGAGTCTTCAAAAATGTCTAAGTAATTCATGGGAGGTCAATGGGAGGGCTTAGCCATCATGCCCTTAATCGGTTCCTGGTGACCCATCCTCTTGGTCGGCAGATTGTATCAGGAAATGGCGAAGCTATGGAGACGATCTGCCGTCCCGCCGCCTAACCTAAGTTGTCTGTCTTGCTTCAATTCCAATCCCAGAAGCACCCGCAAAACTAACAAAGCACCAATAAGTCCTTGACAAATATAGGGAAAACACGATATATGTTTACGTTTGCTTCTACCTACGAGGGGACGGCTATACCACAGAACGTGCTGCTTTAAACGGGGAGGAAGTCCAGTTGAACCCAAAAACAAAGAGAAGGGTTTTGGTCATTGGCGAATTAAATGTGGATCTTATTGGGACTGGTTTGCAGACTTTTCCGGTGTTAGGGCGAGAGATCATAGCTCAGGAAATCGTGTTGACTTTAGGTAGTTCATCAGCCATTCTTGCCTGCGGACTTGCCAGGCTGGGAGTTCCAGTGACCTTCATCAGCAAAGTAGGAAAGGATGACTTTGGCAAATTTTGTCTGGAAGCCTTGGAATCGAAAAAGATTAAGACTCTTAACGTCATTCGCGATGGCAAGCTGCGAACTGGCCTGACGGTTTCCTTGAATTTCCGCGATGACAAAGCCCAGGTCACCTATCCAGGAGCCATCCCTCATCTCTATTACAAAGATATTTCCCAAAAGGTTTTTCGCCAAAACGATCACCTTCACATTTCCTCTTTCTTTTTGCAAGACGGTTTGCTCAATTCCTTTCCCCAACTCTTCCAGGATGCGAAGCAGATTGGCATGTCCACTTCGCTGGATCCTAATTGCGATAATAGAAACCAATGGAATTCTGGCATCTGGAAGTGCCTTGAATTTATCGATGTGCTTTTATTGAATGAAATGGAAGCGATCAATATTGCCAAAGCCAAAAGCGTCAATCGGGCCTTAGAAATTTTCGCGCAAAAGGTGCCAACGGTGGTTATCAAGCTGGGGCCCAAGGGAGTCCTGGCCAAGAGCCGAGGTCAAGTCGTTCAACTCGCGGCCTTCAAAATCAAACCGATAGATTCCACCGGGGCGGGCGATTCGTTTGATGCGGGCTTCCTATTTAGTCACTTGAACGGCTTTGATTTGCGAAAGTCCTTGACGGTAGCCAACGCTTGCGGAGCCCTCTCCACCCAGGGTCTGGGTGGTACAGCCACTCAAGCCGACTGGGATGAAGTCCAGCGTTTCGTGCGCAAGCAGGCACAAAGCCTCTAACCTTCTTACCCACCTTCTTGCCAAGAAATGCTGACGCTTGCGTTAGAAAACTATCTTAATGAGAAGTCGGAGTTCAAGACAGCCCTAACCCGGCTCATTCATCAACCTGAAGCGATTAGAAAACGCAGGGGTACGTTACACACGCCTAAAGAGATCCTGCAGCAACCCTGGACCTGGCTGGAGACAGCTCAGCGAATCAGTCTCCAGGCGCCGCAATTGAAGGTCTTCTTACGGAAGGCAGGCCTGACCCATAAATCCACCGCGCAGCGAGCCAGGCTGATTTTGGCTGGCGCCGGGACTTCCGATTATGTGGGAAAATCTCTCATTTTTTGTCTTCGTCGGCGGTTACAGACGGAAGTACTGGCTATCCCCTCAACCGATATTCTGACTAACTTCTCCGACGTCTTCCTGCCTCAATTTCGTTATCTCCTGATTTCATTTTCTCGTTCCGGTGAGAGTCCCGAGGGGGTTAAGGCAATAGAAATTGCTCGCCGCCGTTTCCCCGGCGTATCACACCTTATTATTACCTGTAATGCGCATGGAACGATGGCTCGAGCTGCAGTGGGACAACCAGACACCTACACCTTAGGCTTGCATGAGTCCGTCCATGACCAGGGGCTCGCCATGACCAGTTCCTATTCCAACATGGTTTTGGCCGGGTTGGGTCTGGGATACCTGGATGAATTGGGAAGTTACTTGCATCAGGCCAAGTTGCTTTCTAGGGCGGGTGAGAATATTCTGTCGCAATATGCTGACCTGGCCAATCAATTGGCGATGCAAGGATTCAAGCGCTATTGCTTTTTGGGAACTGGTAATTTATCCGGGGCGGCCTTGGAAGCGCAGCTTAAGCTACGCGAGTTGACCGACGGAAAATTAGTGACCCTATCAGAAAGTTTCTTGGGCGTGCGACACGGTCCGCTAAGTGCATTAGATCGGCACAGTCTGCTGGTAGGCTTCCTTTCCAATAGTTTGCAGAAGCAGAAATACGAATTAGATTTACTAAGAGAGATTAGAACCAAAAGGATCGGTTCGACTCAATGCGTTCTCTGCGAAAAGATTCCCAAGAGGCAGCAGCCGCTGGCCCATCACTGGATCGAATTCGGCTCGGTCCAAAGCTCAAACCTGCTCGACGAATTTCGGCCCCCGCTGGATATTCTTTTCCCTCAGATGTTAGGTTTGTTTTCGTCCTTGCACTATCGTCTCCAACCGGATCAACCCTCGGCTCGAGGCGTCATCGGCAGAGTCGTCCAAGGGGTGAAGGTTTATGAAGAAGGTGTTTGAATGAGTCATCGAAATCTCCAAAATCGAGTCCTGATTATTACAGGGGCTTCAGCAGGAATTGGAAGAGAGGCCGCACTGCTCTTTGCCAAGGAAAAGTGCCGGCTGGTACTGGCGGCCCGACGCCAAGATCGACTGGAAAAGCTGGCTGAGGACATCAAGTCATTGGGTGGAGAGTCTATGTCCCTGCCAACGGATGTTTCTGATCAGGGGCAGGTCGAGCATTTGATTCGTGCCACTGTTAAACGTTTCGGTCGCCTGGATATTCTCGTCAACAACGCCGGGTATGGACTGTTTGCTAAAGTAGAGGACACGACTCTTGAGGAGCTGCAGTCAATCTTTGCTACAAATTTCGGAGGAAGTTTTTATACGATCAAGGCTGCCTTGCCCATCATGCGCCAGCAAAAACGCGGCCACATCATCAATGTTTCTTCCATCGCCGGGAAGCGCGGTTTTCCCTTCTCGGGAGCTTACTGTGCGACGAAATTTGCCATGAATGGGTTGACTGAATCCTTGAGAACGGAACTCAAAGGTAGTGGAATTGACATAAGCCTGGTGCTTCCTATCAGCACCGCTACGGAGTTCTTCGTGGCGGCCAAGAACAAGAGTAATCACCCCGGCAGACCATTGGGTATTGTTCAATCCGCCCAGCAGGTTGCGGAAGCCATCGTAAAATGTGCCAAGAATCCGAAAGCAGAAGTCCTGCCCTACCGTCCTTCCAGACTTCTCATGCTGCTAAATTCAATTTCGCCAAGCCTGGTGGATCGGGTGGCAGCAAAATTGGTACATCGGGCTCACCTGAGGTAGCCCAAGGCCCCCAACCAGCAATTCTTCGATGGGCTAATCGAGGACCCGGGCAAGGTAAGACACAACGACAAAAAGTCCCCGCGCTGAAGCGCGGGGCTTGGAGGAGCAATTCCCGTGGGTTGCCCCTCACCCGGTCCGCCGTCCGGCGGACCACCCTCTCCCCAAGGGCG
>QHZP01000708.1 GCA_003224715.1 Acidobacteriota bacterium | reverse complement strand
CCTCACATTGACGCTGGGGATGCGCTACTCCTATTTCCAACCGGAGTGGGAGAAGTCGAACCTGATAAACGTCTTCTTGCCCTCGGCTTACGACCACAGCAAGGCGCCCGTGGTCAACCCGGATGGGACGATTGTCTCGGGGACTGAGAATTTTACAAACGGATTGGTCAGAGCCGGAGAGGGGTCTCCTTACGGCAAACAGGTCTTCAACAAGAACCTTAATAATTGGGCTCCCAGAATTGGCCTGGTGTGGGATCCGACTTCGACCGGGAGGATGGCCCTCCGAGCTGGTTACGCGATCATTTACAACCGAGAGGGGTCTTGGGCCGAGTTCTCCACCAGCAACCCTCCGTTCGAGCAGGCGGCCGCAGTCTTCAACACGCTGCTCAGCAATCCGGCGGGGACTGCGGCTTCCACCCGCCCCATTTTTCCAGTCAGTTTGGCCAGCTCCAACGGGCCGTGGAAGATCCCGCAGGTGCAGAAATGGTCGGCCGGTGTTGAACGGGAAATCTGGGGGACCAAATTCGAAGGTGCCTATGTGGGGACAAAGGGCACACATCTGCTCGGCGTTACGGACATCAACCAGCCCTTCCCGAATATCTTCGTGGCCCAAGGTTTGCTCTCCCCCGATGCGGTACGGTCCTTCCCCGGTTTCTCATCGATCGCCCTCAGGACAACTGACCGCAATTCGACCTATCACTCCGGGCAGTTTTCAGCGATCCGCCGATTACAACACGGGCTGGCGTTCCAGGCGTCCTACACCATCTCCAAGGCGCTCACCGACAGCAACAGCGCGTGGGGCGGGCCCCAGGACTCTCGAAACCTGAGGGCCGAGAAGGGCCTGGCCGGTTTCGACTCCAGCCAGGTGTTAACTTTCAACTACCTCTGGGAGGTCCCCTTCTTCCACAAGAAGACAGGTACCGCCAAAGCCGTGCTGGACGGCTGGCAGATTAGCGGAATCACCAATTTTCAGAAAGGGTTTCCCACCACCGTCTACGTGCCTTTCGACAACGCCGGCGTAGGTAGCTGTTGCCCTCGCGCCAACCTCATCGGGAACCCCACTGGGCCCCAGACCCTCACGCAGTGGTTCAACACCGCCGCCTTTGCCGTACCCCCCTTAGTGACCTTCGGAAACGCGGGCAATGGCATTATTCGAGGGCCCGGCGTGAACTATTGGGATTTCGCCGTGTACAAGAAGCTCTACCAAAGAGAATCCTTCTACGCCCAGTGGCGCGCCCAGTTTTTCAATGTCTTCAACCACCCACAGTTCCAGGGCATCTCCAATTTTATCGGGACATCCACTTTCGGGCAGGTCGTCGGCGCTGGCGATCCCAGGCTGATTCAGTTCGGGATTGAGCTCGCCTTCTAGTTCCCCTTGGTGGCGGTCAAGGTCCCAAATCGGCCAAATTTCTGTTCCCCTCGCCCCACAGCGGGGAGAGGCAATCAGAGTGAGGCGCTTCGATAGAAACCACGGAGGCGTTTCAGGGGTATGAGGTCGCTCGCTACAACTGGATCAATGATTCTGTCAGATCACTGCAGAAACCTGCTGCACTTATTTTTCGGATTGTTCGCGCTCCTTTCGCTCGCGCAGGGCCAGTCGCCACCACCTTGGGCCGAGAGGTTCCAGGACAGCTTCGGGCAGTTGCGTGATGGGAATCTGGCCGCGGCGCAGCAACGGTTCGAAGCGCTTTGGAAATCACAGCCTCAAGATTTTGTTTTGGCCAATGCCATCGGGTCGGCGCTGGACTCAACCGGTCACCACCACGAGGCGACGGAGTGGTACCAGAGAGCTCTTCGCTTAAATCCACGATTTGTGGCGGCTTGCAACAATCTAGGCCTCAACTACATTGCGCTTGGGGAGTTGGAGAAGGCTTTAGTGCAGCTCCGTCGGGCAAATCAATTGGACCCCACCGACGGGCGCGCCGCTTACAACCTCGGTCTGATCCACTTGCAAATGGGCCAGCTTCGCGAAGCCGTGCGGGCCTTTGAGCTGGCGCATAAACTGAGACCCGCGGAACGTGACCCTCTTTTGCGACTCGCCTATTCCAGATTTAAGCTGGGTCAACGAGCAGAAGGCTTGCGCGTCATCGAGGAACTGGCGCGGCTGCCCGGCGATCGGGGTGAGGCTTTGCTCCAGGCGCTGCGAATCCTCAACGGCGCCGGCCTATACGGCGAAGCAGTGGACCAAGCCCAGAAGGCACGGGAAGGTGGTTGGGCCTCGGCTTCCCTGCTCTACGAAGAGGCCGACGCCTTGTTTCATCTGGCTCAGTACCAAGAGACCGTTGAAGTTTTACTAAGGGCAGGCGCCGAGAACAGGACCGATCTCAACTATTACCTCTTGCTCGGCTCGGCCCAGGCTCTGGCAGGTGACCTTGCGAACGCCGTGAAAAATCTTCAGAGCGCCGTGCGCGACGCTCCCGACCAACCTGAGTCTTACTACCGTCTGGCCCTGGTTTTTTTGCAGGGCTTTCGGGACCAGGATGCTGAGGAAGTCCTGTCCACAGGTCTTAGACAGATTCCCAACTCTCCACTTCTGCTGTTTGGCCTCGGTACTATTAAGGAGGTCTTAGGTGACTACCAGCGAGCCATTAACTATATGGGGAAATCAGTGAACTCAAAACATGACCAGCCGGCCGTGTGGGCATTGTTAGGCGAACTCCACGCCAAGGTCGGGCAATATGACCAGGCCCTTGAAGCCTACGAAACTGCTGTCGCCCAGCAAGCATCCCCGGAAACGGCCGTGAAGTACGCCGAGCTCCTGACCCGGCTGCGACACTTTGCCGAAGCCGAAAAACTGCTCCAAGAGGTGATGAAAAAGAATCAAACCATGGAAAAGGCCTACGTAATTTCTGGGAAGTTGTACAACACTCAAAAACAGTACGCTCAGGCGGAGAGGATGTTGCGACGGGCGATCGAGCTCGACCCGAACGATGTCGATGCGCACTGGTTCCTGGCCGGGGCGCTTCAGCACTTAGGGCGGAGAGAGGAGGCAGAGCGCGAAGGCGCT
>QHZP01000709.1:2137-9923 GCA_003224715.1 Acidobacteriota bacterium | reverse complement strand
GGCGATCGAATCGCCCGACGGTAAATCTCTTTACTATGGAAAGGACCTAGAGTTCCCAACTAGCCTGTGGAAAGTTCCACTGGATGGAGGCCAAGAGATTGAGATTCTGGATCCCCTTAGCAATCCTTGGAATTTTGCGGTGGCGAAAGAAGGGATTTATTTCCTCCCAACCTCAGAGGCCACAGGTGGCGTGCCCGTTCAGTTTTTCAGCTTTGGCACTGGCGAGATCAAGACCGTGGCTACTGTCGGTAAGGCAGTATGGGTGGGCCTTGCCGCGTCTCCCGATGGCCGAACGATCTTGTACACACAGAGGTCCCCAGCGAAAGTACCTATGTCTTAGAGCGCCCTATTGGCTTTGCGACGGCGGTGAAGCTCTGGGGCTGTGGTAAGCTTGAAAGAGTTTGAGGTAAAATGGGGTCAGCCGGAGTAATGGTTCACTGGTAGGCATGGCGAGCATTTTCTTGCGGCGGGCTTTTCCAAGCCTAGCACACAGACCCACGAAGAACCGGAAAGCGAATTCGTAGGTGCTAGCAATTCTACATTGTCCGACTTTGACCGAGGTATTACCAGTCGGAGGTCACTATGTCTAAGCTTGTGGTCGAATTACCTGATGATATCGCACGGCAACTAGAAAGCGAGTGGGATGATGTGCCCAGACGCGCACTGGAAGCCGTGGCAGTTGAGGGGTACCGCTCGGGTGCACTTTCAAGGGGCCAGGTCCGAAGAATGTTGAATCTGTCCTGGCATGAGGCTGAAGCCTTCCTTAAGGCGAGGCAGGCTTACCTGCACTATGACGAAAGCGACCTCGAACGTGACTTCGCCACCTTGGACCGTTTGCTGCCGAAATGATCGTTGTTGCGGATACAGGCCTCCTGAACGAGTTACAGGCGACCGAAACGCCCAAGGAAATCAGAATCTGGTTGGCCAGTCGTCCCGAATGGTTACATGTTCAGCCAACAAGGGCCATCGAGGCTTCGCTGGTCGAGTTGGATGACGGCGAGCAGGAAGCCATTTCGCTGGCGCTGGAGATTTCGGCTGATCTGGTCCTCATCGACGAAGCCAAAGGACGGCAAGCCGCCCTGCGCCTTGGGCTGAACATCACTGGAACTCTCGGAGTTTTGGCACGAGCGGCGAAAGCTGGACTAATCGACTTGAAGACTGCTCTGGAAAGGATTCAGCAAACGTCCTTTCATGTCTCACCAACGGTAATCCGAGCGCTTTTGGAAGGCGGCGCAAAACGTGAGTAGCTGCATAAGAGGTCGCGAACGAGCAGAGGCACCGAGGCAAAGTCCAAGCTATCGAGCTGCGATTGTCGGCGAGTTGATGGAGGCGTCCTGGACTTTCACCTGGGCGGCCATATCTTAGGTGGTCATGAGGCCCCCGTCCACCACCATGGAATGCCCCGTGACATAAGAGGCGGCATCCGAACACAACCACAGCACAGTTTCAGCGACTTCCGCTGCCGAACCCCGCCGGCGCATCGGTTTTATATAGCGACATGATGAACTGTTCCACGGCTGTATCGGGGCCGCCCGTAAAGCGATCAGCCATCGCCGTGTCGATAAGCCCCGGACACACCACGTTGACCCGGATATTATGCTGAGAGTGTTCCATTGCCGCTGTCTTGGTCAAGCCAATGATGCCGTGTTTGGTCGCGACGTAAGGGCCCAGCCCAGGAAAGCCAATCAGCCCGGCCACCGAAGCTACATTGACGATGGCTCCTCCCCCGCCTGTGATCATGTGCGGAATCTCAGCCCTCATACACAACCAGGTTCCTTTGAGATTGATGTCGACAATTGCGTCCCAATTGGCTTCACTGTAGTCCACCAGCGGCTTTATGGTACCCTCGATACCTGCATTGTTACAGGCAAAATCGAGGCCGCCATAGGCCTCCACACATCTGCTGACGAGCGCTTGGACGTCCGTGGCCTGAGAGACGTCAGCACGCACAAAGAGCGCCTCGCCTCCAGCGTCCCGGATCATCTGGGCGGTCTGTTCGCCTTCGTTCACCCATCGGGCTGCGAGCACCACTTTCGCCCCTTGACGAGCAAAGCGGAGACACGTGGCCCGTCCAATACCTGAACTGCCACCCGTTACCAAGGCCACCTTTCCTGTCATCATTCCCAACATAGGCCCTCCTCATTTCGCGGGATGTAAACCTCCCGCTATTCCCGTCCTAGTTTTCGAAGCTGCCAATTCGGCACTTCTGTACTGCGTGACCTTCATCCGGTAACGCGAGAATTTGGGGGGAAAGGGTCATCGAAAAACTTAATTCTGGAAAAAAATCCTATAAGCGAGCGCCCGCCTTGGCTCGAGCTGGAATAACTCCTGAAAACAATGCCTACTCAATCTGAACCGAGTTCTTGAAAATGATCGACCTCTACGATTGCGAGGAGCAGAAAATGGCCTGTGGAAGCTGCCCGCGCTATGAAAATATGGAAAACCCAAAAGCAGGTTTCCCACATTTTCACAGCGCGTTGGAAAACTGGCGTCCGCAAAAAGCGCAGCCGCCAGTTTTCCACAGCTTCCACAAGGCCCTACTACTGGTTCAACCTGAACCCTGGGTTGGAGCAACGAAAGTTTTAATTGTCGTCGAAATAATAGTTGACGCCGATCACCCCCACAGCCTTTACAGCCGATTGTGTGGATATCCACAACCCTAGCGGCCCCGAGTTTTCTGCGGTGACAGCTTCAGTTACTCTCCGGACCTCTACCCTTTGAGCAGATTCTATGTGTCAAAACTCGGCTACCACTTTGAAGACTTCTCTTCGATCGATTTCCACTTCGACACGTTTGACCCAACTTTTGACATGCGCCAACCCGAGACGATGTATGACCGCAACTCTTTTTGGGGGTTGAACCGTTTCGTCTTTTATAACCTTCTTGCGAACGAAGCCTGGCCTGGGGGCACGCTCAATGCCCATTTCCGCCAAATACGGAATTCAAGGCCGGAAAGTTTTCAGTGACCCCATTCCCCCCAGATTCTCGCGTTATAAGATGAAGGTATAAGAATTGGCAGCGCCTGAGAAGGTGGCCTTTTTCTCTGTGACTCTTGCGAAAGGATTGTCAAATGAGAGCGACGATTCGAACCGGTCTCGATAACGAATTACTCCCATTAGGGCGTTTGCTCGATGAAGCTCGCGAGATGGTCAGCTTCGGCGATGTTGTGGCCGGGATGAACAATTTGTTTCAAGGGCTTTGGCAAAGCCGAATTGAGTCGTCGACGGAGGAGTGGAGAAGGAAGACTACGTTTTGTGTGCATCACCCCATCCGGGGGCTGGTGCACGAGGACCCGATTACTCGCAGAAGCTATCTCAAACCGCGAGGCTACCCGGGGGATGCCGAACTGTTAGACCTGATCTACGGCGACGCATCCGCAAATTCGTCCTTCGGCGACGAACTTAGTCCTCTTGGATCTCAGATCTACTCGTTTACCAGTAGAGATTCCTCTGCGTCGGCAGTTCGTACTCGCAGACACATTTTGTCAAGACTGATTGATGAAATCGCTCCGCTCAGGCGCCACCCGAGAATCCTGTCTGTGGCAGCCGTCCATTTGAGGGAGGCGTCCTTTTCTTCCGCGTTGCGCGACCGTCGAATTAGAGAGTTCGTTGCGCTCGACCAAGACGAAAAAAGCCTGCTTGAGGCGATGTCTTGCTATGGACGTTACGGAATTACCACCGTTCAGTCATCCATTCGTCCGCTTTTGACCCGCAAGCACCACCTGGGGAAATTTGACCTGATTTACTCTACAGGGCTCTACGATTACTTGAACGCGGCGACGGCACACCGACTAAGTGCGAAGTTGTTTGAGATGCTAAGGCCCGGAGGTCTCCTCGCTGTGACGAACTTTCGCAAGAATATCCCGGCGGTGGGTTATATGGAGAGCTTTATGGATTGGTGGCTGATCCTTCGAGATGAGGATGAACTTGCGTCGCTCGACAGTGAGATTCACCCGTGCGAGGTCGCGCAGAAGCGGGTTTTTGTCGAGCCCAATCAGAATATTATTTTTCTGGTCCTGTCAAAAACCTGACAGAATCCGCAATTTCTGAATTTTTGTGGGTTAAGTCTCTAGTGACCCCATTTCCCCCAGATTCTCGCCTTAGTAGGATGAGGGAATAAAAATTGGCAACGCCTGAGATGACGCCTTTTCTGTTCTGGGACTCTTGCGAAAGGATTGTGAAATGACAGCCAGCATTCGAACCGGTCTCGATAACGAATTACTCCCATTAGGGCGTTTGCTCCATGAAGCTGGCGAGATGGTCAGCTTCGGCGATGTTGTGTCCGGGATGAAAAATTTACTTCGGGACCTCTGGCAAAGCCGAATTGGTTTTTGGGGAGGACGTTCAAGTGTAGCAAGTGAGGGCGGTCATGGTAGCAAGTAACAGTTTCCCAAACACAACGGCATCGTGGCCTCCCGAAATCCGAACAGAAATTCGTGCGCTTCACCATCTGCACCCATGGGCAAACTCCGTCGTCCTTTTATATCCTGCGCTATGGATTTGCTCGATGGCGCTTATGGAAAGCTGGCGAAATTGGCCAGTCAGGATTACGGGCATACTGATCATCGGCATCTCGATTCAGGCAATGGCAATTTTGATGCACGAGGCACTGCACGGAAACTTGTTTCGTCGCCCCATGCTCGACCGATGGGTGGGGTTCATTTTGGCTGTTCCTGCATTCTTCTCCACAACAGCCTATAAGGTCGCCCATTTGAATCACCATCGGCACACGAGGACCGAGAAAGATCAGGACGAGATTTCTAATCTTTGCCGGACCCACAAGCAGTACGTAGCTCTGTTTTATCTCTGGTTTCTTCTTGGCACGATTATTTACATGTTTATAGTGCCCTGGAAGGCTCTTGCGATCGCTTCTCGTAAGGATCGACATCGCATCATTGTCGAATACGTCCTCATGTTCCTAGTATACGGGATGGCAATAACCTTAGGTCTAGCGAAAGGGCACACTGGATGGTTGTTGTGGTATTGGCTCTTACCTGCTCAAGTAGCTATTGTGCTGTCGAATGCGCGAGGTTTAGCGGAACACCTGGGAACTCCCGGCAAGGGCGATGCAATTAGGCAAACCCGGACGGTCACAACTAATCGCTTCGTGTCGTTTCTGATGCTCAATCTGAATTACCAGCTTGAACATCATCTTTTCCCAGGGGTTCCTTGGTACAGCTTGCCCAGACTCCATCGACTGCTAAAGCCGATTTGTGAATCGCGGGGCGCCGACGTGCGGCGGTCTTATGCGGCCTATGCAATTCAGTGTTTGAGGGAAGGTCCGGAACGTCTGATCTATCATGGGAAGGAGAAATACCTTGAGTAGCGCACCAGCTATGGATCAAGCCGCCGATTTTGAGGCTATCGTAGCATCCACTCCAGACGAGCGCGCAGCAGCATACCGGGTCAGATACAGTGTATATGTGGGTGAGCAGCGGAAGCCATACCCAGATGCTGACCACGAGCGGTGCTGGCTTACCGACAGACTCGACGCGAATGCAGCGGTCATACTCGTGACAGGAACTGCAGGCCCGTGCGGAACGGTGCGTGGCTGCTTTGCGGACTGTGAATACGTTAAAGAAACCTACGAGAAACAGTTTGCATTGTCGCATTTTTCGGATCTTCCGGATCGTTCTATTGCAATTTGCTCTAGATTAGCAGTCCTGCACCCATATCGGGCGACCCCCGTAAGCCGTATTCTATTCAGAGAAATATATCGGTACGGCATAGGGCGGGACACACGGTTCACTTTCGAAGCTTGCGCTCCTCGCGTCCGGTCAATTTTTGTGCGATATGGATTCCGTGAATATGCCCCTCCATATATCGATTCAGTCGCTGGTCCCCTACATCGGATGCTGCTCACGCTGGATGACTTAGCGCATCTCGAAAGAGCGAGGTCACCTTTTCTATCCTTGGCAAAGGAACTCGGCGTCAAGCACTTGTCAAGACCTTGGCTTGATAAAATGATTGAGGATCACAATCAGAGAATCGGTTTCGGGTTCCCAGAAGAACCGGCGTCCAGCCCAGCATCCGATAGCAGAAGTTTTGCAGGTTACCCGCGGGAATACGCTTGAGCGTAGCGGCCCGCGGCAAATGAGAGAGGCTGTAATCAGGGAGGTCTACAAATGTCTGACGACGTTGTGACTGCCAATCCAAAAGAATCCGTCGGTTTTCGGCTCCTTTTGGCGCTGGACCTGCGGATTGCCTCCATCGTGGAGTGATTTCCAATCGGTTACTCCGCAGGGGCGGGAAGCTGTTCTTTACGAACGTGGCGGCGGGCAACCCTTACCGGCCCTAGATCGATACCTGGTCGAGGTCACCACCCCCTGCTAATTTTGTGAGGAGAAAAAATCATGTTTAGCACTGCAATTGAAGAAACAGAAGAATTCGAGTTCCAACGCGGGCACGCACATGATCAGCAAAAAGGATATGTGAGGTCACCCTCTCAAAACGCGGCCGGCTTGGGCATCAGCCCTAGCCGCCGAGAGACGTTGTTTTCGACCACCCACTTTATGCTCGGTGTCTTTACCCACCTCGTGGCAACGCGCTTGCTGACCACCAAGCGGACCTGCAATAACAGCTGCCTGAGGGTAGTTGATGACCTCGAAAAGGAAGTCCAGCTGGATCGCAGTCAAAGGGCACAGGTCGACCAAATACTTCTCGAGGCTCGGCAGCAGTACCGGGAGACACAGCCCCACGTCCCTGCCCAGTTGGCGGAGTTCCGCAGGGCCACGCGCACCCGCGTCGGGGCGCTGCTCAGGCCCGAGCAACGGAGCGGGAGCAAAGGCTTAAAGCTGGCACACACCCGGCCGAGAGGTCGTAACTACCCGGCCAGACCGAGATCACAACAGCAAGAGGGAGGCTGGCCCGGTTACGTTGCACGTATCCAAAACGGACCCGAGAAAGGATTGTGGTAAGTGAGGTGCTCGGAAGAGATAACAGTAAGGCAAGAACATTGGCCTGCCTGGACTTTCAGTCAAACTCCGGATCTGGTCGCGATCTCTGGACCCGCTGCAAGTCGGGCCTCCGTCTCGAGAGGTCATCCGGCTTCCAGCCCAGCTTCCGATAGCAGAAGTTTTGCAGGGTATCCGCGGGAATACGCTTTAGCGTAGCAGCGTAGAGAAGCTGTAATCAGGGAGGTTTAACAAATGTTTGACCCCGTTGTGACTACCAATCCAAAAGAATCCGTCGGTTTTCGGCTCCTTTTGGCGCTGGACCTGCGAATTGCCTCCATCGTGGAGGAGTTTAGGACGTCACCTATCGGTCAGCTAGTGGCTAATTGTAGCGAGCGACCTCATACCGCCGAGAAGACGCTTCTATCGACGCACCTCACCCTCTGACTCCCTCTCCCCCTTACGGGGCGAGGGGGAACAGAAATTTGACCAATTTGTGAACTTGGTCGCCACCAAGTGAACCTAGTTCTCCAGATCAGGTGGCGTCGTTTTTTGCGCGAGGAAGAGATGCTTCCGATTAGTTTGATTGCTCTGGTAATGTCAGCTTCCTGTTTTGGGAGCTATATCTGGGGGATTTGGACGCTTTTCCAGCGTGTGAAACATTTTCCAATACAGATGAAGCTCATTAATGCGTTAGGTCTCTTTTTTTTCGCGGCACAGATTTTGAGTATTCTGAGAGCCAAATTTCACTCGATGGGCGTTACTGCAGTTGGGCTTGTTCTATACGGTGTAGCGCTTATTTTATTCTGGTGGGCAGTTCCGTATGCGAGAAGGAGTAGATTTGCAGTCGCGTTCACTCGAGTTCAACCAACGATTCTAGTGTGCGACGGCCCT
>QHZP01000709.1:0-2058 GCA_003224715.1 Acidobacteriota bacterium | reverse complement strand
TTAGGGCGATGCAGCAGGAAGAACGGGAGTTTCGCGAAAGTTCTCTCCAGTCCTCCTATCAGGTATACAGGCGTGTTACTGGGCGAATATTTCCATTCCGGCGCATACGAATGCGTCGGCAAATCAAGCAGGGC
The DNA here is from genome assembly GCA_003224715.1 of Acidobacteriota bacterium. Classification (GTDB taxonomy): domain Bacteria; phylum Acidobacteriota; class Terriglobia; order Versatilivoradales; family Versatilivoraceae; genus QHZQ01. The sequence continues at coordinate 1,924 of QHZP01000709.1, read as the reverse complement.
AATTAGACGGTCGATTGTCTGAGAGGCAACGGCCTTCAGGAAGGTGATCTCGTTTTACCTGGAGCTGAACACGAACATGTCGGTGTCCTGCGCCTCTCGTTTCGGCTGAACCAACACATGTGGGCAGACACCCCCGGATCAACTTGGCAATTTGGAAAAATGCTTCCTGCCTATTCACCAACCAGAATTGCACTTGTGAAAGCCACTGTGCAACAGATCGGGTCGCAGGTGAGCAGGTCGGAATGGAAAACGGCCCTCGCAGCAAACATGAAAGAATTAGTTTCTGATCGAGAAAGGTAGGCGACCATGATTGATGAGCTGCAATCTAGAATGGACAGAGTTCTTCGCGAAGTTGAACAAGAAGAATCATGGAAATTTCTTTACGAACCCACCACAACTGCGGCCGAAATAGAACAATTCTTGTCGGAAGTGTTTCTTCGAGTGTTTTGGTATCAACCCCATACTACTGAGGCAGGCTTTCACATGATCGGTCGTTTGCCAAAAACTGAGGGGCGATTACTGAGATCCCTTTTGACCCATAAGGCGGAAGAAGCGGAGCACGGCGGGTGGGCTTTTCGTGACTACGTAGCCTTGGGTGGTTGTGAAAAGACTGCATGCGAGCGGAAGCTGACCCCCGCCTGCTTTGCAGTGGCCGCTGTGTGGTGGCAAATGGCGGAAAAGGAGGAGCCTTTTGGATATTTAGGTGCGGAGTATCTGTTTGAGGAGTTGACAGCTCGCGTGTGCGCCAAGCTGGTGCCGCTCTTCCACGAAAAAGGAGTTTGCTCCGAAAAAATTGGTTTCATTGTAGAGCACGCTACAGAAGATTTGAAACATTCGAAATTGATTCGTCATTGGATCAGTAAAGTAGAAACCCGCTTTCCTCATTCGCGTGCGGCCATGTTGCGATGCTTTGATTACTTCAATCACGTGTACCCGATTCCCGTGTGGCGAGAGGCATACGATGCGGTGTTGGTTCAGCCGAAAGGAGACTTTGGTGGTTTAGCTTGTAGTGGTCCGAAGGCTCCGGCGCCATACCCAGAGCACATATGAGAAGCTGGCGTTTTCGAACGACTGCGAGGGCCAGACAGAAACTTACTCGCCGCTTCGAAGTTGAGACGATACGCAAGTGAAAGGTCCTATTGAGTCAGGAAAGAAACTAATGCAAAGATTAGCACGTTTTTCCTGTAACAAACGACTTTGTAAACTAATCCTCTGTTTCCTTAGGCGGGTTCCAGTGATCCCTAAAAATGATGAGTGGGATCACTGGAACGTGTTGAGGTAGGGCGAGCGTGGGGGTCATAGGTGGGAGGCAAACGCGGAGGGCAAGGGTAAAAGGAAGTGGGAGTGCGTACATGAAATGCAAGACAAGGCTATTGTGGCCGCTTGAACAACTGCTCGATACTGCACAGGCATTTCCATCCTTTCACCGGCGCGGGAGTAGAATTCGGGAACGACTGTTCCTGCCTTTTCTTTGTCCTTCCCAAATAGTTCCAGGCCGAGATAACCATCCACACCGTGAAAGATCGCAGTGCTCTTCAAAGATGGACGCCTTCCAGTTGCAATGTCTGACGGCTGGTGTTTCGAAATTAGAAGTTGGTAGGTCCTTCCAAACCTAAACATATCCACTTTCACCAAGACCGACGCCACCACAACAGCGTGCACACCGTTGACTCCCAGCGAGTCCACCGGATGCAATTGCTCCAGCGGTTCTCCGTCTGGGCCGGCAAAAGTGACGTAACGCCCGATCTCCCGAATCGCCCCACCAGACTCGGTTCCATGAACCACATACCGTCTGGCTATCTGCTGATACTCTAGCCGGACGTCGGTGCGGCAATAGATGCCAACTTCTTCCAACCGCCGGACGGCCCGTTTTGGAAGATTTAGACGAATTGGCTGATGCGCCCATTGAGCTTCTGGCATGTCG
>QHZP01000707.1 GCA_003224715.1 Acidobacteriota bacterium | reverse complement strand
TCTTGCCAAGCGACACTTTGAGGGAGCGAGCCTGTCTCGCTATCAACTGGCCGTAGTGGCCGGCAACCCCAGACAAGTGATCTACGTCTCGGACCCCGGTCTGACTTTGAAATCCTTTGACACCGTGGACATGACGGCACCTTTACTCAGACCCCAGGGCCGCTTTGGTCTAGGCTTTCGCCCCCGGGGTGGGTTAGTAGCTCCGGATCCCGGGCCTGGCGATCCGCAGCCGGAACCACGTCTTTTCTTCAATCGCCCAAGCCACGACGGGGGCGCAAATTCCTCCGGCGTTTCCTGGCAGTTACTGGCCAGACATCGGTTAGGATCTATCAATGTCGAGGTCAATGAAATCCGCTATCGTAATCTGGCGATCGCTTTTGGAATTCTTCTGTTGATGACAGGCAGCATCATCACACTGATGCTTAGCACGCAGAGGGCTCGAGCCCTGGCCAGGCAGCAGATGGAGTTTGTGGCGGGTGTCTCGCATGAACTTCGCACGCCGTTGTCGGTCATCCAGTCTGCTGGATTTAACCTGGCACGCGGAGTGGCTGGGGAAGCAGAAAAGGTTCAGCAGTATGGAACCGTCATTCAGACCGAAAGCCGGCGGCTTTCCGATATGGTGGAACAGATTCTAAGTTATGCCGGGATCCAATCGGGCGGAGAACATTATCAGTTTTGTCCCACCGAAATCGGTCCTCTGTTACAACAACTGCTGGCGAATTACCGGGAGACATTCGAAGAAGGCGGCTGGACGGTCGAGCAGCACATCGAAGAGGACCTTCCGCGCGTTTTGGCCGATGTGCGCACACTGCAGAGTGCCGTCAGAAATCTGGTGGAGAATGCCCTCAAGTATGCGGTCGCCGGGAAATGGCTGCGGGTCACAGCGGCCACGGCTCACAATCGGACTGAAGTGGTTGTCACCGTGGAGGATCATGGTCCTGGAATCGATCCGGCCGATCTGCCCCATATCTTTGAGCCCTTTTACCGCGGCCGGAAAGTTCTGGCCTCTTCGGTCCCAGGGGCCGGGCTGGGCCTTAGTATTTTGTACCGGTATCTCAAGGCGCAGGGAGGACGTGTCAAGGTAGCCAACTCGCCAGGCGGCGCTTCCTTTACTCTGTGCTTTCCGGTGCTTTCGCACTTGGACCAGGCGGACAGGGCCTAGCCCACCGGAGGGATCGGGGCTGCCGAGTGGAGCAGAGCTTTCAGACCGGTTGACAATCTAAGGGGAGAAACTTTGGCAAAAAGGCTGCTGCTCGTGGAAGATGAACCAGGTCTGGTGATGACTCTTTCCGATCTCTTGACGGCCGAGGGCTACGAGGTGAGAACCGCGGCGGATGGTCAGACGGCGCTGGACCTGGCCAGTCAGAATGATTTCTCGCTGATCATTCTGGACGTGATGTTGCCGATCAAGAACGGTTTTGACGTCTGCCGGGACCTGCGCCAGCAGTGCCTACGGACTCCAGTGCTGATGCTCACCGCTCGAGGGCAGGTCGTCGATAAAGTCCTAGGATTGAAACTGGGCGCCGATGACTATCTCACCAAGCCTTTTGAGCCGCTCGAACTACTGGCCCGTGTGGAAGCCTTGTTGCGACGGGTGCCCGCAGACCAAGCGGGATCTACGACTCGTTTCAAATTTGGCCCTGTCACGGTAGATTTTCGAACGACTCAAGTCCGCTGCCACGGCGGGCTGATTGAGCTTTCAGCCCGAGAATACCAGTTGCTCTGTTACTTCATCCGGAATATCGGCACAACCCTCTCCCGCGAACAACTGCTCCGCGAAGTTTGGGGCTACGAGGCGGAGATTCAGACTCGCACGGTCGACGTTCATGTCGCCTTGCTACGCCAGAAATTGGAGACCGACTCGAGGAACCCCGAGCACTTCCTCACGGTAAGAGGGTTGGGTTACCGGTTCGTCGATCACGCCGAGTGATATCGTGAAGCATCCCCAGGACAACTTTTCTTGAAGCGCGCTTCTCTCAAGCGCACCCCTCGACCCCAGCAGAAGGGGATGGGGAAGGGGCTTCAAGCTATTTTGCCAATTTTCTCAATGCCCCGAAGCGTAGCTTGGCCCGCCTTCTCCGCCCTCTTGCCAACTTCCTCTCCCATCTTCGTGGTCCCTTTGGCGATTCCTTTGCCAGAAGCTTCCGTACCCCGGCCGACTTTCTTTCCCACTGCCTTGCCTTCCTTGGCGGTTTCCTTCGTGGCTTTCTTGGTTTCCGTGGCTGTCGCTTGGCCAGTGTGCTTGGCAGCCTTTGCGACTCCTTTGCATGAGTCCTCAACGCCTTTTTCAACTCCTTTGGCCGCCTGACGAACTACCGGGAGTGAAAACGTTGTGGTCGGGACCACCAAAGCAGCGAACAGAGGCAAAAGAAAGAGTTGGTTTTTCATATCAGTCTCCTTGATGAAATGTGCTTATAGGTGAAAATGTCAGAACGCCTGAAAGTTCAAGTTCAGTAGCCATCACCCGAAGGTAGGCCCGCTCTCCGCCATTCTCAAAAGGCAGCGGGGGCAGTTTTGAAATAACGAGTCTTCGGTGATCTATCAGAGGACTCTGGCTCTCCAGAAGTGCGCTTTTAAGCAAGAACCGCCAGGCGCTCCCAAAGCGCAATAACTTTGGTCCTCCTGTATAGATGCTTGAAAATCAAAACTGGTAGCGTTCACATCAAGTTTTTACATCCAGACTGGGGGCCCAAAGTGGCCCACCGGAAGCTGGCACGGCAAGAAGAGCAGCGATTCGTATCACCCCTTCCGGAGTCGAACTTGGCATCGCAGTGGCAGAGATCGCCGAGTTCATTCGTTCACAACAAGAGAAAGAGTGGTGGTGGAAAATAGGCACCGTGGCTTTATTCGGCCAGTGGCCATCCTTTCGGTGTTTTGAATCTAGGCGTTTTGAATTGGCACCGAAAATGCTTGTTGAAGATTGGTAATTGGGGAGGTCGAACAATGAAAAGTCAACTGAAGTGGATTCTCACTGTGCTGTTAGTCTTTGGTCTCATCCTGACTGCGACGCTGCCCGCGAGCGCGGCCGCCCGATTCCGGGGAGGCTTCTTCGTTGGCCCGGTAATCCGTCCGTGGGGCTGGTATGATCCGTTCTTCTACGGACCCTACTACGGAGCCTACGCAGTGCCGTACCGAAACGCTGGTCAGGTTAAGCTGGACACGAACGTGAAAGATGCTGAAGTGTTCATCAATGGCGCCTATGCCGGGACAGCCGGGAAGCTGAAGTCGATGTGGCTGCGTCCCGATTCCTACGATCTGGAGATCCGGGCTCCGGGCCGCACGCCATACGCGGAACGGATCTACGTGGTGGCTGGCAAGACCTTACGCGTGCATGCGGATCTACGCGTTCAAGCAAGGCCGTGACCCAGCGCGCCGGTCAAGAGTCTGTAAAGGAAGCAAAAGTCGCTTGTTGCTGGAACTGACAGTATCAGGTTGGGACACTGGTGGAAGTCAGCACAGTGATCGAGCATCCAGGGCTTTGCTAAACACAAGTCCCTCCATTCCAGGCCATGTAGGTAATACCACCCCGAGCAGTCGCTCGGGTCGTAACTTCTGTTGGGTTCACCTAACTGTAGCCAACTCGTCGAATGGTTTTGATGCGGTCTTTGCCGTCGATCCCCTTGCCCAGTTTGCGGCTGAGTTTGCAGGAAGGAGTGCAAGTAGATCTCAAATGTCTTGCTGACCTGTTCAGTTGGATTCCTGTTTGTTGAATACTAGCTTTCGAGTCCCTTCCCTCCGGCCTCCTTTTGTGATCATTTCAACAATCATGGTTTTCCCATCAGCGGACAGGCTTCGGATCTCCCTTGTCTCCATGGTTCCCATCTGAGTTTCCATCGTTGACTCGGTAATGAGCTTGCCGTCCTCCCAGTGCGTTTTCGAATTGCTAGTCATCCCACGAAAGCCCTCGTTGCTGTTGTTCTTCCCGTCGGTAGTGTACTTTGACTCCACCGTCCGTTCATCACCGGAGGGTAGATGCATTTTGCGTTTGATAGACAGTTTGGGTTCTTTATGTTCTATGACTAAAGAATCAAACATCCTACCCCAGGAGCGACCACCACCCTCGCTCGTGCCCATTTCACTCTTCTCCTTATCCAATTTCCAGGTGCCCGAAAAATTAGGCTTTTCATCCTGTGCCCAAGCAACATTGAGGCATATTAGAAAAGAAGCAAGAGTCAGCCCTGCTTGTTTTATCTTCATTGAAGTTCTTCTCCTCGACCAACTCACAAGCTCTAAGTCACCATCAATCAGGAGACGATCCACGGGTGATTCCGCACTTCCTGGCAAGACACTCCAAGACTCCCCAGTGCATATTACCAAAGAGCACCACCGCGATTGTAAAGAAGTGTCAATCATCCCAGCCTTGGGCCGCCCAAAGTCCAAGGTCCAAAATGTGCTGAGCTCTGAAATCGGTCATTGCTTCCCAAAGTCAAAGGAAATAATTGGCTCAAACTCCTATGTCAGGAGTACAATTTCCTTCCTCCCGCTTTGGATTTGGACTTTGCGCTTTCGAGCTTCGACCTTAGACCTTGGACTTTGCACTTTGGACCTTGAACTTTGAACACGTGGGGGTGTTCATGAACTCAAAAACAATTCTCTTCGCCACACTGCTTATCGCAACTCCAGGCCGGCAGAATCTGGGAGAGACTCTATCGTCAACAAGCGGCCAAGAGTTAATCAACCTTGGAATGGTCGAATTGGGCAAAGGACGGTACGACAAAGCTGTCGACGCGCTGAGGGAAGCAATTCGGCTGAGTCCGGATCTGTCGGCGGCCCACCGCACTCTGGGGGAGGCTTACGCTGCCTTCGGGCGAAATCAGGATGCGGTGGCGTGCTTTCTGGAAGCTGGTCGCCTTGACCCGCTGGACGCGCAGGCACTGATGGGGCTCGGTAACGCCTACCAGGCTTTGCGGCGCCCGCGAGAGGCTATTGGCGCTTTCAAAAAGGCGACTTTAGTTCAACCCAATTTGGCAGGCGCCCTGGTGAGTTTGGGAAATATCCTCACCAGGGTAGGACCGCTGGAAGAAGCCATTGAGTATTACAAGCAGGCTGTGACGCTTGATCCTGCTCTGGTTGAGGCGTATGCCAACCTGGGAATGACCTACCGGCGGCTGGGCCGTGACGACGAAAGTGTGGCGGCTTTTTCCCAGGCGATCCGCTTCAATGCAAATGACCCGGTCCTCTACTCTCACCTTGGTGATGTTTATGCAGACTTGGGCCGGTATGCGGAAGCTGCAGAATCTTTCGACCGATTGGAGCAAATGGAGGATCCGTCGGAAAACTTCTATCGACGACGCGGTTTCTTGAATCTGTATCTGGCTCGAGGTGACGGCGCAGCTGGCGATGGCCGAGCCTGCCTTGATCTTATTGGGTGGCAGGCAGAGGCATCCCAGTTTATGGCCCTGCTGGCTCACTTTGGGTACCGGCAGGCGAAGAAACCGGAAGAAGCAGCCAAAATCCTGGAAGAAGCTGCGAACCGCTGCGAGCGGGCCAAGTGGCCCTACCCGGTGTTGCAGTATTTGCGTGGGGAACTGGATAGCAGGGAGGTTCTGTCACGCACGATCAACAACGACGATCGTACCGAGGCCCATGGCTATGTAGGACTGGACTTGGCCCTGAAGGGAAAGACCAAAGAAGCCTTGGAACATTTTTCCTGGGTCCTCGAATACGGGAATCGGCAGTTTGTTGAGTATAAGTTTGCCCTGGCTGAAGTGAAGCGAATGGAAGACGCTGGAAAGCCGTCCGGTTCCGAAATCAAGTAAGTCCCAATGGCGCCTGCGATAATGCTGGCTAGTTCAATCAGGGACCCATCACACAGTTTCAACCCGCGGAAATGCCCTGCTGGGAGCGGCAGAAGGCGTAGGCCTTCGGAGTAGGTCCTGCCAATTGGAACAGCCACCCCTGCGGCCACAGGACGGACTATGTCTCCCTGTCCCGGAGGGCGAACAGGGGCACTGCGCATCCCGGGTCGCAGAAGGAAAGGTTGAATTGACGCGGTTTTGCGGTAGGATGTGGGCACTATGGTTCGAGCACCTCAACGTTATCGCTACATCATCAGGATGCCGAAGGTCCGAGGCGGCCATCCCATTGTTGAAGGAACCCGAATCGGCGTGCACGATGTCGTTGGGCTCCTGCAGAACGGAGAGACCGTGGACTCTGTTATCTCCAACTGCTTTCCGGAAATCACGAAGGCCCAAGTCTATGAGTGCCTGGCATACTACGAAGATCACCGCGGTGAAATCGATCTCCTGGTCGCACGTCAAATGGCCTCGGAGGCATGAAGTTTCTTCTGGATCACGACGTCCCCATCGATATTTCCTATTGCCTGGCCGAACTTGGACATGCAATTGTCCGTTTGCCAGAGGTTCTTGACGCTTCGGCCGATGATGACCGCGTTTTGGAATATGCATCGCGTAACCGCTGCGTGCTCATTACTTGCAACCGTGACGATTTTCTGACGCTGGCGCAAGACTG
>QHZP01000706.1 GCA_003224715.1 Acidobacteriota bacterium | reverse complement strand
GTTTCCAGCAGATTGTCAAATTACCGATCGATTCGAATAACTCCTTCGAGCTACGGGCTGGAGAATATTGGTTAAGCAACCCCAACGTTGTCGTCCTGTCAGCCACCTCGCCCTTTGTGACTGCCGGGTTTCAAACAGGTCAGAAGGTGCGCGATGCCAACCTGTTCCATCCAGGAGCAGTCCTGAACTTGAGCCAGGGAGGGGCCTGGAAACATCAATTGATCGGAGACATTCAGCTCTATCGGAATGCCAATCAGATTCAGCTGGCTTCCACGGCCAATGGGTTTCCTGTCTTAGTGAATGGAGCCATCGGACTGGCTCTCTCCGGCCCGACCACAGGGACAGGCAACGCCACCACAACGGCCGGAGGCGCCATTTATACCGCCCCGGATTTTCACATTGTTCGAGCTTCCTATCGTATCGAGCACAAAGGAATCGGCGACAAGGAGATACCCTTCTGGTTCAATTTCCAAGTGTCTCGCAACATCCGTGCCCGCTTCTTGAGGGATGCGGTCATGGGCTCGATCAACCTGGGCGCAGTAAAGAAGGTAGGGGACATCCGTCTCCTTTACCAGTACGCCATTAAGGACGCCAACTCATTGATTTCTCAGTTCACCGATGATGACCTTGGAACCGGCAGCGGGGTCAACATCGCCGTCCACGCCATACGTTTTGATGTGGGCCTGACACGCTTCCTTCAATGGCAAAACCTGTTCTTTATTCAGCATGAGCGTCGTGGCAGCAACCCAGATGAACTCTTCTTTGTTCCGCTGCAACGGGGTGCACGTGTGACCTTTCGCTACCTTGGGCAGCTCGCCTTTACATTCTGAGTCACTGAGCGCGCCAGAAGAATTAATACAAACGTAACACCCATTTAACATCAATTAAATACCGACTGCCTATGCTTTTACTGATTAGAAAGGACCGAGCCTTATGAAATGGATCAAAAACGCAGTAGCTCTTGGTTTCATCTTGAGTCTGATTTTCTCCCAAGTGGCCTCACACCAAGCCCAGGGTAAAGCGATCACGCTCAAAGGATCAGACACGATGGTCCTGCTGGGGCAGCGCTGGGCGGAGGTTTATATGAAGAAGACGCCTGGTTCCAGAATCCAGGTTACGGGCGGTGGATCTGGAACAGGGATTGCGGCTTTGATCAATGGGACGACTGACATCTGCGAGGCTTCACGACCGATGAAGGACAAGGAGAAAGAGGAGGTAAAGGCCAAAACAGGAAAGGAAGTGGTCGAGATCCCCGTTGCTGTGGACGGCCTGGCCATTTATCTGAATGCTTCCAATCCGATTCAGGAATTGACTTTGGATCAGGTCAAGCAGATCTACCTCGGCAAGATCACTAACTGGAAGGCAGTGGGCGGCAGCGACACCAGGATTATCCTCTACGGCCGCGAAAACAATTCCGGCACCTATGCCTACTTTAAGGAACACGTGCTCCAGAATGCCGATTTTCATCCGACGACTCAGACCTTACCAGGGACGGCAGCCGTGACCAATGCGGTTTCCAAGGACCCAAAGGCAATCGGATACGGCGGCATTGCCTATGCCAAGGGCATCCGTCACACTCGTGTTAAGAAAGATGCCAATAGCCCCGCCATTGAACCCTCGATGGAAAATGTCTTGAGTGCGAAATATCCTATCAGCCGATTTCTCTATTGGTATGTCGCCGGACAACCCTCAGGCGAAATCAAGAAACTGGTCGATTGGGTCCTGGGGGATGAAGGCCAAAAATTGGTCCAAGCCGTGGGCTATTATCCGCTCCCCAAGGAGATTTCCGCCGCCTCCAACCCGCCCAAAGGCGCATCGGCAAAGAAGGCGAGCCAATCAAAATGACTGGAATCTGCCACCGAGGCACCATTGGGTGGAGGCAGCAGCCGAATCTGATTTTGGTGATTGCCGGTTGTTGGGATCGAAAGACCTGTTCAGTTTTTTTGTCAACTGGGTTAGTAAAAATGAATATCGGTAATCCTTCCGCACCTTCTGACATAATCAATGTCCAATCCAACTCCTTAATCAGCAGTCTCAGAGGAGCCCATCTCAAAGATTTCCTGTTTGGGAAGCTGATTCTTCTGACTGCTGTCCTCTGCATTTCAATTATCTTTTTGATCTTTATCTACGTTGGCAAAGAAGCTCTGCCGATCTTCCATGATTCACTAACTCGAAAAGAGGCAAGTCTTGGTAATTTGTTTGCGCGGCAGGATTATGGCACTGAAGACCTCCCGCTGGCGTATGTTTGGCAGCCCGTCTCCGAGGTTCCGAAATACAGTGTCGTGCCCCTCTTTCTAGGCACTCTCAAAGTAACGATTATCGCTTTGCTCTTTGCCTCACCGCTGGCAATCGCAGCTGCCATTTACACTGCAGAATTTGCCTCCCATCGAGTGCGGGAGCTAGTCAAACCCGTCATCGAATTATTGGCTGGAATTCCTTCAGTAGTGCTAGGTTTCCTGGCTCTCTTAGTTCTGGCCACCTGGATTCAGAATCTTTTTGGCTTGGACTACCGGCTGAATGCCATTAATGCCGGAGTGGCTTTGGGGTTGGCAATCATCCCCATTATCTATACGGTCAGCGAAGACGCGTTGACTTCCGTGCCTCGCAGTTATCGCGAAGCTTCCTTGGCTCTGGGAGTATCACCCTGGAAGACGGCTAGCTCTGTAGTTCTCCCTGCGGCTATACCAGGAATTTTTGCGGCCCTCGTTCTGGGCTT
>QHZP01000040.1 GCA_003224715.1 Acidobacteriota bacterium | reverse complement strand
CAAGAAGAGACATGCGATGCATCCTATTGGACGTGGGGGCACGCCGGAGGAAGTTGCCCAGGCCGCCGTCTATTTAGCCTCCGACCAAAGTGCCTGGATGACCGGGTCCCAGCTAACCCTGGATGGAGGATATACGGCCCAGTAAATGAAACAGCAGCGGCTACTGATCGCTCTGACCGCTCTCTCTGTCTTCGCAGCCATCCTTACCTCTCTGGATGCTTTTTGGATTGAGCCTGACTGGATCGAGGCTACCCATCATCGGATCTTCGCCCCGCTTGCTTCACCTCTCAAGATCGCACACTTGAGTGACATTCACACACACGGTCTTGGACGGCGTGAGCGCCGCATGCTGGCTCTGCTGGAGTCAGAGGAACCTGACCTGATTGTCATCACAGGCGACACGGTTTCCAACGGAGGATTCGACGACATTTTTCGCGAGACTGCTAGACGCCTCAAGCAGGCGCGGCCGAAGACTGCTCACGACCAGGGGCTTGCGAGAGAAAATGACGGAAGATACGAGATGTGCGGTGAAGTCTTGAAACATCTCCATGCACCCCTTGGCGTGTGGTTGGTACGAGGCAACTGGGAGCACTGGTGGCCGGTCAGCGACGAACGCAAGTTCTATGAATCGGTCGGAGTCAATTTTCTGCTTAATGCCGGGAGCCCCGTGCGGGACAATATCTGGATTCTGGGGTTCGATGACGCGGTGGTTGGTTCGCCCAGTCTGGAGGCGGCACTCGCGGGTGTGCCCCCTGGCGCGTTTAAGATTGCTCTCTTCCATTCACCTGCCTACTTCGAACGTATCGCCGGCAGATGCAACCTGGCCTTTGCAGGGCACACCCACGGGGGCCAGGTGCGACTGCCCTTTCTCAGGCCCCTTTGGCTACCCCCGTCCAACGGAGGATTCGACGACATTTTTCGCGAGACTGCTAGACGCCTCAAGCAGGCGCGGCCGAAGACTGCTCACGACCAGGGGCTTGCGAGAGAAAATGACGGAAGATACGAGATGTGCGGTGAAGTCTTGAAACATCTCCATGCACCCCTTGGCGTGTGGTTGGTACGAGGCAACTGGGAGCACTGGTGGCCGGTCAGCGACGAACGCAAGTTCTATGAATCGGTCGGAGTCAATTTTCTGCTTAATGCCGGGAGCCCCGTGCGGGACAATATCTGGATTCTGGGGTTCGATGACGCGGTGGTTGGTTCGCCCAGTCTGGAGGCGGCACTCGCGGGTGTGCCCCCTGGCGCGTTTAAGATTGCTCTCTTCCATTCACCTGCCTACTTCGAACGTATCGCCGGCAGATGCAACCTGGCCTTTGCAGGGCACACCCACGGGGGCCAGGTGCGACTGCCCTTTCTCAGGCCCCTTTGGCTACCCCCGGGTTGCGGAGGATTCCTGGAAGGATGGTATGAGCAGGAGGGGTCGCGAATGTACGTCAGCCGGGGTATTGGCACATCCAGCTTTAACGTGCGATTCTTGTGCCGGCCGGAGTTAGCGTTCATCACCGTCGGAAGATAGATTTGTATGTGATTCCTTCTCATGAACACAGCGACAACTTCCGCGGCCTACCAACGTTTATCAAGGTTCCGTATCTCATTAGGGTTACTTGGTGGCGAAGAAGTTCAAACTTTGGTCAAGTTTGTTAAGCTGCCTTCCCTCACCCCCAGCCCCTTGTGGGGAGAGGGCGGTCCGCCGGACGGCGGACCGGGTGAGGGGTGAGTTGCTGAGAGAGACTCCCCGGCGGTCTGAGGTCGCTCCATACGTAGAAGCCAGGAAGCCGAGCACGAGGGACAAGGCTTTTCAAAGCAGTGAGACCTTGTTGTTCTTCTGTTGTGATTGGTGTGAGAACTTACTTTCTCAGTCGTTTGGGAGTAAATGCCTTAATAGAGCATTCACAGTTTCCAAGAATAGCGCTAATATTTAGAGTCAATAGCAGGCCTGACTTTTTGATTGAGGGGTTAATCCACTATTTATTATCTTATCTATTTTTGGAAATATGTTGAATTCAGCTCAAAGATCTAAGTGCGAGACTCCCAATGCCGTTCCCATCGCTGAACGAACTTCTCGCGCTGAACGAGTACTATCGCCACAGTCCATGGCCAGCACCACATGACTCGACAACCCACCGACTAAAGCTTGCAGATGCTCGGGATGTCTCTTGGATTGCAAAGGAAAGTGTGCATCTGGTCGTAACCTCGCCACCATACTTTACCTTGAAAAAGTATGCAGCGAATGAAAGTCAGCTCGCAGAAATAGGGGACTATGAAAAGTTTCTCGATGAACTCGACAGAGTTTGGCGCGAATGCTCACGTGTGCTGGTTCCGGGCGGGCGAATCTGTTGCGTTGTAGGCGACGTCTGCATTTCTCGTCGCTCTGCGGGACGCCACTACATACTGCCACTCCACGCTGATCTCCAAGTTCGCGCTCGTAGAATTGGACTTGATTGTCTAACTCCGATCCTGTGGTTCAAGATAGCGAATGGGGCAACTGAGGTTCGGGGGAATGGCGCTGGGTTTTATGGCAAGCCTTATCAGCCCGGGGCAATCGTTAAGAACGACGTCGAGCACATTCTGTTTTTCCGGAAAGGCGGGACGTATCGTTCGCCGGAGCCAATGCAAAAAGCCTTGTCAATGCTCACCAAGGAAGAGATGCAGAGTTGGTTGGTAACGGCGTGGACCGACGTCAAGGGAGAATCAACACGACAAGGCCATCCGGCACCATTCCCAGAACAACTAGCCGAAAGGCTGATCAGGTTATTCTCCTTTGCGGGCGATACAGTTCTGGATCCGTTTGTCGGGACTGGCACGACCTCTGTAGCAGCTCTCAATTCAGGAAGAAGCAGTATCGGCGTCGAGATCGAAGCGAAATACTTCAAGATGGCTGAACGCAGACTTCGCATGGCGTCAGCACTAGGGACGAATGACTGGCCCAACTCAATCGAGCCTGAGCGTAAGCTGACTCAAATATGAGCGATCAAGAATACGCTTTGCTCAAGGCTTTTCGGGGACTCTTCGAAGGCGTTCCTTATATCCATCGCAAATCTAATCTCGGCAATTTTGTCGCATCACAGTTATACGAAGACCTTGTCACTCTGAACAAGTCTGCGAAGCTAACAGAACGAGTTCATGCGCGTGAGAGAGTGGTGAACCTGCGGAACGTTGCAATTGGAAAGCCCGCGCGCCGAGGTGATGGAACATTCGGTGAAATCGTTCCGATCGCCGTTGCAATTATTGAAAAGGGAATTCTGGTAGCGCGAGGTCCAGTGGCAACGATCGAAATTGGGGCGGAGACTAAGATTCTCGCCAAGGCGATGATAAAGCAGATTGACCGTGTGATCGGCGATCTTATTCGTCAGGTTGAGCAGTTCAACAAGAGCGGAGGCGACCCAATCTGTATCGCCTTCGTCGGCGTGAACCACTCCGCCCAGTACACCTCTTATGAAGGCAAACGTAAGTACAAAACTGACGGCCGCAAATACAAACATCCAATTCAGGAGGCGCAACGTGCGGAGGAATTGCTAACTCAGCGAGCTTTGCCGAGCTTCGACGAGTTTCAGTTGCTTCGTTTTATGGCGATAAATGCCAAACCATATCCGTTCGAGTGGATTGATTTCGAAAAAACGCAAATGGAATACGCTGCGCTTCTAACCAGAGTCTGCCGCGCATATGATCGCCGCTTTCCGTAAGCCTCTGCCTTCTGATAACGAAGGACAGCCGGCTACCCAGGTAGCGAAGGCATCTTTTCTCTTTCTAAATATCTCAAAGTGAGATTCATCGATTGCCATGGCCGGTTCATCCGCCCTGCCCCGGCGAGAAGAGGTCCACACGCTGCTTTTTTCGAAAAAGGAAAGATGCGATTCCTTTTTCACTAGACCGATTCTTTGCGAAAACGTCGTCTTGCTCTTGTCCTTTTGCTCGATTAGATTAGGCGTTTCCAGCGACCGATGCGGGGAGGTAGCGGAAAGGCGAGCCGTGCCGCTCCGAATAGGGCAGCCTCTTCTTCAAGTTGAGTAGCTCGAGGCGCACCTGCTTGGCTGCCAGTGTCTCAGCAATCTGCTCGAAGGTCTTCTGTCTGCTTTCCTTGGCAGTGCGGAGCTTGAGCTTGCTGAAGGTCTTGCCAGCCGAGTCCACTACCCCGGCAGCAATCTTCGTCCCACCCACATCGACGCTTGCTTGGGACTGTGGATCGTTCATATTTGTCATTTGGTACTAAGTCGCAGTACCCAGACATCATTCGGAGTGAGTCGCTTTCTGAGAACAATCCCACCCCGCACGTAGGGAGCAGTGAGTGCCTCCTCTTTCACTAAATCTTTCACGGTGTAAGAGCCGGCAGGTAACTTTATGCGGACAGTCGGTTCATTGGTCGCGCTGCCATGATTGAAGACGAAGACTAACCTTTCGTGTCCGGCTTCCATGGTTCGGACCTCGATGGAATGATCGGTAGAGATAGTAGATAACTCCACGGGTCGGGAGACGCCTGCCCAATCCAGCAAACCGTTAAAAAAGTTAGCCAGATTGGGGGAGCGTTCGGATTCATAGAGCATTCCGACAAACGAGCCGGCGACGAGGGTCTTTCCTTTACCGTGAACGGAGGCAATCATTGCAGGTGTGCCATCAGCAAAGTGGGCGATAACTCGAGCCTTGGGCGAGATGGGCTCCAGTGCTTCGGCAAGAATGCCGCCGGACAGGCGGTCTCCTGGCTGTAAGCGCGGAATGCTTTGGTCTTGGCTCACAATTTCCATTTCTGCCTTGCCGCTGGCAGTCTGTTGCACCGACGCTTCGCGGCAGCCCGTGATTAGATGAAGCTCGAACCCTGGAATAATCTCTTTGGCATAGCCTCGTTCATCGTTCCAAGCCAGGCGCGCCTCGGTCATTAGCGCGCCACCGTTGCGGACATAGTCAGCCAAACCTTTGGCTGCCGCTTCCGAAATCATCAAGGGATAGGGTAACAAGATCAGCTTGTAGCGTTCGGCCCTGCCTTGAGCGATTGCATTGAGGTGGATGAAATCAACTGGAACGTTGGATGGGAAAAGCGCCCGGTAGATTCCCAGCATTGAATCTCGCTCAATGCCGGCAAACTCTTTCTGCGCGCCTGCTCCTGACAAAGGTCTGCGCCCACCCACCAGGTATGAGAGCGAGTTGTAGACGATGGCAACCTCGGCTGAGGTGGGGCTGGCCAGCAAAAAGAGGTCTTGGTTTTTGGCGACGATTCGGGCGATTTGCCCCGCTTGTCTGGCGCGTTCTGTGATGCTGCCGTCCAGGTTGATAAGACCAAAGCCACCCGATTCGTATCCGGAGCTCATAGGATACCAGGCATAAGTGCTGATCGCTTTGGCGCCCCGAGCCAGCGTGCTCCACGTCCAAACCTTGATGTTTTGGGATGTCACCGGAGAGCTGAGATGGAGACCCACCGTGCCGAATCCAGCCTGAAGCTCTCCAATCCAGAACCCGTTGGCCTGACTGTAGCCTGAGCAGCGAGCAAAATCCAGCAGCGCGCCGCGCCAGGCCGCGTCGCGTCCCACCGGCAATGAATGCTTGGGATAAAAAGAAGTCCCCCAATAGTCCACCTGCTGGGCCATCAGCCAATCATCCGGATCTCCGTCCCCGTCTAACGGACTGGTGAACAGGGAAGGCGCCGCCGCATGACTGGTGGCGATCCGGTCGGGCACCACTTTCTTTACCGCCTCATAGCGGGACCGCAGATCCTCAGCCAGTTTGTTGATGATGAAGAACCGCCAATCCACATAATCGGTGTAAGAAAGAATCGTGTTCAACCGCGGAGGCTCAACTTCACTCCATTGGGTGAAGCGCCGGTACCAGGACTTGTTGAGGGTCTCCAGACTCCCGTGCTTTTTCTTCAGCCAGTCCTGGAAGCGAACTTTGGTGTAAGGGCAAAAACAAAATTCCGCGCTGGTCAGGTAGGTGGCAGAGGCCCAATTGATGACATGAGGCTCGCTCCAGAGATCCCAAGCGAAAAAGGCAGGACTGTCTTTGACGTGCTCAGCTAGTGCAGTAAGAAATCCGAGAAGCGCCCCTCGTACCCCCGGATGGTCAAAGCAAAAGCCCGGGGCAGATTCTGACGGCATCACTTCGCCACTGATGTCGACAAAATGGGAATCAGGATATTTTTTGCCGATCCAGTCAGGAGCCGAATCGGCATAGATCTGAATAATGACCTTTAAACCCACCTCTTCAGCCAGTCCTGCTAAAACATCGATCGTATCGAAATTAAATTGTCCCTGCTGAGGCTCGGCCGTCGCCCAATCCACCCAGCAGCGGATGGCGTTGAATCCCAGCTCCCGGATCTTTTCGAGATCAGCTCGCCAAATCTGGCGTTGACTCTTAGGATCGGGAGCCAGCATGGGAGCCCGGGCTTTCCCACCGCCGTACCAGACCGCCATGGGAAAAAAGTCTGCAGATTTTGGCGGCGTTGGCTGCTCCGCCAAAGTTTCCGGCACGAGCAGACCGAAAGTCAAAAGCGCAAAACTGAAGAAACACACAAACACCTTGCAGCCACTTAAAACTACCACTCTGGGGTACGTCGCTTTCATGGTGTTAAGAATTGACTAAGAGAGATCTGATTAGCTCAAATCCTTTCAAATGGCAAGAAAATAAGAGGTCCCTTGACCTGGGTGACCCACCTGGGAACCCCCCCGCGGCGTCAGCGGCGCCTGAATCTCGCCCACCTCTGTGGTTTGCGATCTGATCCGTCGCTTTGCGACGGGATACGGGTTGGGGGCCGGCCCTCGGATGCAGCTACGCGGCAGTGACAAATGTCCAAACTCCAGCGGCGTTTCAGAGAAACTCCCGACAACCTGCTCGCGCTTGACAATCAATTCGTCTTTGGTTCTACTAATCTCAGTTTATCGGAACCTTGGATTTTCTTTGCTCGCTTCCTATGACTCAAGTGCCCATTGCGCGCGTCGGCGGTCTTGCTGGAGCAGTCAAAACGACGGCGCAGGGAATATTTCCCGTCACTTCTTACCGGATTATGCATCCTGGGCGTCATCGGATAGACCCGGAAGGGCGTCAGAGCGTAGCCCACGGCGTCAGCCGCGGGTCAGGGTCAGACAGAAGCCCAGCCCCGGCAGGCGCGAGAGAATCGGGATGAGAGATTGTTACATCTTGTCTTTCGCCCGTCCCGGGGCTCATTCATCCATCTGCCTTGTCCCACGGCTGACGCCGTGGGCTATGACCTTCCGCCTCTTCGAGGCTAATAGCATTGGTGCATAATTTGGGTCTTACGAGGCAGAATCGATTCTTTCACGAGCAACCCATGAGGCTTGTGGCCAAGTGCCTGATACAGGAAACGCAGCACAAGGAGGCTCTATGTCCAGGATAAACCGCAGGGAGTTTATCGTTTCCACTTCTGCCGCGGCCGTTGGCGCTGCAGCAACAACCCCAGGCAAGGAAGCACCCTCGACGGTGGTAGCGCCTCAAGCGTTTCGCTCTCCGGCCGGTTCGCTCATTCCTTACTCTCGACGCGAACTATTGCGACAGGGGGCACAGCGGACATTCACGGCTGACCATCTCTCTGAAATCGCCTTCCCGCTTGGCGGCATCGGGACTGGCACCGTCTCACTGGGAGGGCGAGGTGAGTTGCAGGATTGGGAAATCTTCAACCGGCCCGGCAAAGGGAAGATTCTTCCCTTCACCTTCGTGGCGTTATGGACCAAACCCCAAGGGGCGACGGCAACGGTCAAGGTCGTGGAAGGTCCGCTGAACCCACCCTATCGAGGGAGTTTTGGTTATGAGCGGGAATCCGCCCAGGGATTGCCGCGCCTGAAGGGAGCACGTTTTACCGGGGCCTATCCTTTTGCGCGCATTGACTTCGAGGACGATTCCCTGCCGGTCAAGATTTCGCTGGAAGCCTTCAATCCTTTCATCCCGCTGAACGTTCACGATTCGAGCTTACCCGTGGCGATCTTTCACTATCGTGTGGCTTGTCGAAGTCAGAAACCGGTCGATCTCGCCCTGGCTTTTTCGACCCTCAATGCCGTCGGCTATGACGGAACGGCCCGCCTCAACAGCGAGCACCATGCGGGTTTTGGAAAGAATTTGACGAAGCTACATACGGAACAAGTGGCCTCGCATTTGAAGATCGCTGGTCTGGACATGACTTCGGAAAAATATGGCCCTGATAGTCTCCTTTATGGCTCCATGGCCTTGCTGACCACGCATCCCGACGTGACAGCGCGCACCGCCTGGGAAGGCGGTCCGTGGTGGGATTCTTTTCAAACGTGGTTGGATGAATTTGCCGCTAAAGGAGGGTTGCAGGATTCCAAGCCCAGTGAACCCTCGCCGGATGGCCGATCCAATTATGCCACGCTGGCACCTCGCTGGCGGCTTTCTCCCGGAGAATCCAGGACGATCACCTTCCTGCTGGCCTGGTATTTCCCGCTGCGAGAAAACTATTGGAACAAAGAAGAAGAGGTCAAGGGGCAGAAGTTGCGTAATGACTATGGCACCCGGTTTAAGAACGCCTGGGAAGTAGCGCGTCACACGGCTGCTAACCTCAAGAGTCTGGAGGAGAGGACGCGCTCTTTCCACCGGGCCTTCTTTTCCAGCACTCTGCCCGCGCACGTTCTGGACGCCGTCTCCAGCCAGGCTTCCATTATCCGGACTAACACTTGTCTCCTGCTGGAAGGGAAAAAGTTTTATGCCTTTGAAGGATGTGGCGACGACGCGGGTTGTTGCCCTATGAACTGCACCCATGTTTGGAACTACGAACAAGCGCTGGCCTTTCTGTTTCCTGAGCTGGAACGTTTCATGCGCCGAACAGACTTCCAGGACAACCTTCGATCCGATGGCTCCATGGCATTTCGCACGCTGGTGCCGGTGGGTCGGGCCCAGTGGAAATTCAAGCCGGCGGCCGACGGTCAAATGGGCGGCATCATGAAGCTTTACCGTGAATGGCAGATGTCCGGGGACGACGCCTTCTTAAGAGAGCTTTGGCCCCAGGCCAAGCGCGCCCTGGAATTTGCCTGGGTACACTGGGATGCAGACCGAGATGGGGTTATGGAGGGCGAGCAACATAACACCTATGACATTGAGTTTTATGGACCCAATACGATGATGGGCACGCTCTACCTGGGAGCTTTGAGAGCTGGCGAACTCATGGCCATGGCCATGGGAGACACAGAGGCCGCTGAAAACTACCGCCGCATTCGTGTAAGGGGACTACTCAGGTTGGAAGAACTCTGGAATGGAGATTACTATGTCCAGAAAGTTCCTCCGGCGGACCAGATCCGGCCTCTGGAAAAAGGCTCCGATGAAAGCTGGCACGCAGAGGCCGTACAGAATGGCCAGGTTCGGTACCAATACGGCCAGGGATGCCTTTCTGATCAACTCCTCGGGCAGTGGTTCGCAGAGGTGGTGGGTCTGGGATATTCCCTCGAGCCTGGACACATTCGCAAGACGCTGCAATCCATCTATCGCCACAACTTCAAGCACCATTTGTATGACCATCCTAACACCCAGCGTATTTACGCCCTGAACGACGAGAAAGGCTTGCTCCTGTGCAGTTGGCCCAAGGGAAATCGTCCCGCCCTTCCATTTGTCTATTCCGACGAAGTGTGGACCGGGATTGAGTACCAGGTTGCGGCCCATTTAATCTATGCAGGCGCCGTTGAAGAAGGGTTATCGATTGTGAAAGGAGCGCGAGACCGCTACGACGGAGCCCGGAGAAATCCTTGGAATGAAGTAGAGTGCGGGTCGCACTACGCGCGTGCGCTGGCGAGTTGGTCTGTCCTGCTGGCGCTCTCAGGGTATGGGTACTCGGCTCCCGAACGGCGTCTAACCTTTATGCCTCGAGTGAACGCCGAAAGGTTTCAATGTTTCTTTGCCGCAGGCTCCGGCTGGGGGACCTTCATCCAAAGATCCGAAAAAGCATCGAGAGTGGCCAGGCTGGAGACGCACTATGGCGAAGTTCGAGTGCGAAGACTCAAGTTAAGGAAAGAAGCCGATTGGAAAGGAGCTCTGGTTTCGTCTGCCACGGGACCTGACGGAAAGCATCTCAGCAACTGCAAAGTGAATACGGAAGATCGGGCTTGGCTGCTAGACTTTGGCGAAGAACTCGCCGTGTCCAGTGGGAAAGCAGTTGATATTAGACTTGCATCACGGGAAGTCTAGCCCCACTTGCGAAAATCCGGACTCAAACCCATCAGAATTTTTCAGCAAAGGAGACACTAAGATGAAAAGATTATGGTTGAACCTGGTATTGGTGATTTGTATGTTATTGGCTCTCCCCGGTTCATCCACAACTTCCGAGGAACGGCCCGGTTTGAGAGCCAGGCTCAATGGTTTTCACGAAGTACCCTCAATCTCAACCCAGGGGAAGGGCGAATTCAGGGCCAGAATCAACGAGGATGGGACCTCAATATCCTTCAATTTGAAATATTCCGATCTCACCGGTGTCCCGACCGCCGCCCACATTCATTTGGGCCAACGCGGAGTCAATGGAGGAATACTGGCTTTCCTATGTGGTGGAGGCAGTAAACCAGCCTGCCCTGCTACATCAGCGACCGTGGAAGGCACTATCACCGCGGCTGACATACTTGCCCTAGCCCCGCAAGGCGTGGCAGCCGGCGATTTCGCCGCAGTCCTGCGTGCCATACGAAGCGGGAGCACGTATTCCAATGTTCATTCCAGCGTCTTTGGAAGTGGAGAGATCCGAGGACAAATCAGGTTCCACCAGCACGACGAAGACGACGAGGATAAGGATCATTGATGTTCAGCCTATTGGGCCTTTTGGCCTTGTAAGGGCCCCAGAATTCGTGATCCTAAAAACGGTAGTTTGCCACAGAGGCACCGAGACACAGTCAGCGGTCATGAATTCAGAGAAACTGGGCGGCTCCGTTTGAATATCAGGACCACATTTTCCTTCACCCACTGGGTGAAAACGAAAACGTTGAGATCTGGAGTTTCACCCTGATTCTCTCGGCGTCTCTGCGGTTATTGAACCGCCATTTCCAGGTTCATGGGAGTGGCAGGGAAAAAAAACGTGCCCGCCCCAACCGCCTCTTGTGTCCAGCCACAAAGCATCAACTTGGCTGGCGTGGATTGACTCGTTGTAAATCCGGTTTGATAACCACGTGAAAACAGTTGCATCGCCTTTACAACTGAGAGTATAAAGTAGGGCCAATTTCAAATGGCTATAGGCTACCCTCAGAAAAAGGAGAATCTGTGCCGCTCAGGAGGCTGAAATCATAGACAGCTCTTCCCACGATGTTCTTCTGGTTGGTGGCGGCGGAGCAGGCTTGCGGGCCGCCATCGCTGTTTCTGAGGTCAACCCCAAACTCAGCGTGGCCGTCGTATCCAAGGTCTATCCCATGCGAAGCCATACCGTCTCGGCTGAAGGGGGCGCCGCCGCAGTCATAAAACCAGGGGATAGCCTGGAGGATCATGCTTACGACACGATCTCAGGAGGCGACTGGCTTTGTGATCAGGATGCTGTGGAGGCTTTTGTCAAGGAGGCTCCTGAGGAAATGTTGCGGCTGGAGCATTGGGGCTGTCCTTGGAGCCGGGACCCGGATGGCCACATCGCCGTTCGGCCTTTTGGCGGAATGAAGAAGGAGCGTACCTGGTTCGCCGCCGACAAGACCGGCTTCCACATGCTTCACACCCTGTTCCAGACTTCCCTCAAATACAACGCTATCACTCGCTATGACGAATGGTTCGTGACCAAGCTGCTGGTGGACGAGGGTCGAGTTCAAGGAGTGGTCGCTATCGAACTCATGACCGGCAGGATTCAGGCTATTACCGCCAAAGCGGTAATCCTGTGCACTGGAGGCTGCGGCCGAGTCTTTCCCTTCACCACCAATGCCAACATCAAGAACGGCGATGGCATGGCGCTGGCTTACCGAGCAGGCGTCCCTTTGAAGGACATGGAATTTGTCCAGTACCAGCCTACCGGACTCCCTTTTACCGGGATCCTAATTACCGAAGCCTCTCGGTCCGAGGGAGGGTATTTGCTCAATAAGGATGGCTATCGGTACCTGCAGGACTACAACCTGGGTAAGCCAGAACCCAAGCCAGTCTTGCGTTCCATGGAGCTGGGTCCTCGCGACCGGCTTTCCCAGGCCTTCGTGAAAGAGCAGGAGCGGGGCCGCACCATCGAGGGACCCTATGGTCCAGTGGTCCACCTGGATCTCCGGCATCTGGGAGAAAAGATTATCAATACCAAGCTCCCTTTTGTCAGGGAACTGTGCTTGAAATACCAGAACATCGACCCCGTCAAAGAGCTGATTCCGGTCAGACCTGTGGTTCACTATATGATGGGCGGAGTACACACTGACATTAACGGAGCTACGCCGCTCCGGGGTCTATTTGCCGCGGGCGAAGTCGCCTGCGTCAGTATCAACGGGGCCAACCGGCT
>QHZP01000039.1:9244-15830 GCA_003224715.1 Acidobacteriota bacterium | reverse complement strand
GACCCTCGCTTTGAAAATTTCTTTTTCTTCTTGAACCCAAGTCACCTGTTCTTCAGTTTAGGCCTGACCCTCGTGATTGTTGGGCTGTGGCTATATCTCAAGGGGGTTCTAGGCAAGGCGGGAACTTCTTTCAAAGTGGGGGGAATATCTGGCGCTGTCCCTTCTCGTTCTCTGGTGTTCGCTATTTTGTGGTACTTCGTTCCCCTGAGTCTATTTTTCTTCCTCGCACGAATGAACGTTATCCATCTTTTTGTGGAACGATACCTAATTCTAGCCTCCCTCCCGACCTTCCTGCTGCTCTCTGCCATCTCACTTTCCTTCTTCCGCAAGAAGGTGGGACGAACTTTTTTGCTTGTCTACCTGGTCTATTATGTGGCGGCCGAGCCCGGCACTTACTTCTGGCAAAAGGGCCAATTTTCTCAAGGCGTGCCAGGTGGAAACGAGTGGAGAGAAACTTTGAAGGAGCTTGAAAATCCAGCCTTCCATGCTACCCTATTCTTGTTTCAATCGCCCTTTATCGAATCCGACCAACTCAACTTCGCCTCAGATGCAAAGCTGTTTGAGTACCTTGCCAGTCCCCTTTACAGTTTTTATGTCAAAGATCTCAATCGCTCGTTTGTACTCCTTCCGGTTCATTGGTGGATAAAGAGCGAACCGCATCGAAGATTTAAAACCGAAATCAAAAATCTGTTGTTGTCGAGCGGGGAATGCGTCTTACTCTCAACCCAGGAATTTTGGGATAATTTCAAACCCTGGTTGGATGAAGAGTTATCCCCAAAATATGAAGCTCATCAAAGCGAAGGCTTCAATTCCTCAGGTGCTTTGCGCTTAAAGAAAATAGAACTATCCCCCAAGACCAAGTGAGATAACGGCCCCTCCCGAACGGGTGTGCCTCGCGTGAAAATCGTCGTCCGTCCTCGTTATCGTATTCGAATCTGGCAAGCCGAGAACGACCACGACGACGAGAACGTGTACGATATTTTCGTGCCTTGTCGTGCCGGCCAAGCCGGGCATGAGCGGCTCCTTGTGCAAATTCAATGCCTACCCCAAGTAAAGGACGGGAACACTGCCAGCCTAGACCTCGAACAGCAGATGCCCTCGAAATTTGACTCAATTAAGGCGCTTCATTTGCCGAAATAAAAAAGGACTAGCGCTTTTTAACTATTGCGAATGAGTTTGAGCCGAAAGACACCCACTTTAGCAAACAGCCCGTAACCCTCAGGAATCCTGGAATAAACGAGTACCCAGCTATTGTTTCATGGTGGTACCGAACGCTGGTCAAAAAGTGACCGATGGAGACTCAACAGCTTAAAATCCAGTTGCATCAAGCTTTTCGAGAACACATCCAAGGTCTGTGTTATGAGCGAGTCAGGGTGCTTTATCACCTTGGGATCATTTTAGTTCCTCTTTTCGGTTTCTTAGATTACATCTTCGCTCCGCTGGATCTATTTCTCTTCTTCTTAACCCTTCGCCTCAGCACTTCATTGATTCTGCTCCTAGTTTTATTTGCGGCTTATCCAACCGTGGGTAAGCGTTTTCCCAGCCTGCTGGGCATTGTAGGACCTCCAATTGTGGGTGCTTCAATTTCAATCATGACCCGTTTCTTAGGAGGATACGAAAGTTCTTATTACGCGGGCCTGAATCTGGTCATTTTAGGGATGAGCTTAGTTCTACCGTTTAGTGTCAAAGAGACGGCCATCACTTGTGGAATCATTTATGGAACCTACATCTTGCCCATTCTTTGGTTGGATCGAATTGTCCAGCCCGAGATTCTTATTAACAACAATTTCTTTCTGCTAGGGACTATCGCCATTGCATTAACCAGCTCTTTCTACAGCCAGCGACTTCGCTATAGAGAGTTTCGCTCGCGATACCAACTGGCCCTCAAGAACGAGAGGCTGCGGATTCTAGATCAGGAAAGAACACTGCTCTTTGCCAATCTGGGCAACCTTATTAACTCCAGTTTGGACTGGAAGAGCGTCATCCTTTATGTATTGAAGTTGATCAAAGAAAATTTCGGGTTTGAACGTGGAGCCTGTCTTTACATGGACAGACACAAACAGTTATTAACGGTCATCGAAAAAGGCGATCCCGATTTCCAAGAAAAGCTGCAGGGGTTGCGTTTGTCTCTGCGCGATTCCTCAAGATTTTCCGAAGCCCTGCTTAGAGGCGAGCCCATCCACCTCTCTGCATCCAGCATCACCTCTTCTGCAAACTTAGAAGCCGGTACGGCAGCGGATCTCATCGAAAACCGACTTCTGGAGGGGCTGCAAACCCGGAGTCTGGCTGCCCTTCCTCTTAAGGAAAGGGGCGAGACATCGGCTGTCCTATTGGCAGATTACGGATATTCCAAGAGAGATATTCCTCGAGACAAATTTCAATTGTTGATCAATCTTTCTGAACCCATCTCGGCGGCTTTAGAAAAAGCTCGACTCTTCGAAAGGGAGCAGAAACGAACCTCGCAGCTTTTGGTCATCCATAATATCAGTCGCGCGATCTCTTCGATTTTAGATTTCAACGCTGTTTTCAAAGAATTCGCGAGCCTATTGCAGAGGAACTTTGTGTATGACCACGTCAGTATTTACAGCCTGGATGATCGAAATCGCCTGGTTTTGAGCGCTCTTATGGATCAGAACCTGGATTGCAAGGCCCCCGACGATCTCCTGACCACAGACGAAGTCAACGTATGCCGATCCCAAATTCTGAGGAAGACATTACTGCTCGGAGTTACTGGCGAAGAGAGTCAGCTCGAAGGCGCGTTTCATCCCGGAACGAAATCGCAGCTTTGCGTTCCCTTCCGCTATTCTTCCAGGACGATGGGTGTCATTAACATTGAGAGTGAAAAGTATCAAGCCTTTGATGAGGAGGACATCACCGTCCTCGAAACCTTGGGCGATTATCTGGCCACCTGGGTCAACAACGCCAACCTCTACACTGATATTGGTCGGAAGGCCAATGCTCTACAAACCCTGAACAGCATCGGCAAAGCAATCAGTTCGGAGCTCAACATTAACAATTTGTTTGAGTTGATTTTTCGCCAGGTGGGACAGGTATTGGCCAGCGAGCACTTTTTCATCGCGCTCTATGAAAAGGGATCGAATCGGCTGGAGGTCAAATTTGAAGTGGCGGACGGCAAAAGAAGATTTCATTTGAGTTCCTTATCTCATGAGGGTCTGATTGGTTATGTCATGCAGACTCGAACACCCTTCCTGGTAAAGGATACGTTCGAGAAGATCTATGAGGCAGTGACAGGACGCACACCTCATCGTGTGGCTCAATCCTGGTTGGGAGTGCCTCTGATCCTGGGAGAACAATCCCTGGGAATCATTGTTTTACAGAACTTTAGAATTCGCCAGGCTTATGATAGCGACGACCTCAACTTCCTCTCGACGATTGCCGATCAAGCGGCGGTGGCAATCTCCAACGCCCGTCTCTTCCGCGAGGCCCAAGAACGCGCTACCCGCTTAGCCGTGGTCAACGAAATCACCCGAGAAGCCAGCCTAAATCTGGAAGTCGACAAGCTTTTCGAGAAGATTAACACGCAGCTGAAACGTGTGGTGTCTTTTGAGAAGAGCAGTATCGCACTCTACCAATCGGAAAATGATACTTTTTCTCTGGTTAACGTGTACGGGGAAAATATCACGGCGGGCTTTTACAGAGGAATGCAGATCCCCGGCCGGGAAACCGTCATGAAAATTGCCTACGAGACTAAAAAACCGTACTATACACGGAGCCTGGATCAAATCATCTCCAATACGTCCCCTTATCTGATAACCCAAGGCATCCAATCGGCGGTCTCCATTCCCATTATTTCTGAGGATATCTGCGTAGGCACGTTGAACCTCGGCAGTATGAAAGAGGATGGTTTTGCCGAGGACCAGATCGATCTCCTGGTCACCATTGCCAACAGTCTGGGAACAGCCTTGAAGAATGCTCGGCTCTATTCGGCCCTGGAGCAATCTTAATTGATTAAGTCTGAAAAACTGAGAGCGCTGGGAGAAATGTCGGCTGGTGTCGCCCACGACTTCAATAACATCCTGGGAGCTATCCTGGGCCGGGCGCAATTAATGAAGGCGCGAGTTGACGACCCAACCCTTGCACGTGGCCTGGACATCATCGAAAAAGCCGCTATTGATGGGGCATCCACCGTGAAGCGACTGCAGGATTTCACCCGTAGACGGACTGATCAGGTTTTCAGCCAAGTCGATCTTATCCAGGTTATCGAGGACACCCTTTCGATGACGCGCACTCGTTGGGAAGACAGCGCTCACGTCAGCGGGATTCAATATTCGATCACGACCCAATATGAGCCTGTCTCGCCCGTTGCGGGTGAGATCTCAGAATTAAGAGAGGTGTTCACCAATATCATCTTCAATGCGTTGGATGCCATGCCTGCGGGCGGGAAGATTCATATCCGCGTCGGGACAGAACACAACCGGGTGTTCGCACAGATCACAGATACCGGACGGGGAATGACAGAAGAGGTTCGAAAAAGAGTATTCGACCCTTTCTTTACAACCAAGGGCGTCAAGGGAAATGGCCTGGGCATGAGCGTGGCTTACGGCATCATCACGCGGCATAAAGGTGAAATTGAGGTAGAGAGTGAGTATGGCAAGGGAACCACGATCAAGGTGACCTTGCCTGTGAACTTGGATGTGGCACGCCGAGAACCCGAGGCAGCCCTATCCCCTCAAAAGAAGATAGGGCGGCTCCTGATCATCGACGACGAAGCCGCTATACGTGATTTGTTAGCGGAGATGCTGATCCAGCAAGGGCATGAGGTTTTTACGGCCTCCGGAGGGAAAGAAGGCCTGGAAATTTTTAAGGATCAGATGCCCGATTTGGTGATTACAGACTTAGGGATGCCAGAAATCAGTGGGTGGGATGTGGCAACCACGGTGAAGGCCGTAAACCCCTCCATTTCGGTCATTCTAATGACAGGATGGGGAATTACATTGGATAAGGATAAAGCCCGAAAAAAGGGGGTTGACGTAATTGTGGCCAAACCTTTCCAAATCGGAGAAATGGAGAAAATCCTCAATGAAATGATCGAATTGCGTCACAGTTCTGAATTGTGAAGAGTGAAGGGCGCCCGGCCAAGGTCCCTTGATTTCTTCCCTCTTCCCTCTTCCCTCTTCGGGGTTACTCGTTCTTTTCGACTCCTCCATTCTTCATTCTTGGCGCTCTTTCCTCGCCCTTCGGACTTCGAAAAATTTCTTGACTGTCTCAAAAACGAGCTCTTGTTTCCCCGCCACCAACTGGCATTCGGGTAAGGAGCGCAAAAAGACCTTGCCATAGTGTTTTTCCAGAATTCTGCGATCAAAGATCATAATGGATCCGCGGTCAGACCTGCTGCGAATCAAGCGGCCAAAACCTTGCTTGAATTTTATAACAGCCTGAGGAACGGTGTATTCCAGGAAAGGGTTGCGACCTTTTTCGGCAATAGCCTCTACCCGGGCTTCGATTACGGGTTCTCGAGGTACGCTAAAAGGCAGCTTCGTGAGAATGACGTTTTCCAAAGCTTCTCCCGCCACATCCACTCCTTCCCAAAAACTATCCGTGGCAAAGAGGACACTGGTTTTGTCGTTCTTAAAAATCTCCGTCAGGCGATGGCGAGGAGCATCTCCCTGCTTGAGGGCCCGAATACCCAGGGTTTGCAGCGGTTCCTCTAATTCTTCATAAGCCTGGTGAAGCAGAGAGTAAGAAGTGAACAAGACCAAGGCTCGTCCTTCCGAGATCGTGATCGATTTGAAAATTAGCCTGTTCAGTTCTTTTCTGAAGTTAGGATGATCCGGCAGAGGAATATCCTTGGGAATGCCAAGGATCACCTGTTCACCGTAGTTGAAGGAGGAAGGCAGAACCAATTCCACCAGTCGGGAGGGGGGAACCCGATCCAGCCCCAACCGACCTTTAACATAATCGAACCTATTTTCGGTAGAAAGCGTAGCGCTTGTCATTACTACTGTGTCGAATTTCTCAAAGAGGCGCTCCCGGAGCAATTCCGACACGTTGAGTGGCGCTTGCCTCAGGGTGATCAGTTTTCCAGATTTGCTGGTGCGTATCTCGATCCAACTGACTTTGTTGGTGTCAGCAGAATCAAAAATTCCTCCCAATGTGCTCGCGGCCACTTCAACGCGGTCCGTCAAAGCCGTAAGTTCTACGGTTTGCGCCAAAAGGCTTTCTCCAACAGGATCAGGCAAAGCTTCCAGCAGCTTCTCTAGAACCAGCAACTGTTGATGAAACTCACGCAGTTCGCGGAGAAGTTGCTGAACCAGGGCAAGAATTGAATCCTTCCACTCCGGCAACTCGCGGATGATGGGAGTGAAGCGAACCTTTACCTCTGCGGTCTCAACCTTGGAGAGACCCTCAAAGTACGCTGCCAAATCATCAAAGACACTCGCTGAAACAAAGGCTAGATTTTCTCGTTGAGGAATTAGCCTCGCTTGGACATGTTCGAAAATGCGGGTATAAAGTTTTACATCGATCTGTTTCTCAAGGAAACGCAGTCTGGCGAGCAAAAAGGGAATGAGCCCTTTTTCCTTTATTCGTTCTTTCTCCCGGATACTGTAAAATCGGCCCAGCAGAC
>QHZP01000039.1:0-9238 GCA_003224715.1 Acidobacteriota bacterium | reverse complement strand
CCAAAGTAGTCAGTGGCCACATCCTCGACATTATGCGCTTCGTCCAGGATGATTCGAGAGTAGCCTGGCAGGATGGCGACGTCGGAGTACCTCCCCGTGTCTCCTCGCACAGCTAGATCGGAGAAAAGCAGATGATGGTTGACCACCAGCACATCTGCCGAGGAAGCTTCACGACGAGCCCTGTAGAAAAAGCAGCGGCTATAAAATGGGCATTTGATCCTTCCACAGTTATCGCTCTCACATGCCACCTTCTCCCAAACGGCCGGAGCCGGAAGAATACTCAAGTCCGATCGACTACCGTCGGAGGTGCCGTGCGCCCACTGAATCAGTGCCTTTAACTCTGCGCGCTCCTCTGACTCAATGAGGTGTTCCCCTTCTTTTTCCAGAGAGTCAATTTTGCTCAGGCAGACGTAGTTGTTCCGACCTTTGATGAGAACCGCTCTGAATTGAGGGGAAAGGACACTCTTCAGGAACGGAAGATCTTTATTAATGAGCTGTTCTTGGAGGTTGATGGTGTTGGTGGAAACAACGACCCGTTGCCTGTTTTGGACAGACCAGAAAATGGCGGCGAGCAGATAGGAGAGACTCTTGCCGGTTCCCGTGCCTGCCTCAATTAAAGCCAGTTGCGAGCGGTTGAAGGCGGTCCCCACGGCCTCTGTCATCCGCAATTGCTCCGGGCGCGACTCATAGCCGCCCAGTTTTGAAGCAATGGCGCCTCGCGGAGAGATCATTTCTAAAATTTGTGGGATTTTGAGCGGGACCAGTTTCTCCTTTTGGAAGGCCTTCACCACGACATAGACTTGATCCACGCTATTGTTAATGATGTAGAAACCTACACCCTGGTTCCCGTATTCTGAAGCAATCCCAACATCCGCTTGGGAAGGGATCAAATGGCCGGAAGGGTGGTTGTGAATGATGACGTCGCCTTGAGAGGCCACTTGCATCAAGGCCGGCACGGCAGAATCGTTACCACGTGCCAGAGGCGTCACTTCCTGGATGATACCGTGCTCATCAGTGCCAGCCAGAAAGAACACTTCGTTTCCTTTCGCATCTTGAATGGTACTTCGCAAGATATCAATGGCTGTGGCAGCCACGAGTTGGTGAATGTCTGACATCGAGAGCACGCCTGGGCTGAGTATAGCACTTCGGTTGCGGATTGTTGATTTCGAATTGGGGATTGAAGTTTACGGTCTGCTCCTTGATTTGTTAGTATGCTTCGGTCTCCACAGACTTCGGACTGTAGATTGAAGGATCCAATCTAATTCACAATCCGAATTCCTCAATCTGCAATTGACATGGTTGATCTCAGCACTGAAGTTGCAGGCATCCAGCTAAAAAACCCCGTGCTTACGGCCAGTGGCACTTTTGGTTATGGTGAGGAGTTCAGCCGGCTTATCGATTTGAATCGGCTGGGCGGATTTGTGGTTAAGGGGCTATCGCTCGAGCCCATGCAGGGGGCTTCCCCACCCCGTTTGCACGAGACCGCGGCAGGGATGTTGAACGCCATAGGCCTACAGAATGTCGGTGCCCAAAGATTTGTGGAGGAAAAGTTACTAAGACTCGGAAAATATCAAACTCGAATCTTTGCCAACGTCTTTGGATATAGCACCGAAGATTATGTCAAGGTCATCGAGATTCTAAATACCGCCGAAGGTTTGGCGGGATGTGAGATCAATATTTCCTGTCCCAATGTAAAGAAGGGCGGCATCGTTTACGGGACCGATCCCGCGGCCACCCATGAGGTAGTCAAAGCGATTAAATCTGTGGCAAGGATTCCAGTCATCGTAAAACTTTCCCCCAACGTCACCGATATTACAGTCATAGCGAAAGCGGCAGAAGAGGCGGGTGCGGATGCACTCTCTTTGATCAACACCTTGCTGGGTATGTCCGTGGACGTGGATACTCAAAGGCCCAGATTGGGCAATCTTACAGGGGGACTTTCAGGGCCGGCCATCAAACCGGTGGCGCTAAGGATGGTTTATCAGGTGGTCAAGTCGGTAAGGATTCCGGTTATTGGCATTGGCGGCATCCGCACGGCCGAAGATGCCCTCGAGTATTTGCTGGTGGGAGCGAAGGCGGTTGAGGTTGGAACGGCAAACTTTTTGGATCCCGCAGCTCCCATCAAGATTATTGAAGGGCTCGAGGCCTACTGCAAACGGAAAGGGATCCTTAAGCTGAGTTCAATCATTGGCGGGTTAAGAGAATAGATGTAAAGCTGAGACCTTACGGCAGCATCTAACACGCGAGGCAAGGATCAGTGGGTGGGAAGAGGAAGATATCCATGTGGACTATAGAGAGATGGATTATAGATAACGGATGATCGTGGCCCTGGATGTGCCTACACGACAAGAAGCTTTGCATCTGGTAAACCAACTGGGCGGTCAGGTCGGACTCTTTAAAGTTGGCAGCCAGCTTTTCACTTCCGAAGGACCCCCAGTGGTGCGTGAGATAATCGACATGGGAGAAGAAGTTTTCTTAGATCTTAAGTTTCACGACATCCCGAGTACCATTGTCAAAGCCGCTTTGGCAGCTCAGGAATTGGGTGTCTCCATGATCACAGTTCACACCTCTGGCGGTTTGAAAATGATGTCAACCGTTGTGAAGGAACTGCAGGCTTCTGCCGTGCGACCTCGACACCCCTGGATCTTTGGGGTGACGGTCTTGACCAGTCTGGGCGAACCAGACTTGAAGGAGATCGGATGTGACTTTGCTATCCAGGACCAAGTTCTCCGTTTGGCCAGCCTGGCTCAGCGAGCTGGTTTAGACGGCCTGATAGCCTCGCCTGCCGAGATCGAAGCCTTGCGGCGGCATTTCGGAAATTCCTTAAAAATTGCAACCCCGGGCGTCCGACCAACAGGCGCCGATGGCAACGATCAAAGCCGCATTGCGACACCGGCTGCAGCGCTCAGGGCAGGAGCCGATTATTTGGTGATCGGTCGCCCTCTCATTGCAAGCAGCAACCCGTCAGCCAGTTTGAATCAAATTTTAAAGAGCCTGAGGGATGAAACGTGAGGCGTGGTACGTGAGAATCAAACGCGTCACTTCGCGCGTATCACGCCTCACCTTTACGGCAGGATGATTTTGGGTTGCTCCTTAAGAGTGGAGGCAGAATGGGAATACATTTCTTCAAGGTGGTCTAAGAAGGCTCGGCTCTTGGGGCGCGGAAGTACGATGGTCGCAGCCAGCTCCTTCTGAAAGCGCAAACAATCCAAAATGGTACTTGTGTTGAGTCGGTTGTGACTAACATCAAGCTCTTTGTCGGAGGTCTCCAAGAAAGATTTCAGTGCCCGATAAAGATTCTTTTGAATTGTAGAAGTCGGACTGGAGGTGTAGTAGATACCTTTCTCCAGGGTCTCATAGGTTTGGATCAATGCGTCAAGGGTCATTTGGACGTCGCTATCTACAAGCTCTGGAAATCGGTCCCGTTCATCCAGAATGATTGCCCACAGCGAGAGGAACACCTGGTAATGCTGATTAATAAATGCATCCTGCCACAATCTTTCCGTCCTGGCCACCCACAGGCCCCTCCGTACCATCCTTTCACTCTCGTACTCACGGCCCTCATGCAGATAGACACAATTTGAGGGACAATCAATCTCCACCTCGCGCTTGGTCCCGCAACACACCGGGCAGATTTGTATTGCTTTGGCCGGGCAAAATCGCTTGGCCTTACGATTTTCACAAAGGGGACATTTCATGCAATCGATCAGCTTGGGATAAGGTCAGGAGGAATTTACCTCGAAGGAGCCTATGATCTTTTGTCAAGAGGCAGTATAGGAATTGCGAAGAAATTTTCCAAGAGAAAAGAGGTTTGATTGCCTTTGATTGTCACTCTGGGCTGGTTCTACTTCCTGGTTTCATCGGAGGCGACCTTCCCATCGCGAATGTGAATGATGCGATGAGCACTTTCGGCTATGTCATGTTCATGGGTGACAAGAATGATCGTGTTACCCTGAGCGTGAAGCTTCTCAAATAATTTCAAGATTTCTATTCCTGTTTGCGAATCCAGATTACCCGTGGGCTCATCGGCCAATAAAATTGACGGATTATTCACTAGCGCACGAGCAATGGCAACCCTTTGCCTTTGACCGCCAGAAAGCTCATTGGGTTTATGCATCATGCGCTGTTCCAGTTCCACCATTTCCAGGGCTCGCTTGGCCCGCTCCAGTCTTTCTTGCGCGGGAGTCCCATTGTAAATTAAAGGAAGCTCGACGTTGTGGAGCGCCGAAGCGCGAGCCAATAAGTTGAAAGTCTGAAAAACAAACCCGATTTCACGATTGCGAATGTAGGCCAGCTCATCGTCGTTCATTTCGCTGACCAGGCGGTCATTGATCCAGTATTTGCCTTCGGTCGGAGTATCCAAACAGCCGATCAAATTCATGAGAGTTGACTTTCCCGACCCTGAAGGGCCCATGATGGCTAGATATTCATTCTTCTTGACGGTAAAGGAAATCCCCGCCAGGGCATGGATTTTTTCGGTTCCCATTTCGTAAGTCTTCCAGAGATTCTCGGTCTTTATTAAATGGCCGTTGGGACCGGTTCCTGGTGCGTTCTCGGACATGGTTGCCTTTCTTTCTGCAGTAGGCGTTCAGCCATTGACGCTCGGCACTGAGCTAATAACTAATGAGATTGAATCAGCCTCACTTCTGACGCCTCTGATTGTCACTTAGAGAAAATTCTTAAGTTGCCCGCTTAGCTGGAGGGGGTTTTATTCCTTCTGGTCTTCTTTTCCAATAGACTTGTTGTCCACCTTAACCTTGTCATCAGTCTTGATTGTGCGAAGGGTCTTGTAACTGCCCGTGATAATTTCATCCCCTTCTTTCAGGCCCGACAGGACTTCGATCTCCGTCTGGCCCGTAATACCTGTTGTGACAGGAACAAAGACAGCCTTGGCTTCCCGCACCACAAAAACACCTTGTTGTTCCTTTTTCTTGTTAGACGACTTAGATACGGAATTAGTCGGTTCTTTTGCGGCAGTTTCATTGCTTCCTGCAGCTTTAGCTGTTTTTGGGTTGGAGGCGGGTTCTTTGTTCTCTTTCTCCTTCTCCAGCTCGCGAATGGTCAGAGCTTGGATGGGAATGGCCAGGACATTGTTGCGAACGGCCGTGGTAACCTTTGCCGTGGTCGACAGTCCCGGCTTCAGCTCCTCCGAAGGCTCAAGCAAAGTAACCACCACCTTGAAATCTTTAGCCTCCTGGCTACTCGTGTTGGTGATTCCTGAACCAGCCGCCTGACCGGAGGAACGTGTCAAGGCAC
Organism: Acidobacteriota bacterium; assembly: GCA_003224715.1. Taxonomy (GTDB): domain Bacteria; phylum Acidobacteriota; class Terriglobia; order Versatilivoradales; family Versatilivoraceae; genus QHZQ01. The sequence continues at coordinate 3,982 of QHZP01000039.1, read as the reverse complement.
TGCTACCTACTTCAGTCACTTGTCCTCTAAAGATCTTGTTGGGAATAGCATCGACGGTGACCTCTGCTTCCTGGCTTAATTTGACATTGACAATGTCGGTTTCATCCACCTTGACTTCGGCCGTGATAACGGAGAGGTCGGCCAGAGTCATCAGGTTGCTTCCAATCGCATTCTGAATGCCGGGAACCGCGGATTCGCCCACATGGACAGGCAATGCCGTAATCACTCCTGTCAGCGGTGCTGCATAAACGGTTTTGTTGACCTGATCGGAAATCCTGGCGATAGTGGCCCTTTGCTGAGCAATCCGACTTCGAGCCGAAACTCGCGCTTTGTCCGCCTGGTTCAACTGGGCTTGCGACTGCTGGATCCGGGCCTGAGCGGAATCCACCTGCGCCTTGGCGACTTCAAAGCTAGCCTTAGCCTGGTCAAATTGGGACTTGGGAATCAAACCCTCCCTAAGAAGGTTCTGGTTACGATCATAATCCAAGCGAGCTCTTTCAAAGTCAGCCTGGCTACGCACCAGATCGGCTTGAGCCGTCTTTAGGAAGGCTTCGGAATAACGATAAGCGGCTTCGAGACCTTCGGCATCGTCGGTGAATTGCTGTAACACGGCCTGATTGCTGCGAAGGTCGGCCGAAGACTGAACCGACTCCTGCTTCAGCAAGAGAGCCCCCTGCTTAACATGATCGCCCTCTTTCACGGCGATCTCGACAATGCGGCCAAAGGAGTTAGCAGTAATGTTGATGTACTTTAGGGGCTTGATTTCGCCGGAGGCAGAAACCGTTTGAACCAGAGTCTCCAGCTTGACAACTTTGCCGGTCTGGACTGGCGTTACTCCACGGTCTTTCCATTTGATTCCGGCGTAAGTTCCGACAGCGGCAACTAAGACGACGCCTCCTCCCAACAAGATTTTTTTCGTTTTGCTCATGAGCTCTCCGAAGAATGAATTCCAGTCAATCTAAGGCAAAAAGAAAAGAAGCACGTACAGAGTATTCACCCACCGTCTTTATACGTTGACGACCATGCCAATGTTTCACGGAATTGTGAATGCGAAACGGAAATACTCCACCCTCTTAAAGCCTTGCGTAATGATATCAGAAAAAGTAAGGTCGGCAACGTCAATCGATCCTAAGCTGATAAAATTGCCATCCCTAAGCCGACGACCTTGATGATATTTTGGCGCAGAAAGCAGCCGGAAATATCCACTCTCCATAGGGCCCATGAAAATCATCAAGAATGTGCTTTTATCGCTCACTGATCTTTTATCGCTCACTGATGAAGAACTTTTATTTTGACCATAATAGTCCTTGATATATAATTTCGGATATTTTCGGATTGTCTACGGAGTTTCGTATTTTATCCTAAGAAGATTTCCGTCGAGTTACGTCGCGAGCAAGATGACAGGTCTGTTATTTTGTGTGTTGTGAACAAATTCCAGACAGGAAATTTTGAACGGCTCCAATGATAAAATTTGGCACCGCATTTGCAATCTAGCCAGTAGGAAGTTCCGAATTCCTATTTACTTGATCAAGCTTCAATTTCTCCCAAATTCAAAAACAAGTCGGAATCCTTCAAATCCTTGGAAAGCCGTTTTCATAAAGAAATAAATCGAATTGGACAGGTAGTAAGGTCACGGTATCGTTCGGGTTAATCAACTATCAAGGAGAATCGCAATGAGAACAACCAGGAATGTCTTAAACTTGTTGCTAGCTCTGATAATGACATTTGCGGGCACGGTGGCAGGCTTAGCACAGGCAACAGACGGAAACATAGTGGGCACGGTTTTCGATCCCACTGGCGCAGTTGTTGCCGGGGCTAGCATCGAACTTAAAAACCTCGCGACAGGACTTAGGGTGGAGACGAGCACGAACGCAGATGGGCAATATCGATTCAACAACGTGCTGGTTGGTTCGTACAAGATTACGGCAAAAGCAACCGGTTTTAAAGCTGCTGTTCTGGAAAACTTAAGAGTAGAATTAAATAAGACGACAACCACAAATATAGCACTGCAAGTGGGCGAGGTCAGCACTGCAGTGGAAGTGTCGGAGGCAGCCGAGACCATTGATACAACCACAGCACAGATTACCTCTACCTATGACACTAAGGTGGTGGAATACATGCCGACGATCGAGAACTCGGCCAATGGTCTTTTTGGAGTGCTGAATCTGTCTCTTTTGGGCTCAGGAGTAGCGAGTAACGGCGGGGTAGGCCAGGGCGAAGGCCCTTCCATTGGCGGACAGCGACCCATGAATAATAATTTCACTATCGAAGGGGTCGACAACAACAACAAGGCCGTCACTGGCCCGCTGGTCTACGTCCCCAACGAGTCTGTAGCTCAATTCTCGCTGTTGCAAAATCAGTTCAGCTCCGAGTTTGGTCACTCCTCCGGCGGCCAATTCAATACGATCATAAGAAGCGGGGCCAACGACATTCACGGAAGCGTGTATGAGTATTTCCAAAATCGAAAACTCAATGCTCTGGACCAGGCTTTCTTCAGACAGGGCATCTACGACAAACCTCGCTTTGACCAGAATCGGGTTGGAGGATCGTTCGGCGGGCCAATTGTTAAAAACAAGCTGTTCTATTTTGGCAACTTCGAATACGCCCCGAATGGTCAGGTCACGACTCCCAGCAGTCCGGTTTATTCCCCAACTGTACAGGGGTACAGTACGCTCTCGGCTATTCCCGGCCTTTCTCAAACCAACTTAGACATCCTGAAGAAGTACCTGGCACCCGCGCCAAGTGCCAGCAGCACGACAACGGTGGCCGGTATCGATATCCCCACCGGTATCTTGCCAACGGCAGGACCCAATTACACGAATCAATATTCTTGGCTCGTTAGCATGGACTACAACCTGTCCGAGAAAGACCAGCTTCGGGGACGTTACATCAATAATAGGATAGACCAGTTGGACACGGCCGCCAGTTTGCCGGTATTCTGGATCACATTTCCTCAGAGATTTCATCTGTTCACAGCCTCCGAGTACCATACTTTTTCGCCTAGTGTTTCCAATGAATTTCGTTTAGGCTTCAATCGGTTTTCGCAGGTTTATCCGATTCCCGAGGGGCTTCAATACCCTGGACTGGACGTGTTTCCTAATATTACCAGTGACACTGACTTGGCCGTGAACATAGGTCCCGATGGGAACACTCCGCAGTCGACCATTCAGAATACCTACCAACTGGTGGACAACCTCAATTGGACGAAGGGAAGGCATACCTTTAAGTTCGGAGCTGAGTATCGCAAAGCTATTAGTCCGCAGCATTTCATTCAGAGAGAGCGCGGGGATTACGTTTATTCAACGCTCGATCTTTTCTTACGCGACCAGGTTCCGGACGAGTTGGCGGAACGTAACGTAGGAAGCACCCAGTACTATGGTGACCAGTATGCTATCTACTGGTTCGCCAACGATACGTTTCGGATTCGTCCCCATTTCTCTTTGAATCTGGGATTACGCTATGAATATACCTCGAATCCTTACACTTATCGTTTACAAGCACTGAACTCAATTGCCGAGGTGCCTGGGGTACTCACGTTTCATGAACCAACCACCCAAAAGAGGAATTTTGCGCCGCGGATTGGGATCGCCTATTCGCCAGGAAGCAGTGGAAATACTTCGATCCGAGCCGGCTTTGGTATTAATCACGATGTGATCTTTGACAATGTCGGTTCGACCAGTTATCCGCCCCAACTGAGCTCAACAGTGGACGCGGATCCGTTAAATCCCAATGACCCATTGAATAGAGTTCCCTTCCTGGCCCAAGGTGGAATTCCGCGCACTGCGAATGCGACCGGTAATTTATCTGCTGATGATGCCAGAGCCGCTACTTCCAGCTATATCCAGGACCAGATACTACCCTACTCCATTCAGTGGAACTTGGGAGTGCAACACGTCTTCAAGAATGACTACACCTTTGAGGCTCGATACCTGGGTACGCGAGGCGTGCACCTTCTGGTCCAAAACCGCCTCAATATGATCCC
>QHZP01000038.1 GCA_003224715.1 Acidobacteriota bacterium | reverse complement strand
AGTTGCTCTTGATTCAAGGTGCGCTGCATTCACGAAGGAGGCGCCTGGCAACGGGTAATTTCAATATGGCCGGGCTCTGTTACCCGCGACCTGATCATCTTAGGTCGGCATTCCGGTCGACAAATTGTCGACACCTACTCGGCAAATGTCGACACAGTTTTCCGCGACCACACCTGCTTTGCTGCAGACCCATTCACAAGTAGTGTCAAGCCGGTTCGCTTCGGCACGCATGTTGCTTGTTGGGCTGAATAATGTCGATGGAGGTGAATAATCATGAACGCTAGAGCGAAATCAACGTTGGCAAGCTACTTTGGCTTAACAGTAAAGGTCGTCATCACAATGCACAGTTGTTCATTGATTCTCTACCATGGGCGAAAATTCGTCGGAAACGGCAGAACTTCGCTCTTAGATAGGATCCGCCGGCGCCTGGCCAAGGTCGGAAATAGCGGCCGGGGTACTTGCGCCTTTCCATCGCAGTCGAGTTCGGGCGCGTCGGTGATCGGGGCGGTATTAGAGCCCTTATACCAAGATATAATTGCGCAGCGTTGGGCGACACTGTTAAAGTGGTGCCTATGGGTATTCAGGGGAAGACCAAATGACCAAATTAGTTGCCATCCTCGATGATGATGATTCGGTGCGCAGCGCCCTACAAGGCCTGCTGAAAGCGGTGGACTTGCCGGCCCAAGCGTTTGCGACGGCCGAGGAATTTCTTCAGTCTGGCCAGCAGCACCAGATTGCCTGCCTGATCGCGGACATCCGCATGCCTGGAATGTCGGGTCTGGAACTGCAGGCGAAGCTTAAGGCAGAACGTTGCCGGATTCCGATCATCTTCATCACGGCCCATGGCGACGCCAAAATGCGGATGCAGGCGTTGCGAGCAGGGGCTGTGGAGTTTCTGGAAAAACCGTTCGACGACCAAGTCTTGCTCGAGAGTGTTCGGGCGGCGCTGGAGAGTTGAGCCCGGCAACGGAAGCGTGCATCCCGGTGGGTCAGGAGGTGCTCGGTGGGAGCTGTCGCAAGATGGGAGTCGGGTGAGCCGGCAGGTAGTGAGCGCCGGTTCGAGCAAATCATAGGTAACAGTTCGGCTCTGGAATCGATGCTGGAACAAGTTGAACGCGTGGCGCCGACCGATTCCACCGTGCTGATCCAGGGAGAAACGGGCACGGGCAAGGAGCTGATCGCACGCGCGATTCACAACCTCAGCTCGCGGTGTGGACGCTCGTTGGTCAAGCTGAATTGCGCGGCCATTCCGTTCGATCTGCTGGAAAGCGAGCTGTTTGGCCATGAGAAAGGGGCTTTTACAGGGGCGATCGCGCAGAAGGTGGGTCGTTTCGAGCTGGCCGACAAAGGGACGCTCTTCCTGGACGAGGTGGGCGATATCCCATTGGCCCTGCAACCCAAACTGCTGCGGGTCTTGCAGGAACAGGAGTTCGAGCGCTTGGGCAGTACTCGGACGCACCAGGTGGACGTTCGACTGGTAGCTGCGACCCACCGAGATTTGGCAGACATGGTGCAGCGGAGCGAATTTCGCAGCGACCTCTACTATCGTCTGAACGTGTTCCCGATCTTGGTGCCCCCGTTACGGGAGCGGTGCTCAGACGTTCCGGCCCTAGTGACCCACTTTGTGGAAATGTTTGGCCGCCGGATGGGTAAGCCCATCGAACACATTCCTGCGGAAACGATGGCGGCGCTCGGCTCGTACCCGTGGCCGGGGAATATCCGCGAGCTGCAGAACCTGATCGAACGGGCCGTGATCCTTTCCAACGAGGGCGTCCTGCCCAATCCTTTGCCGAGGGCAGAGACTCAGGCTGTCATCCCTTCCCTCTCTCCGGCGGTAACGACGCTGAGGGATTCGGAACGCACTCTGATTCTGCACACGCTGGAAGCTGTCGGTTGGGTGATCGGCGGCCCAAAAGGCGCAGCCGCCCAACTTGGCTTGAAGCGCACTACGCTGATCAGCAAAATGCAGAAGCTGGGCATTTCCCGGCCGCCTCTACAAAGCATCCTGGAGGGGAGGGGGCCAGCACCGCAGCGGGCGGCAGCGCCTTTCTAGAAGTCTGATCGGCGACCGTTCGCCAACACCGAACGAGGCAGGTGCGAAACCCACGACCGGTTCGATCTAGGCTGTGGGTGACTTTTTCGCTATCGGGAGACCTGCGTCCTCTGCCACACCGAGTGCGGCGGCCGTCCAGTCGAGGTTGGAGCGCCCCTTGGCAACACCCGAGAGCCATCGATCATGCAGGAGACTCGCGAGCGGCATAGGCATTTGGCTGCTGGTCGCGGTTTGCAAGGCCAAGTCCACATCCTTCAAGCCGAGCGCGAGCCGGAAGCCCACCGGATCATACTGTTGCTGTGCAATCCTCTCTCCATAGCTCTGATAAATCGGACAGGCGAAAAGCGTCTTCGTCAGCATTTCCGCCACCCTAACCCGATCGAGACCGTTCTTTTCCGCTAGTGTCCAAGCTTCCGCCATGGCCTCGATCGCCGTGGCGATCAGAAAATTGCCGCACAATTTCACTACATTGGCAGCTCCTGGATCCTCACCGAAGTCGAAGCTGCCCTGCCCGAAGGAGTCCACGATCGGCTGAATTCGTTTCTTTGACTCTCTATGGCCGGAAAGACAAACCCATAGTTTGCCGGCAGCCGCGGCCTCCGGCCGCCCGAAAACGGGCGCGGCAACGTAACCGACTCCGTGCTGCGCATGCTGTTCGGCCAGCTTCCGCGCTGTCGCTGGCGAAATCGTGCTCAGGGAAAGGTGAATCCCGCCAGGACCTAACCGCTCGTCCAACTCGCGATTGCGAAGGGCGATCGCTTCCACGGCCTGATCGTCAGCGAGCATGGTGACCACAATCCCTCCGGGCTCCGCAACCTCAGCGGGGCGCGAAGCGAGCACAGCACCCTGACTTAGCAGCGGTTCGGCCTTCGATAGCGTGCGGTTGTAAACGCGCAGCTTGTAGCCTGCGCGGATCAGATTGCTTGCAATGGGATAGCCCATGTTACCCAAGCCAATGAAGCCTAACGTCTCGCCCATCGTAATCCTCCTTCGTTCAAAGTATTTCTCAAAGCAGCCTTCAATTTCCAAAGCATATCTGGGTTGCCCCTAGGTTTAAGTGCCTGTGGGTTGTCATTTGCGCCAGCTAGGCGACTTTCAAAACGATCTTGCCGCGTCTGGCTGAGTTCCTGAGCGCGCTGCGCCTCGGAAAGTGGCACGATGGCTTGGACGATGGCCTTGAGGTCCCAGAATCGGGCACTGCTGTGGTCACCAGCTTCCCATGAGTACCCCTGTGAACAAGACAATTGCGCCTCCGAGGGCAACCTGCACGGCTGCCGAGAAGGCCGGGGTTTCCATGTAGCGGTGGCGGATCCAGGTAATGATGCCCAGTTCCATCAGGACCACGGCGATGGCGACGGTAGTGGCGACGGTAAATCCCTTAATGAGATAGGGCAGGGTATGTCCGATACCTCCTAGGGTGGTCATGAACCCGCACACCAGTCCCCGCAACCAAGGATATCCGCGCCCCGTCAGGCTGCCATCATCCGAAAGGGCCTCGGCGAAGCCCATGCTGATACCGGCGCCGAGCGATGCTGCCAGTCCAACGACGAAGGCGGCCCAAGTGCTGCGGGTCGCGAAAGCGGCGGCAAAGACCGGCGCCAGCGTGGAAACGGAACCGTCCATCAGGCCGGCCAATCCCGGCTGGACGATTTGCAAGACAAGCAGCTTTCTCCGAGCTTCCTCCTCCTGAGAACGAGCGTCGGCTTTCAGCTTGTCCTTCCCTAGTTCCTCTGCCCGATACTCATGGGAGCGCTCTTCCTGGGCAAGGTCGTCCAGCAGTTGCCGGATGCTGGCGTCGCGCGCCTGTGACGCGGCCCTCTCATAGAAACGGCGAGTCTCCTCCTCCATGGCGCTGGCTTGGTTGCGCACGGCCTCCAGCCGAAGTGGCCGCGCTAACCAAATCGGGCGGCGCTGTACGAACCCTTTCACGTCCTGGCGGCGTATCAGGGGAATGTGTTCGCCGAACCTCCGTCGGTACAGGTCAATCAGCCGGCGGCGATGACTGGATTCCTCGAGACGCATGCCATCGAAGATCGCGGCGGTGGCAGGAAACTCCTGGCGTAGGCCCTCGGAGAAATCGGCATAGACGCGCTCGTCTTCTTCTTCCAGGGAAATAGCCAGCGCAAGGATTTCCTGTTCAGACAAACCGTCAAAGTTCTTCATCCTAGTCCCCCCTAGTCTGCGAGTGCGCCATTGATTGATTGCCAGGCTGCATATGTGGACAGACGCCGGAACCACTTGACACAATCATGCCTCCGAGCCCGATGAACCCCAGATGCAGCCTGTTTGCTGATCGCTGGCAGCCATAATTCACCCCTTTCGTTTCTAACGACACGCAGACGTCGCAAGTCCGCTCACGTGACGACAGGGGAATTAAGTCCAGGCACACAGCAGAAGCCTTTCTCATCCCAGCCACTGGGGATTGTGGTATGTCCCATCAAAATGGTGGGTTGTCTTATAGAGCTCATACTGGCCCTTCTGTGCCGTTTTTGCGGTCTTCGCGAGCAGCGCTGCAACCTCTGTTTCACTCATCGATCGAAAACTGCGCGCCGCATTCAGGGCCTGTTCAAGGATGGGAAGGGAGTCGCAACCGGTGATCACGACGCTTGTCGGCAAGTTCATGGCGTAGTGCAGGCATTCCACTGGCGTTACCGCCTTACTGTCGAGGATGAAATGATCTCCCATTGGCTTCATTCCCAGGACACCAATTTCATGCTTCAGTAAGATCGGAAGAACTTTCTTCTCGAAACTGTCGAAATGGGCGTCCATGACGTTCAATGGCATCTGGACCGAATCGAAAGTGAAACTGTGGTTGAACGCCGTCTCAAGCATCTGCAGATGGATTTGCGGGCTCTTGTGCCCGGTGAAGCCGATATAGCGAATCTTTCCCGCTTTTCTAGCTTCCACCACCGCCTCGAGCGCCCCGTTTGGTCCAAATATGCGATCGGGATCAGACAGGCGGATGACTTCGTGAAACTGTAAGAGATCAATGTGGTCTGTCTGGAGGCGACGCAGGGAGTCATCGATCTGCTTTGTTCCCGTCTGCTTGTTCCGGCCGTCAATCTTGGTCATCAGGAACACCTTCTGCCGATAGCCATCGCGCAGTGCTTTGCCCATTCGAATTTCGCTGGCACCACCGTTGTAGTCCCAACAATTGTCCAGGAAGTTGATCCCGTTGTCGATCGCCGTGCGGATGATGCGGATGCTCTCTTGCTCTCCGGCTTGCGCTCCGATGTGATAACCACCCAGGCCCACGATGGAGACCTTCTCCCCTGTGCGCCCCAATGTGCGATAGGGGATGCCACTCGTTTGTTCAGCGGCCCAATGGCTGCCCCCAGTGCCGGCAAACAAAGAGCTGGCCATAGCCACCCCGAGGAATTCTCTTCGAGTCACGGCCACATCTTCCCGTCGTTCGTGCGACCCTGCATGAGTGGAGCCGATGACCCTAGATTTGTTGACTGGCTCGTGTAAGTCTTTGGTCGGTCTGTCCATGGATTTGTCTCTCGCCTTTTCCATTCACTCGGGGTTACCTCGCAGGTGACCTGATTCAGAAATGGAGCCTTCTCTTCCGTTGCTTCAGACGCTTTCGGTCCCAATGTGCTGCACCAACGTCGCGCAGGCGGGGCCATGAACTCCGGTTCTATGGGATCACCATCCCTCGCACACAACAGAATGCATGTGAGATTCCAATCCAGTAGACTGCCGACGCAATTCACTAGGTTGCTCGGAATCAATCGACTAGCTTGACAGCGGAGGCTCCCAAGCTGAGTCTTTGGTCTGCTGAGAGACGAGAGTTGAGCGGCGGTATTTCGACAAAGGTCCGACTGTCGTCACTTTCCAGGGACAAGCCGTCGAAATCGCATTTAACCACGAGAATGGTGGCATCATCATTGAAACCAACCTGGCTGCAGAAATTTGCCGCGCTGCTGAAGATATCGGTCATGAGGGCTTCTGCGGACAGTGAAGAGCCGCGTCGTACTATGGCGGAAAGGCGCTCTGTACCGAATTCTTCGCCAAGCTCGTTCTGCGCCTCCGTGACGCCGTCCGCATAGAAAACCAGCACATCGCCGGCAATAAGGTCTGCCGAGCCCGTTTCACAATTTTCTTCTGGAAATATTCCGATGGGTGGACAAGTCGAATTCATGCGCGTGAGCGTGTTCGTTTTTGCGCGAAAGAGAAGCGCGGGATTGTGGCCGCAGTTGACATAGTGGAGTGCCCGTTTGCGTGTATCGATTTCGGCGATCAGCAACGTCACGTAGCGTTCGCCATCCGACACGGAGTGGATTCCCGTGTTTAACCGTCCCACCATCTCCAGCATACTTCGATCCTGGTTCGCCTCAAGCTGCATGGCTGCCGCCGTCGCGGACATCAAGAGGGCAGCGGGAACGCCTTTTCCGGCTACATCGGCAATGACGATCTGAATAGTGTGCGCGTCGATGGGGATATAGTCGTAGTAATCGCCACTAACGCCCCGCGCTGGCTGCATCATGCCGGCTATTTCGAGTCCGGCGATGGCTGGTTTGCCCACGGGAAGAAAGAGGCGCTGGACTTGCGCGGCCAGCTCCACGTCCTTAAGGAGGTCGTCACGCTGCTTCTGAACCGTTTTGACAAGCGCTTCCCGCTGCTCGATATACCGCTGGATGAGGTAAACAACAAAGGTGAAGCACAACATCGCTGAGAGATTGTGGAAGGTCCGAAGCCCCGGGTGGATTTCCCGCGCGGAGTAATAATCATGGAGCAAAATACAAACCAGGATGAGGCTGTAGCTGATTTCCCTGCGTAGGAAAATCGCGCCGACGCCAAGGGGAAGGATGTAGAGGTAGGCCAGCGAAATCGAGACAACGAAATGGTCTGCATACGCGACCGCGGCAATCGCCCCCAAGACCAATACGAGCGGTAGCCACGTCGGTCCATTAGAGGCCACCTCCTTCCGCAGGAGCGGCGGCAACGGAACCCTTTTGCGTAGATGCCGCAACCTGGCAGGCATCGATTCTCGAATGGCGGGACGCACTGGGTTAGTCAGTAGCCCTCGCTCATTCTGGCTGGTGCCAGGTGGAATCCGGATCATAGGTGGTCATCGCTTCTGCAAGTATTGTTGTGTTGGGGCCGAGGTCCTTTTCGTAAATGGTTCCCGATTCATCGACAATGAGAGTCATCACACCCGAGGAGCGGTACTCCGCAGGATAGGCGACAAAGGCAAACCCTGCGCTCATCTTCCCGTCGACGACATAGTTCTTGGCTCCGCCCGGTGCATGAGGTCCTTGGCTAGTGAGGATCCGGAAGAAATAGCCATTGAACGGGACCTGATCGTCAACTTGGTCCATTGGGCCTTTTCCGTGCGCATAGGCGATGAGAGGGTTGATCGGGCTATCGAACTCGTTGTAAGCACCCTGCCAGTACAGGCCGTTGTGTCGGCCTTTATCGCTGACCAGTTTCTGCGCAAATTGCTTCGGGAGGTGACCCGGCGGGCGCGCAAAATATTCCTTTTGCGCGTTGACCAAGTCGCGGCACGCATCCATGGCAGCCAGTTCATTTCCGCCGATTCGACGGAATAGGATCTCGTCTTTGCCGGCGGGCGTGTCGAAATACCACGAACCGTGGTTGTTCACCAAGGGGATCGGAAACGGCCAGTTTTCTGCTCCGACAACCAGGGTTACTGTTCCGTTCGGCTCTGTCACGAACCGATGCATCTGCCGGTATTTGACGACGAAGCCGATGCGGGCATCCAAGTCTTCCACTGGGTCGCCGGACGAGATAACATCCTTTCCGGCTGGTCCGAGGATGCTCAAGGGAGATTGTTCGTCCTCTGCCTGCATGGCAACAGAGAAGGCACCGCCGGCATCTTCGGCGGAGGCAAAGGTCCGTTGTCCCGGCTGCTGGGCGACCGTTGGCACAGACCAACACCCCAGGGACAGTGCGAATAGAACAGACGCAGCAAATCGACCAAAGCTCTTCCATTCAAGTTGACCAAAAATCGAAATCCTCTGCAACATCATGTTTTTCCTCCATTCTTGAATTCTCCGAGTTCCACACCCGGATAAATGCGATCACCCATGTCGTCCACCACCGCCATGGAAGCCACCCCCATGAAAGCCGCCGCCATGGAAGCCACCTCCAAAGCTCGACCGACCGCGGGAGGAAAAGCCTCGAACATTTCCGCCGTGATCGAAGCCGCCGAACGCGCTGGAGCGTGTTCCTGGCTGAGCGTGAGAAGCTGAGGACCGACGGGATGCTGAATTTCTGCCCTCAGCTCTGCTCCCGTGAAACGCATTGCCGTGGTTGAAGGTGCCGTGACCGTGGTTGAAATTGTTGCGATTGACGATGGTTCGGCTATGGGAGATGTAGGTGTGGTTGTTGTAGATCACGTGATGGCCATGCCAGTCGCATCCCCAGTGATGCCAGCCCCACCCGAATCCTCCGAAGAAGCCCATCCCAAATCCAACACCAAAGGAAATTGTGGGGCCGGCAAAAAAGATTCCGGGCACAGGAACCCATCCCGGGTAGGCGACAACAGGTGCCCCGTACACAAGCCAAGGATCATAGGCAGGCACGTAGACCACATCAGGCCTCGCCGGTTGGATGATGATCGTGCTGCCTTGAGTCGTTACCTTCTCCTCTTCGTTGCTATTCAGTTGGCCAGCCTTCCGAGCCTGCTGACGCATCGCCTGGACGGCATCCGTCACCTCCTGCTCCTCGTTGGCATATGCGTCCCCAAGCGATGAAGTCCACGAGAGGTTCTTGTCCATGTTTTCAAGAACCGAGGGAAATTGTGTGAGGGCTTTTACGCTTGGGTCCCAGGGCTGTTTGTCGACTTCTTCGGCCAGCTTTTCACCCTTAAGGTCGGAATGACTTTGCATCCAGCGGTGGGCCTCGACAATCTCGGTTGGATAAGTGGAAGCGGCGAGAACCTGTGCAACGAGACCGTCCGGGTACAAGGCGATCGGCGCCACAAATTGCTGCAACTCTTGAGGGGACTGGCGCACCGGCGGAGCTGGTGATTGTTCGTTGGATTGGCTCGTGGGACCGTAGGAGTCGGCTTGCGCGCTGAATTGCACAAGCAAACAGCAGAGAAGTACGATCAAAACCTGCTTGGACAACTTTATGTTCATGGCAAATTCTCCAGTACTAAATTGAGACCATCTCGTTAGTGTCAAACGCCTGTTCAAATAACTTCATGAAGCCTCCGCCAACAGCGCCAGTGAGCCTCATCGGGCGCCCACCATGCGTGGCGGGATGCCACGGCTCGTTTGTGTCGCCACGAAAGCTTCGGTGCCTCGAGCAACACAACTGGAACAGGCAACACGGCTGCCAAACGTGTTGAGTTTGTAAATGACGGAAAGTAGAGGCCGACGACAAGCGCTCGCAGTGTGGGATGCCGGCCAGCGAACACGGTGTCGCAATGCCGACAGTCTGGGCGAGTTTATTTGTTTGATTGTGTATCGAACGGTTTCGCGAGGATGATGTCTTTATTTTCCTGCGCGACATCTCAAGAAACAGGTTTGCCTGTCACAACGACCGCCTAGCGGAGTAGCATCGATTGGAAAGCCTTTCGTCTTACGTGTAGGCTAACACGACCGCACCTGTGAAGATCAGGGAGCCTCCCACCCAGTGGTGCCAGGTAAGATGCTCGCGCAGAAAAATTGCTGCCAGCGCAATCGCTATGATCACGCTTAGCTTATCCACGGGGGCAACGCGCGAGGCCTCGCCGAGCTGCAAAGCTCGGAAGTAACACAGCCAAGACAGTCCCGTAGCGACACCAGACAAGATCAAAAAAATCCAAGTCCGTCTTCCAATCATCGAGATCGGCTGGCTGTTCGTCAAAAGAGCCACCGACCAGGCGAATATTAGAATCACTACGGTGCGAATGCCGGTCGCTAGGTTGGAGTCAATTTCTTGAACCCCTACCTTGGCAAGGATGGCTGTAACACCCGCAAAGAACGCGGAGAGCAATGCCCAAACAAACCAATTCATCTGTTTTCGTAAATAAATACGGAGTGCCCTTAGCAGAACGATACCCAGAATGATCAGTGTACTCGGCAGCACGATCTCTATCAAGGCCTGCTCGTCCTGATTGTGGACGGCCAGGAAGAGAGCGCGACTCGTTTCTTCCGCAGACGAATGTTTCTCGCCTGGAGAACCAGTACACCCAGTCTGCGGCTTGCTAGCGCGGCTGCGTGATCAGCGGTTGCGCGAATGAAAACGCAACCGGGACAACGGAGCGAACGGGTTGCCCATTGAATGTTGCCGGCTTGAATTTCCATTTGCGTACGGCCTGTTGAGCCGTCCCGGTGAATCCCGGGCCGTCGCGAACAACTTTTACATTTTCAATATTTCCGGACGCGCCCACCGTAACCTCGAAGACAACCATCCCCGGGTTGACGACATTCGGTGGATAAACGGCATCTGCAGTGGAAATCACTTGGGCTGGGACAAAGCGCAACGGATTGTCCTGGCCTCTCGCGGGAAATGCCAATCCAGCGAATAGCGCGAGTGCCGTGAATGCTCGAAGTCTTACTCCCATAGAGCACCTCCCTCCAATTATCAACTTCCCCAGCAACTCTCAGACCAAAGCGGTTGCCGGCTGGACGATACGCAAGTCGCTGAGTTTAGGAGACCGCAGCGAGGAGCGTGGGGCAGCATGTCGAGCGCTGTCGGAGTAAACATCGACACCCGTCGAGATGTCGACAGGCAGGTGACCTCCTCTGATACTTGATCCACTTGCCGGCCGCTCTCACCAGACGAAGCTCTTTCTCGCGCTAAGGGCTGTTCTGGCGGTACTGTCTGGTTTGGTGCGACGCGTGCCTGTTCAACAGTCGGAACGAGTGGCGATGGTGTGAAGCTTGCTCACATCCCGGCCCACTTCTGTTTTCACTCGGAACGCTAGTCCCGCTCAAATGACCAACTGGCCTTAAGCGCTCGGGCGGCACCGGCGTATTGAGATCTATGGAGTGCCAAAAACTAAGCAAGGACTGAAAAGAATTCCGTCATAGCGCTTGAGGCTTTTGAAACAACCAAAGTAATCACAAACAGGAGAAGAATTCATGCAACCTAAATACATCACGCGTGGCAACAGTCCGATGACGACCCGACTCTTTCGCAGAGCCGCCAGGTTGACGGTCTGGACTGCCCTGGCTGCGTTCGTCACATCCGGCTTTCTGAGATTGGGTGCCGAACCGGACAAGACCACAGCAGCCAATGCAG